>PNKG01000057.1 GCA_013822585.1 Opitutus sp. | reverse complement strand
AATGCCGCGACTTTCCCGTGCGTGGAAGATGCGGCCGATGTCGGGGCGTGAAGCCCCTCCTACACTTCAGACAATCGCGGAATCCAGGATTACTCGAAGCGCAGCGCCTCGATCGGGTCGAGCGACGCGGCCTTCCAGGCCGGATAAAACCCGAAGCCGATGCCGATGCCGGTGCACACGATCAGGCCGATGGTGGCCCAGTCCCACGGGAAGACGAAGGAGGCGTTGAGCGCCAGGGCGAGGCCGTTGCCGCCGAGCACGCCGAAGACGATGCCCGCGACGCCGCCGGCCAGCGAGATGGCGACCGACTCGATGAGGAATTGCGTCAGGATGTTCTTTTTCCGCGCGCCGATGGATTTGCGGATGCCGATCTCCTTCGTGCGCTCGGTCACGCTCACGAGCATGATGTTCATGATGCCGACGCCGGCGGCGAGGAGCGCGATGCCGGAGATCACGAACGAGCCGGCGGCGATCATGTCGGCCACGCGGGCGAAGATGGCGATGAGCGAGTCGTTGGAGTAGACCTCGAAGTCATTTTCCTGCTCGGGCTTCAGGCCGCGGACGATGCGCAGGGCGGTGACGCCCTTGTCCATGGTCTCGTTGTAGACGGCCTGCGAGGGCGCCTGGGTCGCGACGTTGATCGAGACGCGCTCGCTGCCGAAATCCGCGAGGTAGCGGGTGAGCGGGACCATCACGATCGAGTCGCCGCTGCCGCCAAAGGACTGGCCCTTCGGCTCGAAGGTGCCGACGACGGTGTAGGTGCGGTCCTTGACCTTGATCTGCTTGCCGAGGGGATTTTCGGCCGGGAACAGCCTGGCCACGATGTCCTGGCCGATGAGCGCAAGCGGGCGCGCGAGCTCGACGTCACCGGAGGTGAGGTTGCGGCCGGTGGCGATGGCATACTGGTTGGCGGTGAGGAAATGCTCGTTGGTGCCGCCGAAGGTGAGGTTGGGCGTGGTCTTGCGGCCGTTGTAGACGGCCTGCGCGCCGCCGCTGTGATTGAAGCTCTTGAGGCAGACGACGTCCGCCGCGCCCTCCATCAGCCGTTGGTAGCGCATCGCCTGTTCGAGGGTGATGTCACGGCGCAGCTCGTAGCGCCGCCGGCCGCCCTCGGGCCCGCCGCCGTTGATCGGAAATTTGGCGAACTGGAACATGTTCGCGCCGAGGAAGCTGATGCCCGTCTCGATCGAGGCGCGCAGCGCGGAGACGGCCGTCATCACACCGATGACCGAGAACACGCCGATGGTGATGCCGAGCATCGTCAGGGCCGAGCGGAGTTTGTTCACGCCCAGCGAGCCCAGCGCCATTTTGAGGATTTCGGTCAGGGGCATGGGGAGGAGATCATTCGTAACGCAGGGCGACGACGGGATCGAGCCGCGAGGCGCCATAGGCCGGCGCGAAGCCGGACACGACGCCGGTGACGACCGAGACCAGCATGCTCACCAGCACGAGGTCGGGGGAGAATTCGACGGGGAAACCCGGGGCCCATGAACGGATGCCGATGAACAGGATGAACGACACGGCCATGCCCACACCGCCGCCGATCAGGCAGATCGACACGGCCTCGATGAGGAACTGCATGAGGATGGAGCGGCGGCGCGCGCCGAGGGCCTTGCGCGTGCCGATCTCCTTGGTGCGCTCCTTCACCGAGACGAAGGTGATGTTCATGATGCCGATGGCGCCGACGAAGAGGGAGAGGCCGGTGATGAAAAGGCCCGCCATCGCGATGCCCTGCTTCACGGGATCGAGCTGGGCCTTGAAGGCCTGCTGCTCGTTGATGTCGAAATTGTTTCTTTCGCCGGGCAGCTGGCTGCGCACGCGGCGCATGGCACCGACGAGCTCGTCCTTCGCGGCCCCGAGCTGGTTCTTGTCCTTCACCTTCACGCGCAGTTCGGCGCCGCGGCGGATGGAGAAGTATTTCTGGAAGGCCGTGAGCGGGATGACGACTTGGTTGTCAAAACTGAACAGCCCGAGAAACTCGCCCTGCTTGGCGAAGACGCCCACCACCTGGAAGGGATGGCCGCCGATGATGACGGTTTCGTCGATCGGCGAGCGGTTCGGGAACAAGGCCTCGGCGACGGTGAAGCCGAGCACGCAGACTTCGCGGCCGGAGCCGGCCTCGGTTTCGTTGAAGAGGCGCCCCTCATGGTATTCGGCACCGCTGATGCGGGCGTATTCGGCCTCGGTGCCGATGGTGAACACGCCGTTGACCTTCACGTCGCCGTATTTGACCGGACTGGAGCGGCCCACGACCGGCACGGCGAGTTCCAATTGCGAATTCGGCGTGGACTGGATGATGCGGTTGAGCGGAGCGGCGTCCTGCGGCTTGATGTTCGGACGGTTGGCGTAGTTCCACCAATCCTCCACCGGACCCCACGGCCATTTCTGCACGTAGAGCACGTCGTCGCCGAGCATGGCGAGGCTGTTTTGGAAACCGGTGTCGATGCCGCGGATGGCCGTGCCCATGAGCGTGACGGCCACGATGCCGATGATGACGCCGAGGGCGGTGAGGACCGAGCGCATCTTGTTCGCCCGGATCTGCGCCCAGGCGATGCGGAAGGATTCGGTGAACTCGTAGAGCAGGCGTTTCATGGGCTTAGTTTGGGCGCCGAAGGTCTGGATCCAATACTTGGGGGATGAATCGCTCTTGTGCCGGGTTGAAAGCAGCCGTGGGGGCGTCAAAAATCAATGCCGGCGGTTGTCCGACTCGATGAGGCCGTCGCGCAGGCGCACGATGCGGCGGGCGTGGCGGGCGATGTCCTCCTCGTGCGTGACGACGATGATGGTGTTGCCCTGTTCGTAGAGCTCCTCGAAGAGCTGCATGATCTCCTCGCCGGTGCGGGAGTCGAGGTTGCCGGTCGGTTCGTCGGCGAGGATGATGGAGGGATTGTTGACGAGGGCGCGGGCGATGGCGACACGCTGGCGCTGGCCGCCGGAGAGCTCGTTGGGCTTGTGGCCCATGCGGTCGCCGAGGCCGACGTTCTGCAGGGCGCGGATGGCGCTCTCGCGGCGCTCGTCGGGGCCGAGGCCGGCGTAGACGAGAGGCAGCTCGACGTTGGCCAGCGAGGTGGACCGCGGGAGGAGATTGAAGGTCTGGAAGACGAACCCGATCTCGCGGTTGCGGATATCGGCCAGCTCGTCGTCGGACATGCTGGAGACGTCCTTGCCGGAGAACTCGTAGTGGCCGCTGGTGGGCGTGTCGAGGCAGCCGAGCATGTTCATGAGCGTCGACTTGCCGGAGCCGGAGGGCCCCATGATGGCGAGGTATTCGTTGCGATGGACCTTGAGGGCGACGCCGCGGAGGGCGTGCACGGTCTCCTCGCCCATCTTGTAGAGCTTGGTGACGCCGGCGATGTCGATGACCAGCGGACCCGGCGGGCGGTAGCCGCGCGGCGCGGCGGTGGCGGTGGGGGAAGGGGTGGACATGTGGAGCAGGGCGAGGTGGGGCGGACGCCCTCGTCCGCCGTGAGCGGGGCAAGGGCGCCCCGCCCACAAGGCCTGTTACTTGTTTTCGTCCTTCTTGGGCTTCTCGAGCATCACCTTGGAACCGTCCTTGAGGCGGCGGCTGATGGCGGCGTAGCTGCCGGAGACGATTTCTTCGCCAGCCTTGAGGCCGCTTTTGACTTCGATGTGTGAGTTGTCGGCGATGCCGGTCTCGACCGGGCGCAGGGCGACCTTGTCGCCCTGCCTGACGAAGACGACGCGCTGCAGGCGCTCGAGGGTCCGGCGGGCCTCGTTGCGTTCCTCGACGAGCTCGAGGTCGTTGCCGGAGCGCTCCTTGGCTTCCTTGGCGCGCTGCTGCTGCATCTCCTCGGTGGTCTTGCCGCCCTCGGCGCGGACGGTGACGCTTTGGATCGGCACGGCGATGACGTTGGCGACCGTCTCGGTCTCGATGTCGACGGTCGCGCTCATGCCCGGTCTTAGCCGGGCGTCGCGGTCGGTGATGCTGATCTTGACGAGGAAGTTCGTGACCTCGTCCGAGGCCGACTGCGCGAGCGAGGCGGCGGCGCTGCCGGTGGCGCCGGTGGTCAGGGCGGAGCTGCTGATCTCGCGGACCTTGCCCTCGAACTTGCGGCCGGGGAAGGAGTCGACGGAGACGACGGTGTGGTCGCCGACCTTGACGTTGACGATGTCGTTCTCGTTCACCTTCACGCGCACCTCCATGCTGTCGAGGTCGGCGAGGCGCATGATCTCGGTGCCGGCGAACTGGTTGGTGCCGACGACGCGCTCGCCAACCTCGCTGGTGAGCGAGCTGACGGTGCCGGTCATGGGCGCATTGATGGTGGTCTTGTTGACTTGGTCGCGCGCCTGGTTGAGCGAGCCTTCGGTGCGGCGGATCTGGGCAAGGGAGGACTCGTAGTCGGCCTTGGCGACGTTGAGGTTGGTGCGGGCGGAGATGATTTCGGCGTCGGAGATGAGCTTCTTCTCGTAGAGGTTGTCGGACTGCTTGAAATCCTGCTCGGCCTTCGCGAGGCGGGCTTGGCTGAGCACGGAGCTGGCGCGGGCGGCCGCGAGGGCGGCCTCCTGTTGCTCGAGCTGGGCGCGGTAGAGGTCGGGTTTGATGCGGACGAGGAGGTCGCCCTTCTTGACCGTCTGGCCTTCCTGCACGGCAATATCGATCAGCTCGCCGGCGACTTCAGGGGAGATTTTCACCTCCGTCTCGGGCTGGACCTTGCCCGTGGCGGTCACGACATGGGTGATGGTTTTGACAAAAGCCTTCTCGATGGTGACTTGGATCGGCTTCTCGTCGCTTTTGCTCTTGGCAATGGCGACCGCAATGAGGGCGCCGAGCAGGACGACGCCACCCAGCAGCAGGTAAAGGCGCTTCTTGGACTTCTTCTTGGCCGCGGCCGCGGACGGCACGGACTGGAGGGCGGGGGCTGACATGGTCATCAGGTGTTAAATGGAGGGCGATTGCGAGGTGTTCGATGGCGCTTCGCAATGCGATTCCGCCCCCGGGAAGCACTGCGGGGGCTCGGCGAGGAGCCCCTCTGCAACACAGCTGATAACTACGAACGATGTGCAGCAAAGCGACCGCTCACGGGTTGAGAACGGCATTGCGATGAAAAGCTGCGGACGCGCGGCCAGACGCGCATCCTGCCGGGGTTTTCGCCCAAGCGATTGCAGCTCATGCCAAAGAACGAGGGAATTACACGGCGGTTCCCTGCGAGTCGCAGGTGTTTTTGGGATAAACGGGCACCCCGCGGGATGGGCGGGGCCCGGCGGCCAAGCCGGCTCAGAGCGCGTTGCGCATCAGTTCCTGCAGGCGGCCTTGATAGCCGCGGCTGAGGCGGAGCTTGGTGCCGTCGTGCAGGATCACCGCATATTCGCCGGCGAAGGACGGGCTGAGTTTCTTCACGCGATCGATGTTCACGATCGCTGAGCGATGGATGCGGATGAAGCGCTTGGGCTCGAGCCGCTCCTCGAGGTTGCCCATGGTCTCGCGGAGCAGATGCACCCGCCCGCCAGCGTGGAATTTCATGTGATCGCCCTCGGCCTCGATCCAATCGATCTCCTCGGCCTTGAGGAAGTGGATCTCGCCGCCGGACTTCAGCAGGATGCGGTCGCGCGTGATCGCTCCGGTGGCGGGCGGCGGGGGTCGGGCGGAGGCCGCGGGCGCCGGAGCTTCCCCGAGCGCACTCCCGCCGGACTGGAGGCAGTTGAGGAGATGCGAGAGCTTGTTGCTGAGCGCATCGGTCTGGCGGCGCACGACCTCGGCCTTGGCGCGACGGACGGCGGACCGGAACCGGTCGTCCTCGAACGGTTTCAGGAGGTAATCGACGGCGTTGATCTCGAAGGCCTGCAACGCGTGTTGATCATAGGCGGTGACGAAGACGACGGACGGCATGTGCTGGCCGCCCAGCGCCTCCAGCACCTTGAACCCGTTCAACTCGGGCATCTGCACATCGAGGAACACGAGGTCGGGCTTCTCCGCGAGGATCTTGCGCACGGCCTCCTTGCCCGACGAGGCCTCGCCGATCACGAGGATGTCGGGATCGCGCTCCAGCAGCAGCATCACGCCGCGGCGGGCGGCGGGCTCGTCATCGATCACCAGGGTCCGGATTTTGCTCGAGCTCATGCGGGGAGCATCGGGCGGAAGGGCCGCACGAGGCCCACGGTCACGCCGTGGCCTTTTTCGCGTTCCAACCCCGGCTGGAATTCGCGGCCGCAGCGGCGAACGGGGCACGCGCGAGCAGGGTCGGACGCCACGCGGAACGGTTGCCGGAGCGACTCCCGGAACCGCGCGCCGGGATTCGCCGCCCGGACGCTGCAACAGGCTCCCGCGCTCATGGCCGAACCGATGATGATGCCGAGGGCGGCGTGACGCTTGGTCATGACAGGCCGCCTTCTGCGACCGCTCTCGCGGGGATACAAGCGGATAAATTTTCCCGGGAGCGGGACGGGCGGCCACCGCTGCTCCGCCAGGTGTTCCACGCCCGAGCGCATCGCCCCGTGCCATCCGCGCGCCACCAGCGTTCGATGCTCAACTCGGGCGGGATGCTCTTCGCACCGCCGAGAATTTCCCGCCAACACCGGGCCAGCCACGGCGCCCATAGCACGCCCTTCGAGCCGAGACCGCCAAGGATGCCCAGCCGGGGCCGTGTCGGATGCCAGCCGATCACCGGCGTCCGGTCCGGCAGGGTCAGGCGCACTTCCGCACTCGGGCTGACCGCTTCCAGCCCGCCGACTCCGAGCGCCGTGCCCGCGAGCCCCTGGCCCACAATCAAGACGCGCCCCGCACTCCGCTGGTTCGTCGGCACGCTGCGGACAGGCAGGGCGCGGACTCCGCTCCTCGCCGCGCTCACTCTCCCACCAACGCCGCGCCGACGATGCCGGCGTCGTTGTGGAGCTTGGCGGGCACGACCTTCGCCTGCGTGCGGAGCAGCTTGAACCACGCCTTGTGATCCTGGCTCACCCCGCCGCCGACGATGATCAGCTCGGGGGAAAAGAGCCGCTCGACGACCCGGAGGTAGACGTTCACGCGCCCGGCCCACTCGGCCCAGTCGAGATCGAGCTTTGTCTTCACCGCTGCGGAGGCGAATTGCTCGATCGGCTGCCCGGCCCACGGGATGTGCCCGAGCTCGGCGTTGGGGAAGAGTTGCCCTCGGTGAAACAGCGCCGAGCCGATGCCCGTGCCGAAGGTGAACATCAGCACCGTGCCCGCGCGGCCCTGGCCCGCGCCAAAGCGCATCTCGGCGAGGCCGGCCGCGTCGGCATCGTTGGCAATGCCCACACGACAGCCGGTCGCGCCGGTGAAGAGGCGGACACCATTCTGGTTTTCCCACTCGGCCCCGAGATTGCCGACGATCCCGATGCGGCCTTCCCGCACGATGCCCGGAAATCCGATCCCCACCCGTCCCTTCCAGCGGAAGTGCCCCACAATCTGCTTCGCCGCCGCGAGGCCCTCGGCGCGCGGACACGGGCTCGAGACCGGCACGCGGAACCGCTCGCCCGTCAGCCGGCCGGTCCGGAGGTCAACGGGTGCGGCCTTGAAAGAAGAACCGCCGATGTCGATGCCGAGAACTTTCATGGGGCGTGGAAAGGTAGAACCGGCCCGACCCGCGTCAATCGCCCGCCGCGGCCCGGGCTGACATAAGCTCCGCGGACGTGGCCGGCCGCGCCGCGGCGAGTTCGACATCGAAGCGCAGCTCCCGCCCCGCCAGCGGATGGTTGGCATCGAGCACGACGTCGGCGCCTTCGAGCGCGATCACCCTCACGATCGGGGCATGCCGCGGATCGGGTCCCGTTTGGAACTGGTCGCCGACCCGCACCTCGCCGTCGAAGGGCAGGTTGGCCCGGGGCACGCGCCCGATCAGGTCGTCGCGCCGCAATCCGTAGCCCTCCTCGGCAGACACGACGACTTCGCGGCGTTCGCCCGGCTGCATCGCTCGCAGCGCCTTCTCCAGTCCCGGCACGATCTGCCCCGCGCCCTCGATACAGGTCAGCGGCTCGGCTCCGCGCGAGGTGTCGAGCACGCGGCCGCTGGCGTCGCGCAGCGTGTAGTGGAAGGTCAGCACTCGGGAATCAGCCATGGTCCGGCAGTCACCCTTGACGCCGCCCCCGACACAAGCCGATTTCCCCGCCCCGCGATCCCCTCTCATACCAAGCACCCGTAGCTAATTGACTTTAGGGTGGGCGCGGCGTCCCCGACGAGCCTGTCGCCGCGGGACGGCGGCGACCACCTGCCTGCCCAATAGTCTGGAAGCAAGCGGACGCTGGTATCACCCGCCGCCCATCCTGCCCCAAGTCCCCCCGCAGCCGTCCCAAACCAGTTTGTAGTCTATTAGACTACAAACACCCGGCCGCCTCCGGCCCCGCAAGCCGTGCGAGAATCCGCACGTTCCAGACGCCGTCGGGGTCGATCCGGTCGCGCTTTCCGAGCCGCTCAGGTCTCCTGCCGCAACACTTCGAGCGGCGGGTGGTCGCAGATGCCGCGGCTCGACAACAGGCCGGTGACGACGGTCACGAGACTGACCGCCGCCCAGCCGCCCACCAGCACGAGCGGCGCCGGCGTGACCCAGTTCATCTGGAAGACGAACTTCGCCACGGCCCAGTTCGCCCCCACCGCCAGCACGGCGCCGACCGCCGCGCCGAGCGTGCCGAGGGCGAGGTATTCCGCCAGCATGATGCGGTTCACCTGGCGCTTGGTCGCGCCGAGCGTGCGCAGCAGCACGCTCTCGCGCACGCGCTGGTGCCGGCCGATGAGCACGGCGCCGGCGAGCACGACCACGCCGGTGACGACAGTGAACAGCGCGAGGAACTCAACCACGAACGACGCCTTGGAGTAGACGCTGTCGATCGCCTGCATGATGACCGCGAGGTCGATGGCCGAGACGTTCGGATGCTCGCGCACGATGGCCTGCTGCACGCGGGCGGACTGCCGCGCATCGGCCGCGCGCACGGCCATGACGTGGAATTTCGGCGCGCCTTCGAGCACGCCCTCGGGGAACACGACGAAGAAATTCGGGGCCATCCTGCGCCAGTCGACCTGCCGCAGGCTGCCGACGACGGTCTTCACCGGCACTCCCTGGACATCGAAGTCGATCTCGTCGCCCACCTTGACGCCGAGATCGCGCGCCAGCGCCTCCTCGACGGAGATCGGCACCCGCTCGGCGTCGGCGGGCGCCTGCCCGGTGAATTTCCCCGCGACCACCTTCTCGGTGTCGCTCAGCGCGCCGCGGTAGGTGGAGCGGTATTCGCGCCGCAACGTCCACGCCGGCACGCGCACCGCGTTGTCCTTCAGCACGTCGGCGACGGGCCGGCCCTTGAGAGAGCTGAGGCGCATCGTGACAATGGCCGCGCCCTGCTTCACGGGCGAGCCGCTGTCGGCGAGGAGCCTCGTGACGGAGGCGACTTGGTCGTCCTGGATGTCGAACAGCATCAGGTTCGGGCGGTCGTCCCCGCCGATGAGCCTGAGCTGTCCGAGCAGGGTGTCGCGCGAGAGGTAGAGCGCCATCATCAGGAACGTGCCCATGCCGAGCGACACGAGCAGCAGCACGGTGCGGTTGTTCGGGCGGTAGAGGTTCGCCACGCCCTGCCGCCAGGCGAAAGGGAGCGAGCGGAGGTTGAGGCGCTGCGCCACGAGGGCGATGAGCTTGGCCAAGCCCGCGAGCACCGCGAACCCCGCGAACAGCGCGCCCGCGAAGCCCACGCCCCACTGCCAGCGGCCCGTCTGCCAGATGGCGAAGCCAAACACTGCGGCGACGATCACGCCCGGCAGCGCGAGCCGCAGCCAGTCGCGGCCCCGGCCGTTCGCCTCGGCGAAGGCCGAGCGGAGGGCGAGCAAGGGCGACACGCGCCGCACTTCCAGCAGCGGCAGCAGGGCGAACAGGAGGCTGATCACCACGCCCGCGCCGATGCCGCGGCCGACCGCCGGCCACGACACGAAGAAAGCGAAGGAGAACGGCAGAAAGTCCCGCAGGAGGCCCGGCAGCGCCAGCTGCGCCGCGAGGCCGAGCAGCGAGCCGCCCACCGCACCGGCCAGCCCGAGGCCCACGCCCTGCACCAGATAGATGGCGAAGCTCGTGCGCGCGCTCGCGCCAAGGCAGCGCAGGATGGCCACCGTCGGGATCTTCTGCCGCACATGCGCGTGGATCGCGCTCGCCACGCCGATGGCGCCGAGGAAGAGCGAGGCGAAGCCGACGAGCATGAGGAAGGAGTTCACGTTGCGGATCGAGTTGCCGAGCTCACGCTTGCGCTCCTCGACCGTGTCGAAGCCGAGTCGCAGCTCGCGGAAGCGGTCGCGCAGGTCGCCCACGAGCTTCTCCACGTCGGTGCCGGCGGGGAACTTCAGGTAGACGCGGTGCCGCGCGAGGCTGCCGGCCTTGAGCAGGCCGGTCGACTCCGCCGCCGCCAGCGGGATGAAGACGCGCGGCGCGAGCGTCGCCACCGCGGCCGATTCGCCGGGAACCTTGAGCAGGCCGCCGGCCACGGGGAATTCCGCCACCCCGAGCCTGATGCGGTCGCCGGGTTTGAGCCCGAAGGCGACCAGCAGGCTCTCCTCCACCACCGCCCCGCCGCCGCGCTTGAGCTCGGCGCGGGCGCCTGCCGGCGAGGTGTCGAACTCCCCGTAGAACGGGAAGTCGCCCTCGAGCGCGCGCACCTGCACGAGGCGCGTCATGCCGGAGGCGGGCGCGACGAGCATCGAGTTGAACGCGATCTCGCGTGAGGGCACGCCGCCGAGCGACGCGATGAATTTTTCCGCCTCGCCCGTCAGGGCGGCGCGCGAGGTGATGACGAGGTCGGCGCCGAGCAGCGCCTTGGTCTGGTCCTCGATCGCGGCGCGGAGGTTGTCGCGCAGGGAGCCGACGGCGACGAGCGCCGCCACGCCGAGGACGATCGCGAGCGAGAACAGCAGCAACCTCCGCCGCGACGCCCGCGTGTCCCGCCAAGCCATTTTGAGGATGAAGTTCATGAGAAGACGGAGGGATTACCCACGAAACACACGAAGGGACACGAAAGGGTGGCGTTCATCGAACGATGCGCTCCCATTCGAGCTTCGGGTGGTGGCCGAAGTTCACGAGCAGACCCAAACGAAGATTCGAAGCTGCCAAGTAATTCAGGAGTTGCGCGCGGTGTTCGTCGACGAGTTTGGACACCGCCTTGATTTCGACGATGACCGTTCCAAAACAGAGGAAATCCGCCCGATAGGTTTGGAGCAGAGGACGCCCCTTGTAGCTGAGCGGCATCACGCGTTGAGGCTCAAAAGGTATGCCCTGCATCCGGAGTTCGTATTCCAGGCACTCTTGGAAGACCGGCTCGAGAAACCCGCAGCCTTTCTCCCGGTAAACCTCAAAGCAGGCGCCGACGATCTTGTAGCACTCCTCTGCGTGAATGACGTTGTTCATCTCATATCCTTTCGTGTCCCTTCGTGTGTTTCGTGGGCCCTTTCTGGTTCTTTGTTTTCGTGGTGACTAGAAATCCGGTCAGGCGTTCGTGCGTTCGTCGCTGAGGACGGCGCCGCTGCGGAGGCGGAGGACGCGCTGCGTGCGGCGCGCGAGTTCGAGGTCGTGGGTCACGAGCACGAGGGTGGTGCCGCGCTCGCGGTTGAGGCCGAAGATCAGGTCGACCATCGCGTGCGCGGTGTCGCCGTCGAGGTTGCCGGTCGGCTCGTCGCAGAAGAGGATTTGCGGGCGGTTGATGAAGGCGCGCGCCAGCGCCACGCGCTGCTGCTCGCCGCCGGAGAGCTGCATCGGGTAATGATCGAGCCGGTCCCCGAGACCGACACGGGCGAGGAGCTCGGCGGCCTCCTCGCCGCGCGACTGGCCGCCGCGCAGCTCGAGCGGCACGAGCACGTTCTCGAGCGCCGTGAGCGTGGGGATGAGCTGGAAGTTCTGGAAGACGAAGCCGACGCTCTCGTTGCGCACCGCCGCGCGCTGGTCCTCGTCGAGGTGCCCGATCTCGCGGCCGACGATCTGCACGCTGCCGCCCGAGGGCTGGTCGAGGCCGGCGCACAAGCCGAGCAGCGTGGTCTTGCCGCTGCCCGACGGGCCGACGATCGCGCAGGTGGCGCCGGGCTCGAGCGCAAAGCTGACGTCGCGAAGCACGGTCAGGGCGCCCGCGGCCGTGGGATAGGTCTTGGTGAGGCGCTCGACTTTTAGGATGGGTTGGACACTCATGTGGCGGATGACGCGCTGTAACACATCGAACAGGCCCGAAAGTGCAAAGTTGTTCGTCGGACGGCTGATTCGCCGGGCCGGACGGCTGGCCGCGTTCGCCCTCGCTTCCTGGCTCGCGACGACCACCGCCGCCGCCGCGACGAAGACGATGATTTTCTACGGCGACAGCCTCACCGCCGGCTACGGGCTCGATCCCGACGAGGCCTACCCCGCCCTCATCCAGAAGAAACTTGCCGCGGAAGGCCTCGACTGGCGCGTGGTCAATGCCGGCCTCAGCGGCGAGACCACCGCCGGCGGCCTGCGCCGGCTGGACTGGATCCTCCGGCAGCCGGTCGATGTCTTCGTCATCGAGCTCGGCGGCAATGACGGCCTGCGCGGCCTCGCCCCGGAAGTGACGCGCAAAAACCTGCAGGAGATGATCGACCGGGTCCGCGCCAAAAATCCGCGCGTAATCCTCGTGCTCGCCGGCATGCAGATTCCCACGAACATGGGCCCCGCCTACTCCGAGGCCTTCGCCAAGATCTACCCCGACCTCGCGCAGGCCAACCAGGTCGCCCTGATCCCCTTCCTGCTCGCGGGCGTCGGCGGCATTCCCGAGCTCAATCTCCCCGACGGCATCCACCCGACCGCCGTCGGGCATCGCATCGTGGCCGAGACGGTGTGGCGGACCCTTTCCCCTCTCCTGCGGTAGGCGCGCGACGCGACCGCTCGCCCTCAGCCCTCCGTTTGCCACGCCTGCTTGGCGCCATGCGCAGCTTGCCCCGGTATTCCGGCGGGATCGGCTGGGAGACCATCACAGATGCGCCCGCTCGGGCGCGTGGGGCGGTCAAGGACCGCGTCGAACCCGCCGAGATTTCTTCCGCGGACCCGTAGTGCCGGTCTCTGGCCGGCGTGCGTGCGTCTCGCGAGTCGCCAAGTAGGGCGCATTATCCTTAATGCGCCGTGCCTTGAGGCGGTCGAGAGCGGCGGATTAAAGATAATCCGCCCTACCGTCCGTCCTCCGTCTTCCGTCCTCCGCTCCCTAGTCCTCCGTCTGCCACGCCTGTTTCGGCGCCATGCGCAGCTTGCCCCGGTATTCCGGCGGGATCGGCTGGGAAACCATCCTGCCCTTCGCATCGGACGTCACGCTGACGCACACCAGCTCGCCCTGCGAGAGGATGTCGGGCTCGGGTTTGCCCTTCGCGAGTTTGCGGAACTGGAAGAGAAACACGACGGCGCGCGTGCGGATTTCCTTCACGTAGAGCCGCACCTCCACGGTGTCGCCGAAGCGCAGCGGCACCCGGAAGTCGCACTTCGCGCTCACGCGCGGCCAGCCCACGACCTGTCCCGGCACGAAGCTCGCCAGCGACAGGCCGAGGGAGCGGAGGAAGGCGGTCTCGCAGGACTCCATCCACCGGAAATAATTCGAGAAATGCATGATTCCCGCCATGTCCGTCTCGGCAAACTCGACGGTGCGCGTGATGGAAAACTCGGAGACCATGGTCACAGGATTAACCCGGCGGACAACGATGCAACGCCGGAGATGCCGCCGCGCGGCTTGACGGACCTCGCACAACACCACCACACGGCGGTCCGCTATGTAGCTTTGTAGGGGCGCAGTCTTGCTGCGCCCTTCGTGCGAACGCGGCCCCATACCCGAGGGCGCAGCAAGACGGCGCCTCCAACGGTTCAGCTTCGCGCGGCCAGCGCACGCTCACGCACTTCTCCTAGGCGAAAGTCGGGCGTTCGCGCGCGCGTGCGGGCTTGAGCGCACCGCGGCGAGCGCTAGCGTGGCGCGCCATGAAAACTTTCTTTCGCGCCGGGTTGTCGGGAGTCGTTGTTGCGTTCGCCGCGTTGAGCGCGGCCGCCTTCGAAGGCAAGGTTTCCCTCGGGATGAAGAGCGGACGCGACGCCGAGCAGGTCATCGATTACGCGATGAAGGGCACGCGCGGGCGCATGGAGCCGAAGATGGCCGACGCGGGCGGCACGGCGATGATCATGGATTGGGAGAAACAGGAGATGATCGTCCTGATGCCCGAGCAGCAGATGTATATGGTCATGCCGTTGAAGAAGCCCCAGGCCGCCGCGCGCCCGGAGCAGGCCGCGCCGGAGCAGAAGGTCGAGAAGACCGGCCGCACGGAAAAAATCCTCGGCTACCTGTGCGAGGAATACGTGACGACCGAAGGCGGTCAGACCACCGAGATGTGGATCACCGAGGAGCTCGGCAC
>PNKG01000056.1 GCA_013822585.1 Opitutus sp. | reverse complement strand
GGGCGTGGCCAACGCCGACGAGCGCAAGACCCTGAAGCTCGGCGCCGCCGAGAGCGTGAAGCGCGTGAAACTCCACGCCGCGGAGGAGAAAACGGATTGGTTCTCCGAGCGCGCCCAGAGCCTCTACGAGATCCGCGACTTCGTGGAGTTCAAGACCACCTGGCACCCGATCGGGGCATGATCAGATAACGCTCAACGCCCTTGCCAAGTCAGTTTCGAAATCGCGAAACGCGCTCAACTGCCTGAGAGGAGCGAAATCGGTTATCAATTCGGCGACTCGCTTTGCGGCCGCATTCTCGTCGAATTTCCGAAGTTGACGACCGCTCAACATGCTTGCGCCCAAGAGCGCTTGCCGGAGGTCGTATTTGGGGTCGATTCTTCGTTCCACCCTGTTGAGAGGAGGGAGGTTCAATGCGGCGGTGCCATTGGGGTTCCCCGCAGCGCGTCGGATCGCATCTTCGGCGAACAGCAGCCAAGCTTCTGTCATCCTAATGGGAATTATTGGCACGTGGACCGAGCGGAGTGCTCGCGACGCTTCGTGGATCTCTTGCAACCGTTGTTCCCTTGTTTGGCTCTCTGCGTCACGGTGCACAAAGAGAAGATTGCAGGGGTAGAACTCTACGGCCGTTAGCAACCTCATGCGCAGGCCCTCTCCTAGCTTCGGGAGTCGGCGAGGGTCAGCGAACTCTCCATAGAAGCCCGACACGCGAGTGTTCTGCCCAAGAGCCCAGCGAATAATAGGTAAGAGCGCACAATCGAAGGGACCGTCTCCTACAAGGGTGAACCTAATTTCCATGTTCCGCAACACGGCCTTCATACTGTAGCCAAAGCTGATGAACATCGTCTCGGTCCCGGACTTTTCTCCGGGAGCGAGCAGGTGGCTGCTCGGGCGAAAGAAACTGAAGACATTGAGGTTGTAGATATGCGAGCAACTGACCGCGCGAAACGAATTCCTGGTTTGGCACTGGGTCACGCCAGGTTTTGGGGAGGCTCGCAAAAGTCACACGAGAGAATCGACGGCCCGTTTTCACGCCCTCAATCAACCGAGCAACCAGCAGTGCATCGTCGGAGCATTCACCAACCACCAAAGGTGAATGAGTGTTCAAAATGATCTGCCTTAATGGATTGTCTGGTCCGGCGGCGTCGTCGGTGTCCGATGCTATGTCTCTCAACAACTCAAGAATCGCAGGTATCCGATCAGGGTGGATGCCATTTTCTGGCTCCTCCAGACACAGGACGCCACTCGCGCTTCGATCGATTTCGATTACCGCGAGCGCCAAGAAACGAAGAGTTCCGTCAGAGAGCGCACGGGCGGCGTGCGTTGTCCCATCTCGCCCGGTCAGATTCAGCGTAAGTAACTCGCGCTTGTCGTCTCGATCGACACTGACCGCGCGAACATCAGTGATAAGGCCGGCAAGCCGATTGGCGACGCGAGCATAGGTGGCATCTGGATCTCCAGAGCTGATCCCTATGTGGTAAAGGGCTGCGGGCAAACCCGCCCCAGCGGCAGTCAAACGCGGAGGTGCGTTGATTTCATCCGGCTTCCTGAGGGCTGATGGCTCTAGTTGGAGAAGAATCCATGATTCCATCTCGCGCCGCGCACAGAGCACCGTCGGGGCCTCTGCGGCAGTTGCGACGGATAGAACGGTTCGCGGGAGTGTGCGCGCCAAACTCGGCATGGGATGTCCACGGCTTCCTCCATCTTGATGTCGTTTTATTACTGTCACTCCATTCTCATCACCGGTAGATATGAACGGGGGGCCACGTCGGGCGCCCTTGAGAACGCTATTTCGCCATGTCGCGGCCCTGTGTGGGAACAACAGGTGCTGCGACGCACTGCTCAACTTCAGGTGTCCCAGATGTTCGCGATGTATCTCAAGAACTGGACTGTTGTTGGCGGGATCTAGCCGCCAGCCCAGTTCTATCTCGTAACGTAAAAAGGTGGTCGTTGCTTTGGCTTCCTGTCCTAGATCGTCAACTTGGTGCGACGGAACTATCATCTCCGCAGCGAGGGTCATCTTCTGTGCATACTCGTCGCCGATTCGGTGGAAGATTGATCGCACGTCCGAGACACGACGTTCGTCGCGCACCAATGCGACAGCTTCAGTGAGGGATCTGGAGGAGAGATGGCTGAGAAACCGTATAGCATCGAAGAGGTTTGATTTGCCCACTCCGTTCGGCCCCGCGATGCACGTGAATGGTCCGAAGCGAACATCAACGTTCACCAAGTTTTTGAAACCATCCACTTGGAGGCGAGTAAGCATGTATTGAAACAGTGTCCGTTACGTCCTGTTGCTGCAAGCTCGCTCAATTCCTTGACGTTTGTGCCACCGGCTTTTGTTCGTGCACTCGCGGGCCGAGACTGATTTCAGAATCGTTATGTCCCAGGAAACACGCGATTGGTGGATTCTCTGGTTCGCCCTGCTCACCGGCGCGTGTATTCTTTACCTCACGCTCGGGCGCGGGCCGATGCGGCCGGCGGCGGCGAATCCGTTCGAGAATCTCGTCGGGCTGGTGCCGCTGTTCGTGAGCATCATAGTGCGCTGGCTGGTGCTGCCGCGCTACACCGACGGCCGGAAGGCCTTCGTGATGTTCATCGTCGGCTGCGCGCTGGCCGAGTCCTGCGCCCTCCTCGGCGTCTTCCTCGGCGGGCCTTATCGCGACGACGTGTTCGTGCTCGGCGTGCTCGGCATCGCGCAGTTCGTGCCGTTCTACGCCCGCCGGCTCCATGAGCCGAGGGCGCAGGGTTTCTTCCCGAACAATTAGCAGCAGTCGGCGCCGGTGCAGCAGGCCGGCGGCAGACACTCGCGCGGGACGATCGGCATGTGGTCGACGGGCATCGGCGCGAGCAGGCGGGCCAGCCGGTCGAGCCAGCTCTCGCGATGGGGAACTGTCGCGTGGGTTTCAGCGCCATCGCCCAAGCGGGCGGCGCTCATCTGGTCGGTTTCAAGGTCGCAGAAGGATTGCATGCCTCCAATTTGGCCAACGCGTGCACGCGCGCCACCGAGCCGGGCCGAATTTGCGGCTGTGCCGTGCCGTGGTCGCCAGTCGTGTGCCGTCCATAATCAGCGGCGGCTCACTTCGCGCGCGGACTGTGCTGGCGGACGGGATGTCCGGCTGCGCGCAGGCGGCGGCAGGTCTTGATCCACAGCCATCCCACAGTGACCGGTTTTCAGCCTCAGAAGCGTGTCATCCTGAGCGAAGCGAAGGATCCACGTGCTCGATGCCTGATGCAGGATTCGGGTGACTGGATTCTTCGCTCCGCTCAGAATGACAGGTGGGGGATGACCGTGCCGCGATTCACCATTCCCGCGGGACGGCTGTGGTCTCGATCGGGCCGAGCACGGCGAGTCGCTCGCGCGTGGTGATGCCGATGTCGGCGAGCCAAGCGGATGACCTGGGGCCAAGGTTGAGCAATGCGCCTGTTGCGCGGCAACGTGAAGCCCGCTCGCGAAACACCCGGATCGGCTTGATGCGGCCCATGCTCAGACGGTGAGCTCGATGCGGTTGCCGTCGGGATCGAGCACGACGCTTTCGTAATAGCCGTCGCCTGTGCGGCGCGGCGCCGAGACGACGCGCAGACCGTCGCGGCGAAAGCGCTCGGTCATCCCGTCCACCGCGGCCTCGCTGCCGAGCGACACGGCGAAATGCGCGAGGCCGAGCGTCTCGCGTTCCACATCGCCACTGCTGCGCTCCGCGATGTCGGCGCGCTGCATCAGTTCGAGTCGCGCGCCGCCGGCGAATTTAAGGAAATACGACCGGAAGCCCGTGCGCGGGTTGTGGTAGAGTTCGTTGGCCTGCGCGCCGAGATACGTTTCGTAGAAACGCCGGGCGCGCTCGAGGTTGGCGGTCCAGAGCGCGAGGTGCTCGATCTTCATGGCGCGGCGCGCCGGCGGCGACGCCCGATCAGGCGGCCGCGGGCCGGCTCAGGCGGCGCAGCCAGCGGTAATGCGAGACGAGCCCGGCCCAGAGGGTCTTGTGCTCGTTGTAGCGGATGCCGAACTCGCGGCAGGTCTCCTCCACGATCTTCGAAATCTCCGGGTAATGCACGTGGCAGATCTTCGGGAAGAGGTGGTGTTCGACCTGGAAGTTGAGGCCGCCCAGCAGCCAGCAGACGAGTTTGCTGCGGCGGGCAAAGTCGACGGTCGTGTGGATCTGGTGGACCATCCAGTTGTCCTCCATCCGATTCGTCGCGGCGTCGGGCAGCGGGAAGTCCGCCTCCTCCACGCAGTGCGCGAGCTGGAAGACGATGCTGAGCACGACGCCGATGATGCCGGCCACGAAGGCATACATCAGGAGGACCTTCCACCAAGAGTGGAGAAACATCGGCACGACGAAGGCGAGGGTGAAGAACACGGCCTTGCCCGCGATGAAGACCGCCAGCTCCTTGCCGCGCGGGCGCGGGAAGGGGTGCCCGCCGATCTCGCGCGCGACGAGGTCGCGGAAGTCGCCGTAGAGGTGCCAGCGGATGGTCATGAAGCCGTAGAGCGCCCACAGGTAGAAATGCTGGAGGCGGTGGAAGAAGTAGTGCGGCTGGTGCGGCGTCACGCGCGCGAAGGCCCCGAGGTCCACGTCCGCGTCGTGGTCGGTGATGTTGACGTAGATGTGGTGCGAGGCGACGTGCTTCCAGTGCCACAGGTAGGAGCTGGCGCCGATGAGGTCCATCGACATGGCGCTGAGCTTGTTCATCCACGGGTGGTCGGAATAGGCGAGGTGCGAGCCATCGTGCTGGATGTTGAAGCCGATCAGGCCGGCGGCGCCGCCGAGGACCAGGCCGGCGATGAGCGCGTGCCAGGCGTTGGCGGCGAAGAACACGAGCGCGACATAGCTGGCGAAGAACACCGCGAGGATCACGGCGGTCTTGAGATACATCGAGGCGTTGTCGCGGGGCCTGCGGCCGGTGCGGGCGAAGAATTCGTCCACCCGCCGGCGCAGCACGGCTTGGAAACTGTCGTTGGGGGCGAACTTGGGGCGGGCGTGGGCCGTCTCCGGGGCGGGGGCGGCGGGCGGGGGGATGGATTCACTCATGGCGTGGGAACGGGGGTGCGCCGTGGGGCGCGAGGTGACGGCATGAAGTTGGGCGCGTTCGGCGGCTTGGCAAGCCCGGCGGCTTACATTGTCCGGCAGAGTTTCCGGCTTCCCTACTTCGCCGCGGGAGGGCGCAGCGAGCCGGTCTCGGCGAGGCGCTCGAGAACGATCCAACTGCGCTTCGCCTGCGCCTCGGCGCTCTTGGCCTGGAAGATGTAGCGCGCCACCTGCCGGCGCAAGGCGACGCTGTGCGCGAGCCAGCGCCGTTCGAGTTCGGGTCGGGCTTGGAATGCCTTGAGCATTTCCCCGGGCAGCTCCGGCTCGCGCGAGGCGGTGTCGGGCTCGAGCGTGAACGCCACCTCGTCGCCCGCGTCGACGCCGGCCGCGCGCAGCAGCTCGACCTTGAAGGCGAGCTTCAGTTTGCCCGGCTTGCCGGGCAGCAGGGTGACACGGTCGAGGTCGTCGTTGAACCGCAGGAGCGCGTTCCAGCCCCGGCCGCCGCCCGTGATCTCAGCCGGAGTCAGCTTGAGGCGCGTGGCGAGGTTGCACGGCAGATCCACCCAGCGCACGAGGGCGACGCGATAGAGCCGGGCGCGAAGACGGAGACGCATGACGGACCTTTCATCGCCCGTTTTTCGTCGTTGGGCAAGGTCGGCGTTGCCGCGTGGAGTCTGCGCCGCCAAATTCGCCCCGACCCCGCAACCCCATGGACACTCCCGCTCCCGGTTCCGTATCCTGGTTCGACCTCACCGTTACGAATGCCGACGAGGTCCGCGATTTCTACAGCGCCGTCGCCGGCTGGACCGCCTCGCCGGTCGACATGGGCGGCTACAACGACTATTGCATGATGCCGCCCGGGGCGGAAGCGCCTGCCGGCGGCATCTGCCACCGCCGCGGCGAGAACGCCAACCTGCCGCCGCAATGGCTGATCTACATCACCGTGCCGGACCTGCGGGCGAGCCTCGCCGCCTGCGCGCAACGCGGCGGGAAGGTCGTCGCCCCCGAGCGCGACATGGGCGGCGGCCGGATGGCGGTGATCCAGGATCCGGCCGGGGCGGTCGCGGCGCTCTACCAACCGCCGCCGGCCGCTTCGTAGCCGCGCGGGCCGGCGCTCAGCGCACGGCGTGCGCGCGCTCGCGCATGAAGCGGGCGATTTCGCGCGTGTTCGGCATGGCGTCGGCCGTGCCGGGCTGCATCACGGCGAGCGCGGCGACGGCGTTGGCGAAGTTCGCCGCCTCGACGACGTTGCGCTTGAACTTCACCAGCCCCGCGGCGAAGCCGCCGACGAAGGCGTCGCCGGCGCCGGTGGTGTCGACCACCTCGACGGGGTGGGCGTTCATGCGCAGATAGGCGTCGGGCTGGGAGACGAAGCAGCCGCGCGCCCCGAGGGTGAGGATGACGATGGGCACCTGCAGGCAGCGGCAGAGGCGGTGCAGCGCATCGGCCTTCAGCGCGTGCAGGGCGGACTCGTTGAACTCGCCGTGGTCGCGGTAGGGGGCGGAGCGGAGCAGCGCGGCGCAGCCGGGGTGAAGCCGGGCCAGGGCGATGAATTCGGACTCGTTGGGGATGAGCACCTCGGTGTGGCGCAGCAGCGCGCAGTCGAACTCGGGGCGCATCGGCGCGGGGTTGAGGACGGTCACGGCGCCGGTCTTGCGCGCCGTCTTCAGCACGTGGGCGACGGTGCGGTAATCGGACTCGCCCTGGCAGACGACGACGTGCGCCGAGCGGAACGGATCGAGCGGCACGTCCTGCTTGTGCAGGGCGAGGTTCGCGCCCGGCGCGATGACGATGTGGTTCTGGCCGTCCTCGCTGATCGTGATGACGGCGGTGCCGGTGGCGTGCTTGGGTTTTTCGACGAAGGTCGTGCGCAGGCCGACGCCGTTGGCGAACTTCTTCGCGCCGTGACCGAAGGCATCGCGGCCGACCGCGCCGACGAAATGCGTGGCGGCGCCCGCGCGGGCTGCGGCCACGGCCTGGTTGAAGCCCTTGCCGCCGGGGCCGGGGCGGAACTCCCCCATCACGGTCTCGCCCGGCCGCGGAAAATTGCGCGCGTAAAAGGCGAGGTCCTGCATGAAGCTGCCGACGACTACGACGCGGGGTAACACAGGGGCCGACATTACGGGACGGGGCGGGCAATGCACCTAAAATCTCGGGCGTTGCGGCGGACGGCCCGGTTTTCACGTTTTCTTGCGGACCGGCCCGGGCGGGGCGCGCCGCTCATCGGCGCGGGGCGACCGTCCGTCCTGTTGCGCCGTGCGCCCCCGGGGGGGGCGGGCGTAGGTTGCGGGCATGTCGTTCGCCCCGTCATTCGCCGCGGATTCCCGGGACAGCCTTGCGCTGCGCGCCGGGGCTGTGGTTCGCTCCGCGCCGATGACGAAAGCGCCGGACAACACCCTGGCCAAGCTGCAGCGGGCGAAGGGCCGGCTCTACGTGTTCGGGCAGCTGGCGGGCTGGGGCATGTTCCTGCTGATGCAGGTGCTGTTCCTCAGCCTGTTCACCAGCGAGACCCTGAAGCGCGACCGCGTGAGCGCGCTGGCCGGCATCGGCCTGGTGGTCTGCTCGGGCCTGTTGCTCACGCACTACGCCCGCGGGCCGATGTCGCGCTGGGGCTGGAAGGAGCTCGGCTGGCGCGCGCTGACCCCGCGCATCGCGAGCATGGCGCTGCTGCTGTCGTTCCTCTGGAGCGCATTCGGCTACGGCTGGACCTACCTCGTGATCGGCGAACCGTGGCCGACGAAGATCCCCCCGCTCGGTCTCTTCGCCATCAGCGTCTTCAACGGCGCGGTCATGATGCTCGCGTGGCTCTGCGCGTATTTCTTCTACCACATTTTCGACCGCCTCCAGCGCATGCAGGTGGAGCAGCTGCGCCTCGCCGCCAGCGCCAAGGAGGCCGAGCTCCGCGCCCTGAAGTCGCAGGTCAACCCGCACTTCCTCTTCAACTCGCTCAACAGCCTGCGCGCCCTGATCGACGAGGATGCCCCGCGCGCCCGCGAATCCGTCACCCGCCTCGCCAACATGCTGCGCTACTCGCTCCAGTCCGGCCAGCTCGAGACCGTGCCCTTCGAGGACGAGCTGCGCATCGTCGAGGATTACCTCGCCCTCGAGCAGATCCGCCACGAGAACCGCCTGCGCGTGCGCTGGGAGATCGCGGCGGAGGTCCGCCCCCGCGGCCTGCCGCCGATGCTGCTCCAGACGCTCGTGGAAAACGCCGTCAAATACGGCATCTCGCAGCGGCGCGACGGCGGGGAGATCGTCGTGTCGGCGCAGCTCCGGGCCGGGCAGATGATCATCCGCGTCACCAACCCCGGCGACCTTTCGCCGCCCGCCGCCCGGTCCGCCGCGGCCAAGGCCGGCTCCTCGACCGGCGTGGGCCTGCGCAACGCCTCCGAGCGCCTGAACCTGCTCTTCGGTGAGAAGGCCCGGCTCGAGCTCCGCCCGGAGCAGCCCGGCACCGTCACCGCCGAGGTCGTCATCCCCCTCGCGTCCACCCCATGAAGGCCCTCCTGATCGACGACGAGCGCCTCGCGCGCAACGAGCTCCGCCGCCTCCTCGCGGCGCACAAGGACATCGCGATCGCCGGCGAGGCGGTCGACGTGGACGACGCGCTGGAGAAGATCGCCGCCCTCAAGCCCGACCTGCTTTTCCTCGACGTGCAGATGCCCGGCGCCGACGGCTTTTCGCTGCTCGAACGGCTCGAGCCACCGATGCCGCTGGTGATCTTCACCACCGCCTACGACGAGTTCGCGGTGAAGGCCTTCGAGTTCAACGCGCTCGACTACCTGCTCAAGCCCGTGGACCCGAACCGCCTCGGCGCCGCTCTGGAAAAACTCCGCCTGCGCGCGAGCGCCGCTGCCGGCGCGGAGGGCACGCCGCGCACCCGCCTCTCGCTCGAGGACAAAGTCTTCGTCCGCGAGGGCGACCACTGCTGGTTCGTGCCGGTGAAGAGCATCCGTCTCCTCGAATCCGAGGGCAACTACACCCGGGTCCATTTCGACGAGCAGAAACCCCAGCTCTTCCGCTCGCTCACCGCGATGGAGGATCGGCTCGACGCCAAGCACTTCTTCCGCGCCAACCGCAAGCAGGTGATCAACCTCGCCTGGGTCGAGGGCATCGAGCCGTGGTTCAGCGGCGGCCTGCTCGTGCGGCTCAAGGGCGGCCTCAAGGTCGAGCTCTCGCGCCGCCAGGCGCAGGACTTCCGCGAGCGGATGAGCCTGTGAACTTTCCCATGAGAATCAGCCAAAGCCTCCCGCTCGTCGCCCTGCCCCTCGCCGTGGCCGGCGCCCTTGTCCTCACCGGCCGGTGGGCCGTCGGCCTGGCCGCCGCCGCCCTCCTCCTCGCCGCGCTGTGGCTCGTCCGCCGACGGTCCAAGGATGTCTGAGGTCTTCCCCCACCCGAGCCGGCCGCACCCATGATCGAGGCGCGCAACCTCACCAAGACGTTCAAGGACAAGAAACGCGGCGTCATCACCGCGGTCGCCGACGTCACCTTCGCCTGCCAGCCCGGGCGCATCTACGGCCTGCTCGGCGCCAACGGCGCGGGCAAGACCACCACGCTGCGCCTGCTCGCCACCCTGCTGAAGCCCACGCACGGCACCGCGATCGTCGCGGGCCATGACGTCGGCACCGCGCCCGAGCAGGTGCGCGCCCACGTCGGCTTCCTCGCCGCCTCGACCGCGCTCTACGGCCGGCTCACCGCGCGCGAGATGATCGCCTACTTCGGCCGCCTCCACGGCATGGCGGACGACGCCATCCGCGAGCGCATCCGCATCCTCGCGGACGAGCTCCAGATGCACGACTTCCTCGACCGCCGCTGCGACAAGTTCTCCACCGGCATGAAACAGAAGACCTCCATCGCCCGCACGCTCATCCACGACCCGGCGGTGATGATCTTCGACGAGCCGACGCTCGGCCTCGATGTCATGACCGCGCGCGCGATCGTGAAGTTCGTCCGCGCCTGCCGCGAGCGCGGCAAGACCGTCCTCTACTCCACCCACGTCATGAGCGAGGTGGAGAAGCTCTGCGACACCATCGGCATCATCCACGACGGCCGGCTCGTCGCCGAAGGCTCGCTCGACCAGCTCCGCGCCCGCTGCGGCGAGCAGGACATGGAGGATATCTTCGTCAAGGCCGTCGGCGGCGAGGCCGCCGTCGCCGCCGCCCTCGCCCGCTGACCCGCCCGCGCCCATGAACTGGAAAGCCGTTCTCGTCGTCTACCGCAAGGAGCTGAAGGACCAGCTCCGCGACCGCCGCACCATCATCTCCACCATCGTTCTGCCGACGGTGATCATGCCGCTGTTCCTCTTCGGCTTCGGCACGGTGATGTCGAAGATCGTCCGCCAGGCGCAGGACGAGGCCACGAGCGTCATGGTGCTCCACGCCGCCGGCGCGCCCGAGCTTGTGCAGGCGCTGAAGGCCGACAGGAAATTCCGCGTCGTGCCCGAGGCGGCCGACTACAAGCAGCGCATCGCCGACAAGAAGCTCCGCGTCGCCCTCGACCTGCCGCAGGACTTCGACGCCGCCATCGCCCGGGGCGAGGCGCCGAGGGTCGGCGTCCTGTATTACGAGGGCGAGATCAAGTCCGGCATCGGCGTGCGCGACCTCGAGGCGTTCCTGCGCAGGCACCGCGACGGCATCCTCGAGCAGCGCCTGAAGGCGCGCGGCCTGCCGCCGGGGTTCGCCCAGCCCTTCGAGATGGAGCGCAAGAACGTCGCCCCGCCCGAGAAGGTCGGCGGCGCCACCCTCGGCGGCCTGATCCCCTATTTCATCATCCTCCTCTGCTTCTCCGGCGCGATGTATCCGGCGATGGACCTCACCGCCGGCGAGAAGGAGCGCGGCACGATGGAGACGCTGCTGTGCAGCCCCACGGCGCGCCTCAACATCGTGCTGGGCAAATTCCTCACCGTGCTCACCGCCTCGGTGGCGACGATCGGGTTCGCCCTGCTGTCGATGGCCGTCACGGCGTCGCTCGGCGGCCGGTTGTTCCTCGGCGGTTCAGGCGTGACGACCGCGGCGCTGAGCAGGACGCCGGCGGCGGCGCCGCTGCCGACGTTCGACCCCGCGGGCCTCCTCGGCGTGCTGGCGATGGTGGCGCCGGTGGCGATCTTCGCCGCCGCCCTGCTCCTCGCCGTCTCGCTCTTCGCCAAGAGCTACAAGGAGGCGCAGAGCTACGCCGGCCCGATGATCCTCCTCGCCATCATCCCGGCCGTCTTCGGCCTATTGCCCGGCATCGAGCTCACGGCGAAGACCTCGCTCATCCCGATCCTCAACCTCTCGCTCGTGTGCAAGGAGATGCTCTCGGGCACGTGGAACTGGCCGTTCATCGCGCTCATCTTCGGCTCGTCCTGCCTCTACGCGGCCGGCGCGCTCGTGGCGTGCGTGAGGCTGTTCAACCGCGAGAGCGTGCTCTTCCGCGCCTGATGTCTTTGCCAGCAAGGGTGTGCGGCCGCCGGCCGGCGCCGGCGGCCTTTTCTTTTCTGCGAACGGTTGGTCAAAACCGGCGGCGCGCCGTAAACCCCGGGTAAATGCCCCGCCGACCCGTAGTCGGCGCGAAACAAGTGCGCTAAGGTGGCGTCAGTCACCGTGACAACGCCCATGAACCCGAACAACGACACACCCTCCGGCCACCTGCGCCACGAAGCCGCGCAGCTTGAAAAGATGCGGCAGCAGATCATGTCCGACATGGAGGCCCTGCGCACGCAGGAGCAGAATCTCCGCAGCTACGAGGCCCGGCTCCGTCAGATGCCCGCCGCTCACGTCGCGCCCGCCCCGGTGGCCGGCGCGCGCGAAATCGACGCCGAGCGCGAGAAACTCAGCCGCCTGCGCGGCCTGCTCGAAGCCGAGCGCCGGTCGCTGGTGGACGAGCGGCTCGCCGTCCGCGAGGAGAGGGAGGCGCTTGCGCACAAGGCCGGGGAATTGAAGCAGCGCGAAGCCTGGCTCGAGGTGCGCGAACGCGATTTCCAGGCCCGCTCCTTCGCGGCGCCGCCCCCGAAGGCCGCCGGCGCCTCGCCGCTCGGTTTCCGGCTCGGACTCAACGAGGTGCCTTTCGCCGAATACTTCCGCTCCCAGCGCCGGAGCGCCTGATCTCCCAGTGCGTGGTTCATAATGCAGCCCGGGCCAGTGGGGTGGCCCGGGCTCGCGTTTGGAGCGGCGGAAGTGAAGAGGGAAAAGACTTGGTTAAGGGTGATTTGCCCCTATCAATCGGGGCATATCGCCGAAGCCCATGTCGCGAGCAACCGTGATCATCCTGCTCGAAGATGCCGCCCACCGGCAGATGTTGAGCGGGCTGTTGACCGGGGCCGGGCACGCCGTCCACGCCTTCGGCTCCCTCAAGGAGCTCGCGGCCCAGCCGCCCAAGGAGACCTGCGATCTCATCGTCATCGGGCACACCACGGGCGACCCGCAGGGTCTGGAGCGGCTGGCCGCCCTGCGCGCCATGGCGCCGGAAATCCCCGCGATCATTAGCGGCTACAATCTCGACCTGCCGGCCTTCGTGCGCGCCTTGCGCCTGGGCGTGATCGCGGTGGTCGATCCCGACGACGGCGCGCAATTGCTCGAAAAGGTCGCCGAAGTGCGCCGCTCGGGCGCGATGGCTTTCATCAAAGAGCCGGCGCGCGACGCGCTCGGACACATGCTCATCCAGACCGTCGAGGAGCTGGAGCGCGCGGCCCGCACCGCCGCCGAGCAGGAACGTGTCCGCTGGCAGGCCGAGCTGGCCGCCCGCGAGGCGCAGCTCCACGCGCACGAGGCGCAGCTGCACGATCTGCGCGCCCAGCTGGCCGACCAGGCGGCGCGCCGGGGCGCCGCGCCCGGCGCGGCGGGCGACTGGCAGCAGGTCGAGCGCCTGAAGATGCGGCTCGAAGCCCAGCAACGGAGTCTGCTCACGGAAAAGATCGTCCTGCAGGAGGAGATCGACGCCCTGAAGAGGAAGGTAGAGGAACTCACGCCCTACCGGGCCGCGTTCACGCGCCTGCAGGGCGAGGTCGCCCGGCGCGAACAGGAACTCGCCGCCTACGAAGGGCAGCTGAAACAGCGCGAGCGCCAGCTCGTCGAGCGCGAGACGATGCGGCACGAGGCGCCGGTCGAGGAAGTCCTCGCCAGCGCGGCCAGGCCGTCGCAGGCCGCTCCGGCGGCCACGCCCCCATCAGCGGAAAACAAATGGACGCTGCGCGGGATCATTCCCGGCGCAAAACGCTGATTCAGGAGCCGCTCGCGCGCTCCAGTTCCTCCAGCCTCGTCGCGGCGGCCTCCCACTCGGCCGTGGCGGCGTGGAGCAGGTCGACGGTGGCCGTGAGCTCGCGGTTCAAATGCTGAGCGCGGCCGGCCTGCGTGTAGGTCTCGGGCTGCTCGAGTTCGGCGGTGAGTTCGTTCTGCTTGCCCTCGAGTTCGCTGACGCGCTGCTCGAGTTTGCCGACCTCGGTGCGGAGTTTCTTCAGCTCGGCGGGCGAGGGCTTCTTCAGGTGGTTCGCGACCTCCGGGCGCGAACCCGACGCCGCCGGGACGGCGGCGTCCACCTTTTGCTTCGGGCGCGCGTCGACCGATGAGGCTAACGCACTCATCGTGAAGCCCGCCGTCAGCGCGGCCCGGGCGCTGGTGGCTTTGGATTTGTCGAGGTAGTAGTCGTAGTCGCCCGCGTAGGGCGTGAGGCGGCCGCTGTGAACGTGCAGGACGTTCTTGGCGAGCTGGCGGATGAAATAGACGTCGTGACTGATGAAGAGCAGCGTGCCTTCGTAGGATTGGAGCGCGTTGACGAGCGCGTCGATCGACGGGATGTCGAGGTGCGTCGTCGGTTCGTCCATCAGCAGCAGATTGGGTGGGTTGATCAGCAGGCGGGCGAGGGCGAGGCGGGATTTTTCGCCGCCGGAGAGCACCTCGACGGGTTTGAAGACATCGTCCTTGCGGAAGAGGAAGCCGCCGAGGACGGCGCGGGCCTGCTGCTCGGTGAGCTGGTTCTCCGCGGTGCGCAGCTCCATCACGTTTTCGAGGACGTTGAGGTCGGGGTTGAGGTTGTCGCCGCGGTTCTGGGCGAAGTAGCCGGGCACGACGTTGGAGCCGAGCTCGCGCACGCCGCCCTGGATGGGCACGACGTCGGCGAGGATTTTCAGCAGCGTGGACTTGCCCGCGCCGTTGGGGCCGACGAGCACGATGCGCTGGCCGCGCTCGGCCTCGAAGTCGAGGTCGCGGTAGACGACGTGGTCGCCGTAGGCCTGCCGGACGCTCTTGAGCGAGATGACGCGGAGGCCCGAGCGCGGCGGCTGCGGGAAGCGGAAATTGATTTTCTTGAGGTCCTCCCACGGTTCCTCGACGGCGACCTCCTTGAGGCGCTCGATCTGCTTCTCCTTCGATTTCGCGCGGGAGGCCATCGAGGCCTTGGCGCCGAAGCGGTCGACGAAGCGCTGCAGGTGGGCGATCTCGCGCTGCTGGTTCTTGTAGAGCGCGGCCTGCTGCTCCTTGCGCGCGTCCTTCTCGGCGAGATAGTCGTCGTAGTTGCCGGTGTATTTGTTGAGCG
>PNKG01000055.1 GCA_013822585.1 Opitutus sp. | reverse complement strand
GGCCGGCATCACCTACAGCCGCTTCATCGAGGGTCTCAAGGCCGCCGGCATCCTGCTCGACCGCCGTCAGCTTTCCGAGATCGCGATCGCCGACGCCGTCGCCTTCAAGAGCCTGGTCGCGAAAGCCCAGGACGCGCTGAAGGCGAAGGCCGCCAAGGCCTGAAGCACGCAAGGGTAGGGCGAGCCGTCCCCGACGAGCCGCCCGCTCGCCAACGCAAGCCGGCTGGAGGCTCGCCTTCGGCGGCCAAACCACTTCCCTGAAGGACGGGCTGCCCCCAGCGCCCGTCCTTTTTGTTTTTCCGGCCCGCCAATCTTTCCTCTTTCTCTTGATCTTTCTCTTTCCCTCCGGTGCGCCGGAGAGAGAAAGATCGCGAGAAAGCGGAAGGAGAAGGATTAAGATAACAGGTCTGGCCGGCCAAATTTCCTCCCCGATGCAAGACACCCTGAACGCCCTCCTCGCCAAGGCGCCCGCGGAATTCGCGGCGCTGAAGTCGCGCGCCGAATTCGAGGCCGCCAAGGCCCGCTACGTCGGCCCGCACGGCGAGCTCACCGCCCTGATGAAGCAACTCGGCGCCGTGCCGAAAGAGCAGCGCCCGGTGATGGGCAAGCTGATCAACGAGGCCAAGGCCCAGCTCCAGGCCCAGCTCGACGCCACGCTCCAGCGCATCGCCGACGCCGAGATCGCCGCCCAGCTCGGCCCCGCGGTCGATCCCACGCTGCCTTCGCCCGATGCCGGCCCCGGCACCTACCACCCGCTCACCCAGGTCCGCGAGGAGATGTGCCGCATCCTCCGCAAGGCGGGCTTCACCGTCGTCGAAGGCCCCGAGGTCGAGACGGAGTATTACTGCTTCGATGCGCTCAACACGCCCGCCGACCACCCGGCGCGCGACGCGCAGGACACGTTCTATTTTCCCGAGGCCGCCCGCTTCGGCAACGTCTCCAAGAAGATCGACGGCGAGAAATACCTCCTCCGCACGCACACGTCTTCGGTGCAGATCCGCTCCATGCTCAAGGGCCAGCCGCCCATCCGCATCGTCTCGCCCGGCCGCGTTTACCGCCGCGACACCACCGATGCCACGCACAGCGCCAACTTCCACCAGCTCGAGTGCCTCTACGTCGACCGCAACGTCACCGTGCGCGACCTGAAGGCGCTGCTCGACTACATCTTCGCCTCGCTCCTCGGCCAGGACACCAAGACGCGCTTCCGACCGCACTACTTCGGCTACACCGAGCCCTCCTTCGAGGTCGACCTCTCCGCCAAGCACCTGCCCAAGGTGAACAAGGAGTGGATCGAGATCGGCGGGTGCGGCATGGTCGACCCCGCCGTCTTCGAGGCCGTCGGCTACGATCCCGCGGTCTGGAGCGGCTACGCCTTCGGCATGGGACTCGAGCGCCTCGCGATGCTGGTCTACGGCATCGATGACATCCGCTATTTCTACCAGAACGACGTCCGCTTCCTGAAACAATTCGCCTGAAGAACTGCCCGCGAATCACGCAAATCGCCGCGAATCCGATTCGCGCCCATTCGCGAAATTCGCGGGCAACTTGCCTCCATGAAAATCTCCCTGAATTGGCTGAAACAGTATGTGAACCTCGACGGCGTCTCCGTCGACGAGCTCAAGCGCGCGATCACCTTCGTCGGCTTCGAGGTCGAGGGCGTGGAGACCGCCGGCCTGCCGCCGCTGCAGAACGTCGTCGTCGGCGGGATCCAGACCCGCGCCAAGCACCCCAACGCCGACAAGCTCTCCGTCTGCACCGTCGACGTCGGCCCCGCGCACGGCGGCGTGCGCACCATCGTTTGCGGCGCGCCCAATTGCGACGCCGGCAACCGCGTGCCGGTCGCGCTCCCCGGCGCCGTGCTGCCGGGTGACTTCGTCATCCAACAATCCAAGATCCGCGGCCAGCAGTCCGACGGCATGATGTGCTCGCCCGACGAACTCGGCCTCGGCGACGACCATTCCGGCCTGCTCATTCTCGACGCCGCGGCGCCCCTCGGCGCGCCGATCAACGCCGTGCTGCCCCCGGGCGACACCGTGTTCGACATCGAGATCACGCCGAACCGCCCCGACGCCCTCAGCCACATCGGCATCGCGCGCGAGATCGCGGCCTGGTTCCGCAAGGACGTCCGCTATCCGCAGGTCAAGTTTCGCAACGAGACCCAGGGCTACCGCGGCGACATCCTCCAGGACATCCGCGTCGAGGCGCCCGAGGACTGCCCGCTCTATGTCGGCATCGCCATCGCCGGGGTGAAGGTCGGCCCGAGCCCCGCGTGGATGCAGGAGCGCCTCAAGGCCGTCGGCCTCCGCCCGATCAACAATCTCGTCGACGTCGGCAACTACGTGATGCTCGAGCTCGGCCAGCCGCTGCACGTCTTCGATGCGAAGAAGATCGGCGGCCGCAAGATCGTCATCCGCCGCGCCGTCGACGGCGAGAAACTCACCACGCTCGACGGCAAGGAGCGCGCGCTGAACAGCCGCATGCTTGTCATCGCCGACGAGGCAAAACCGATGGTCGTCGCCGGCATCATGGGCGGCGCCCACGCCGAGGTCGACGACACCACGGCCGACGTCGTGCTCGAGGCCGCCTACTTCCGCCCGCAGTCGATCCGCTGGACGTCCAAGCGCCTCGGACTCGCATCCGATTCCTCCTATCGCTTCGAGCGCGGCATCGATCCGCACAGCACGCTCGAGGCGGCCGGCCGCGCGGTCGACCTGCTCCTCGAGACCGCCGGCGGCACCGTCGTCGGCCCGTCGTTCAAGGTCGGCGGCGAGCGTCCGTGGTCGCGCGAGATCAAGATCACGCCGGCCTACCTCCGTGCACGCCTCGGTTTCGACCTCGCCGACGACGAGATGCGCAATGCCCTCAAGGCCCTCCATCTCGGCATCGTGGGCGAGAGCACGCTCGACGACGGCACGCCCGAGTGGACGGTCGATGTCCCCAGCTACCGCGGCGATCTGGACCGCCCGATCGACCTCGTCGAAGAGGTGCTGCGCATCCACGGCACCGAAAAAGTGCCGCCGGCGCCCGCGGTCGGACCCGCGCTCGCCGACGGGGACGACGATCCGATCGCCGTCTTCAACCGCCGGGCCACCGACTACCTCGTCGGCCAGCATTTCCACGAGTGCGTGAACTACACGCTGCGTTCGGCGAAGGAGCTGAAGACCTGGGTTTCCGACGCCGCCGCCCAGGAGCTGGCGCTGGCCAACCCGTTCATCGAGGACCAGTCGAACCTGCGCCCCACGCTTGTGCTCGGCCTGCTCGAGTCGCTCAAGCTCAACCAGTCGCGCGGCAACTCCGTCTCGCGCCTCTGCGAGACCGGCCGCGTCTTCATGGAGACGAACGGCACGGTGCAGGAGTGCGTCGGCGCCGGTTTCATCATCGCGCACAACCCGAAGGACCGCGCCTGGCTCGCGCGGCCCGAGCCGGACTTCTTTCAGGTGAAGCGCCACATGGAGATCCTCCTGTCCCGCGCCGGGGTCAACCTGAACGCCCAGCCGCTCGTGCCGGTCACCGGCGCGTTCTGGGGCTGGCAGGAAGGCCATGCCGCCGCCGCCGGCGAGATGAAGGCCGGCTGGGCCGCGCGCTTCGGCCTGCTCAACCTCGCGATGGTCCGCGCCGCGGGCGTCGAGGGCAAGGTGTGGGCCGGCATGTTCGCCATCCTGCCGGAGAAGCTGGCGGCCGAGGGCGGCCACCGGCGTTTCCAGAACTTCAGCCTGTTTCCGGCGGCCTTGCGCGACATCGCGCTCGTCGTCGATGCGGCGCGGCACGCCGAGGAAGTGCGCAAGCAGCTCCTCAAGGTCGCGCGCCAGGCCGCCCAGAAATTCTCCGTCGAGAGCGTCGATGTCTTCGACGTCTATCAGGGCGCGGGCCTGCCCGAGGGGAAGAAGAGCCTGGCGTTCTCGCTCTCCTTCCGTTCCGGCGAACGCACGCTGACCGATGACGAGGTCAACGCCGCCTTTGCCGAGATCCAGAAGAAGATCGCCGCCGACGGCACGATGGCGGTGCGCGCCTGACGCGCTGGGCCGCTTTCACGGGCGCCGGCGGCTTTTCGTTGGCGGGATCGCTGCCGCCGGGGAACGGCCGCCGCTCACTGGACGGCGACAAGCTTGCCGAGGTATTCGCGGATGTCGGGAGCGACGCGCTTGCCGAGGCAGGTGGCCGACAGGCAGAACAGCCAGGTGATCTCGGCCATCTGGGCTTCGCTCAAGGCGCGGCTGCCGGAGGCGCGGCTGATGTCGAGCTCCTCCATGCCGGTGGACCAGCGGACGAGGTAGTCGGCGAGCTGGAATTCGAAGGCCATGATGGCCTTGGTGGCCGGATCTCGCCAGACGCTCAGGCGGGTGGCGCCGCTGCCGGTGTATTGCTCCATCTTCAGTCCGGGGGCGTCCTGCACCAGCTTGGCCGGGTTGACCATCTGCATCTCGCTGACCATCGCGACCGGCTCGACGAGCTGGAGAAAGGCCTTCTGCATCGACGGCTCGGGAAAATCCACCGCGAGGCCGCAGACCGACTCGATGCGCGAGACGCGCCAGTGCGCCACGTAGGCGGGCACGGTCAGCGTGTCTTCGCCGAGGCTGAGCGTGAGCCAGGCCGGGTCGCCGCGTTTGGAGGAGGCCGAGGGCGACAGGCCGACGCTCACGCCCTTGCGGGAGATGTCGAGCAGGCGGCAGCGCCAGTCCCGGCCCTCCTCGAGGCTCTGGGCCAGCAGTTCGCCCATCTCGTCGCGGCCGATCAGGCGGACGTTGGCCTTGATGGGGAAATTGGCGCCGACCGGATAGCGGTTGTTCAGCCGCTTGTCTTTTTGCGCAACGGTCTCGGTCTTCGTGTTGAGGATCTTCTTGAAGAACAGCACGGGGAGAATGGAACGCGGGAGGCGGCGCTAGGCAAGGACACGTGCGAGGAACTTCTGCGCGTCGGCGGGCACCGAGGCATGGAGATTGGCGACGGTCCAGCGCAGGAGGCGGCGGACTTCGGTCTGGCGGGGGACGGAGACGCGGAAGGAGGGCAGGGAGTAGCAGCCGCCGACGTCGCTGCGCCAGCCTTCGCTCGCCATGATCCTGATCTCGCCGGAGTCGGCCGAGCCGCGGACGAAGCAGCCGTGCAGGCGGAACTCGAAGCTGAGGATGCGGCCCCCGGGTTTTTCGCGCCAGAGGGAGAGCCGGGCCTCGCTTTCGCCGCTGTAGGCCTCGGTGTGCTGGCCCCCCTCCTGCCGCACGAGCTTGGCGGGCACCGGGCGGAGGGAATTGCCCAGCGAGAGGGGTTCGAGCAGCTGCAGGTAGGGCTTCTGCAGGCGATAGTCGGAGAGTTCGATCTCGAGACCGCAGCGCATGTGGCCCGGTTGCGCGCGGCAATGGGCGACCCGGGCCGGCACGTCGATCAGGTAGTCCTCGAGCTCCAAGCCCAGCATGCAGGTGTCGCCGCGTCCGGCGGAGAAGGCCGGGGCCAGCCGCAGGCTGGCCCCCGTGCTGGAAAGATCGACGATCTCGCCCTTCCAGTTTTTGCGGCCCGCCGCCGCCGGGTCCGCCAGGAGGGTCAGGGCCGCTGAGAGCGGGAAATGACCGCCGACCGGATAGCGCTCCGAGCGCCGCTTTTCCTGGGCCGCGATCGAGCTCCGGCGGAAGTTGAGGATGCGACGGAAGAGGAGCACGGTCACTTCGCTACGCGAAAGCGCGCGGAGCGACAAGCCTGCGGTGCGGCGGTCTCAGGCCGCGCCCGGAGGTTTCTTCCTGGTGAAGCCGGTGCGGGTCATCTCGCCCCAGCCCTGCTGTTTCCGGAAATACTGCCAGATGCCCTCGATGCGCCAGAGAAGGTTGAGCTGGCGGTAGCCGAAGTTCTCGGCGATGGCCGCGAAGGCCAGCAGGGCCATGTCGCGCTTTTGCGTCGTCTTGAAAAGGGCCAGTTCGGCCAGCACGAGGGCCATCATGCTGAGGAAGACACCGTAGAGCACGACGACGGTGAAGAAGGCCGCCATGAAGGTGAAGTCGATCAGGCCGGCGAGCCAGAGCAGCGGCAGGAGCACCAGGCCGGCAAGGTCGAGGAAGGGGCCGAGAATGTCGAAGACGATGAACATCGGCAGGCCGAGCGACCCGATGCGTCCGTAGCGGCGGTGGAAGAGCATCGCCCGGTGGCGCCACAGCACTTCGCACAGCCCGCGCTGCCACCGTGTGCGCTGGCGGCGCAGGACGGCGAGCGACTCCGGCGCCTCGGTCCAGCATACGGGATCGGGCACGAACAGGATGTTGTAGGGCTCGCCGCGATCGCGGAAGTGGCGGTGGAGTTTCACGATCAGCTCCATGTCCTCGCCGACGGTGCCGTGGGTGTAGCCGCCGACATCGAGCACGGCGCTGCGCTTGAAGAGGCCGAAGGCGCCGGAGATGATCGAGACGGTGTTCATCCGGCTGAACGACAGGCGCGCGATGAGGAAGGCGCGCAGGTATTCGATGACCTGGAAGAGGGGCAGCAGCCGGCGCGGCGCGCCCTCGTTGGTGACCATGCCGCCATGCACCTCGCAGCCGTTGGCGATGCGGATGGTGCCGCCGACGGCGATGAGCGAGTGCGGGTGCTCGAGGAAGGGGCGCGCGGCCTTCAGCAGGGAATTATGGTCGAGCAGCGAATCGGCGTCGACGCCGCACACGAGGGGGTGGCGGGCGTAGTTCATCGCGGCGTTGAGGGCGTCGGACTTGCCGCCGTTCTCCTTGTCGATGAACAGGAGGTTGGGGTAGTCGGGGTGGCGGTAGATGCCGCGGATCGATTTGCAGGGGGCCGGATGCGGCCGGTGCAGGTCCGCACGCTCCAGCTTGAAGGCCTCGATCACGGCGCGCGCCGTCCCGTCCTTCGAGCCGTCGTTCACCACGATGATTTCGTAGCGCGGGTAGCGCAGCGTGAGGAGCGAGTGGATGTTCTCCACGATCGTGCGCTCCTCGTTGTAGGCCGGCACGAGCAGCGAGATGCCCGGGATCGACCGGGCCCCGATCACCCAGCTCACGTCGATGCGTCTCTCCTCGCTGCGCGAGTAGTGAAGCTCGGAGAAGGCCAGCGCGGTCTGCACCGTGTAGACGAGATATTGCAGCAGGGCGGAGCCGAGCACGATCCAGCCGAGCGTCTGCGAGACGGCCGTCATCCCGCCGCGAAGGGTCTCAGCGTCCATCGGCGCCTCCTTGCGCGTCCTGCCAGGCTTGGCGCGCCGGATCGTCCGCCGCCGCGCCCGCGAGTTGCTCCTGCAGGGCGGCGGCTCCGGCCGCCCCGAACTCGATCAACGCCGCGGCAGCGTGGTAGCGGCTCCACCAGCCGCCGGATTTCGCGAGGCCGAGCAGCAGCGGCGCCACGGCGGGGCCGCCCAGTTTGCCGGCGCAGTGACAGGCGGCCTGCCGCACGTCGTCGTCGGGATCGCGCAGCCCCCCGGCCACGAAGTCGCCGGCGCGCGGGTCGCCCAGTTCGCCCAAGGCGACCCAGGCGGCGGCGCGGACGCGCGGCTCGGCCGCCTGGCGCAGCGCGGCGATGGCCTCGAAGGCGTCAAAGACCTGCTTGCGCGCAAGGGCGAGCGCGAGCATGCGCAGCCACTCGGAGGGCAGGGCCCGCGCCCGGAGCAGTTCGACCGCTTCGGCGTGCAGCCGGGCCGGCAGCTGCGCAAAGATTGCGGCCAGCGCCAGGGGCGGGTCGGCCGGCGAAAAGGGCAGCTGGCGCAGCAGGGCCCGCAGCGAGTCGATCCGGTCCTTGTGCAGGAGCGCGCGGGCCGCGGTCAGGCGCACGGCGGCATCGGGATCCGCGAGCGCGCGATGCAGCGCCCCGATGCTGCGCTCGTCGTCGAAGAATCCGAGGACCGCGCAGGCCGTCTGTCGCGCCGGTGCGCGGCCGTGGTCCAGCCGCTCGAGCGCCGAGGCGTGGAAGCCGGCTTCGCGCAGGATGCGCACGAGCCCGGCCTGGTCGCTCCCCTTGGTCTGCTCGATGAGGCTCTGCAGCACGCGCAGCAGGATGCGGCGCTTCCACGGGGTGAGGGAGCGCAGCTTGGCCGCCGAGCCGGCGTAGCCGGACAGCTGGTCGAGCACGAGCGCGGTCAATTCCTCCTCCGCGGCCGCGGCCAGCCTGGCGCGCCGGAGCCGCGCGGAGCGGATGAAGAACACCACGACCCAGACCTCCACCGCGATGACGGACATCACGATGCAGGCGAGCACGATGACGTGCAGCAGGACGGAATCAGAACCGGGTGGTGAGGCCCACATGGATCGCTCGGCGGTCCGGGACGCCATCGATGGACTCGCGCGTCAAGTCGACCCGGACTCCGAGCGTCGAGGAGAACGCATGAGATACGCCACCGAAGAAGGTGCGCGTCCGGAGATCGCGCATGAAATCGAAGACGGTGCTGGAAAGGGATTCGCGGCTGTCGGCGTAGCCGGCATGCCAGCGCCAGTTGTCGGACGGTTCGCCGTCGAGCCGGAGCTGCCAGCCGCCGGTCCATCGGTCGTTGAGATTGCGCGTCGCGAGGACCTTGGCGGTCAGGGCGTAGCGGGAGGTGAGAGGCTGCGTCGCGCCGGCCCAGAGCGAGTGCACGGTGCCGGAAGCGAAACCGGCCGCGCGATAGTCCGCCACGAGGAGTGTCGCGCCCCCGCGTTCCGAGGCGTTGCGCGCGCGCCAGGCGCCGCCGGCGGCCAGCGAACGGCGCGCGAAGAAGGTCGCCGACGGGGTCGCGCTGACCCGCGCGTAGGCGCTCGCGCGATCGGTGTAGCGCCGGTCGAATCCGAGCGTGAACTGCTCGTCGAGCTGGCCGAAGCGGCGCGCCCGTTCGTAGCTGCCGCTGACGCCGCTGCGCCGGTCGAGCTTGTAGCGCAGGGCCACGTCCCAGCCCTGCCAGTCTTGGCGGGTGCGGCCGTCGAAGGCGCTGATCTCGTAGCCGGCGTCGAGCCGCCAGCGGCCGGCGCCGCGCACGGTGGCGAGGCGCTGCCTGATGTCGCCGGACTCGGGCTCGAGCTCGAGGGCGCGCTGGTAGAACGAGCGCGCCTCGGCGAAGCGTTCCTGCAGCCGTTCGAGGTCGCCCTGGCCGATCAGGGCGTCGGTGTTGGAGGGCGCGGTGGCGAGGATGTGGTCGAAGACCGTGGCGGCGGCGTCGAGCTGACGCTGCCAGGTGAGCACGCGGCCGAGCATGTTCAGGGCGTCGGGATTGCCGGGCTGCTCGGCGAGGACGGCGCGGAAAACCGCTTCGGCCCGCGCGAGCTTGCCGGCCCAGGCGAGCACGCGGCCGTAGCCGAGCCGGATATCGGTGTCGGCGGGAGCGAGGGCGATGGCCCGCCCGAAGGTGGCCAGGGCCTCCTCATGGCGGCCGGCCCAGCCTTGCACGGTGCCGAGGTGGAAGAGCACCTCGGGGTTGCCGGGCTGCGCGGCGTCGAGCTGGCGGAAGAGTTCGATCGCGCGGGCGTGGTCGCCGGCGCGCTTGGCGGCGAGGGCCTCGTCGAAGGTCGCGGCCCGCGCCACCGCACAGACGAGGAGGGGGAGGAGGAGCTGGAGAAACCGGCGCGTCATCGCAGGAGCTTCTTCACCCGCACGACGAGTTCCTCGGGGCTGAAGGGCTTGACCATGTAGTCCGCCGCCCCGGCCTTGAGGCAGCTGACGACGTCCTCCTCCTGGTTTTTGCCGGAAAGCATGAGGACGGGGATGACGGAGAGGATGGGGTCGGTCTTGAGCGCGCGCAACGTGGTGTAGCCATCCTTGATGGGCATCATCAGGTCGAGGATGATGAGCTGGGGCTGGAACGCCGGCGCGCGGTTGATCAGGTCCTCTCCGTTCGGCTGGATTTCGATCGCGAACCCCTCGCGCTTGAGCTTGAATTCGATGAGCCGTCGCGTCGTCGCGTCGTCCTCGGCCGCCAGGATGCGTGGCGCGGCGGATTTCGGGCCGGGGGTCGGCGTGCTCATGGTTCCAGCAAACAGCGGAGAGAGGGCCGGGGTCAATGGCGCGCGTGCAGGGCCGAAAGTCCCCAACCTTGCCAACACCGCATATTGGGGCATGTTGCGGAGCGATGAAATCCAATCGTCCGGTGATGACGCGGCGCGCGGCCTTGAAACTGATGGGTGCGGGTGCGGCGCTCGCCGGGATTTCCGGTCTCGCTCCGCGCGCACCGGCCGCCGGTCCCGCGGTGAAGGTTGATGCGCCCGGTTGGGAACTGCCGAAGCTGCCCTTCGCCTACGACGCCCTCGAGCCGCACCTCGACGCGCGGACGATGGAGATTCACCACACGAAGCACCACCAGGCCTACATCACGAACGCCAAGAAGCTCCTCGAGGCGCATCCCGATCTGCTGGCGAAGGGACCGGAGGCGCTCGTGCGCGATCTCGCGAGCGTGCCCGGAGCGATCCGCACCGGCCTCCGCAACAACGCCGGCGGCCATGTGAACCATGCGTTTTTCTGGGCGCAGCTCGCTCCGGCCGGCAGCACGTCGGCCGGCGAGGCTCTTGCCGCAGCCATCGCGCGCGACTTCGGATCGCCCGACGATTTCAAGAAACAGTTCGCCGACGCCGCGATGAAACGCTTCGGCAGCGGCTGGGCTTGGCTCAGCGCGAAACCGGACGGCAACTTGGTCGTCCACTCGACCGCGAATCAGGACTCGCCGCTCAGCGAAGGGCTCACGCCCGTCATCGGCCTCGATGTTTGGGAGCACGCCTACTATCTCCACTACCAGAACCGTCGCGCGGATTACGTCGCCGCGTTTTGGCACGTCGTGAACTGGAATCAGGCGTCGGCCAACTATGCCGCCGCCGTCCGGGCTTGAGCCGGCGATGAACGCCCGCGCGGAAGGCCTCGGGACAACCGGCGTCCCCGTGGCGGAGTGCGTGGGGGGCGGTGCAGCCGCTCAAGACGCCGCCGCAGGCGGCGAGTCCCGCCTGCGCGCTCAGTTGAGCGCGATGTCGTCGTCGGAGATGCGGCCCTGGAGCTTGCGGCGCAGACGGTGGTTTTCGATGTCGGCCTTCAATTGCGCGGCGAAAAGCTGGAGGCGCCGGCGTGTGTCGAGCTCCTCGAGCAGTCGCTGTTTCAGCCCGGGGTCGTCGCAGAGGTTGAAGACCGCGATGTCGGCGAAAGTGTCGAAATCCTCGATCGTCTCGAGGAACCGGGTCATGCCCTTCGGGGCGGGCGTGCCGAGCCGGCGCCGGAGGTTGAGCAGACGCAGGACTTCGAGACGCATGATCTCCAGCTGGGTGTGGTTGCCGCCGATGACGGAGGCCAGCGGGCGCACGGCGATGAGGCGGTAGGGCAGCTCGCGCACGATGTCCCGGATCTCGACGCGGCAGACGCCTTGCAGGAGGAGATTCGAGGTGCCGTCATCGGTCTCCTGGCAGGCGCGCACGATGCCGACCGAGGCGATGCGGTGCGGCGGCTCGATGGCGCCGGCTTGTTTCGTCCGGGCCGGATCGAGCCGGGCGACGGCGAAGAGCCGGTTCGAAGCCAACACATCGCGCAACATCGCCCGGTAACGAGGCTCGAAGATATGGAGCGGCAGGAGCGACTGCGGGAAAAAGACCGTGTTCGGCAGCGTCATCACCGGCACGGTTTCGGGCAGTTCGAGCGTTTCCATGACGAGCACCTTAGGCGGGTCAGTCCGGAAAACAACCGCCCCGTGTGACAACGCCTTGCGTGACCAACGGCCACCTCGGCTGACACAGTGGGACAGGGCGGGAGTTGCCAGCTGTGCCACGCTGGCGCGCGGCAGGTTCAAGGGCGGCGGCAGAGGAGGCCTTAGGATTGTTTAAAATATTGATACTCAGTGTTCATAAAATCTTTTTCCGGAAGGCACGGTCTTTGCGAAGGGTTGGCATCATGAGCAGAATTCTAGGCATCGATTTGGGCACAACGAACTCGTGCATGGCCGTCATGGAGGGGGGCGAGCCAGTGGTGATACCGAACGCCGAGGGTGCCCGCACCACGCCGTCCATCGTCGCTTTCACCAAGACCGGCGAGCGCATCGTCGGCCAAGCCGCCAAGCGTCAGGCAGTCACCAACCCGAAGAACACCATTTTCTCCGCCAAGCGGCTCATCGGCCGCAAATTCACCGAGGTGAGCGAGGAAGCCAAAAACCTCCCCTACAAGGTCGTGGCCGGCAAGAACGGCGACGCCTACGTCGAAGTGCAGGTCGGCGACAAGACCGAGGCCTTCGCGCCGCAGCAAATCTCCGCGTTCGTGCTCGGCAAACTGAAGACCGACGCCGAAGCCTACCTCGGCGAAAAGATCACGCAGGCCGTCATCACGGTTCCCGCCTATTTCAACGACGCCCAGCGCCAGGCCACCAAGGACGCCGGCAAGATCGCCGGCCTCGACGTCCTCCGCATCATCAACGAGCCCACCGCCGCCTCGCTCGCCTACGGCCTCGAGAAGAAAAAGGACGAGAAGATCGCGGTCTTCGACCTCGGCGGCGGCACCTTCGACGTCTCCATCCTCGAAATCGGCGACGGCGTGTTCGAGGTGAAGGCCACCAACGGCGACACCCACCTCGGCGGCGACAACTGGGATGACGCCATCATCACCTGGCTCGTCGACACCTTTAAGAAGGAAAACGGCATCGACCTCCGCAAGGACGCCATGGCGCTCCAGCGCCTGAAGGAGGAGGCCGAGAAGGCCAAGATCGCCCTCTCCTCCGCCACGACCTACGACATCAACCTGCCGTTCATCACGGCCGACGCTTCGGGCCCCAAGCACCTCAACGTGCAGCTCACGCGCGCCAAGATGGAGCAGATCTGCGATCCGCTCTTCGAGCGTTGCCTCCAGCCGTTCAGGAACTGCATCAAGGACGCCGGCGTCTCCACCGCCAACATCGACGAACTCGTCCTCGTCGGCGGCATGACCCGCATGCCCAAGGTCGTCGACATCGCCAAGCAACTCGCCGGCAAACAGCCGCACCAGGGCGTCAATCCCGACGAGGTCGTCGCGGTCGGCGCGGCCATCCAGGGCGGCGTGCTCAAGGGCGAGGTGCGCGACGTGCTCCTCCTCGACGTCACGCCGCTCACGCTCGGCATCATGACCGCGGGCGACGTCGCCACGCCGATGATCCCGCGCAACACCACCATCCCGACGAAAAAGGCGCAGGTGTTCTCCACCTACTCGGACAACCAGCCCGGCGTCGAAATCGTCGTCCTCCAGGGCGAGCGCCCGATGGCGCGGGACAACAAGATCCTCGGCACGTTCAAGCTCGACGGCATCCCGCCGGCACCGCGCGGCACGCCGCAGATCGAAGTCACCTTCGACATCGACGCCAACGGCATCCTTCACGTCACCGCCAAGGACCTCGGCACCGGCAAGGACCAAAAAATCACCATCCAAGGCTCCTCCGGCCTCACCAAGGAGGAGGTCGAGAAGATGACGCGCGAGGCCGAGGCCAACGCTGCCGAGGACGCCAAGCGCAAGGAATCCGCCGAGGCCAAGAACCAACTCGACACGACCATCTACCAGCTCGAAAAGACCCTGAAGGACTCGGGCGGCAAACTCCCCGCCGACATCAAGGGCAAGTTCGAGTCTGCCATCGCGAGCGCCAAGAAGGACCTCGAGTCCAACGACGTCGCCCGCATGAAGTCCGCGCTGGAGAACCTCCAGAAGATCGGCACTGAGCTCTACCAGCAGGCCCAAGCCGCGGGCGCCGCCGCCGGCGCCCAGTCGGGTGCCGCCGCCGGCGAGCCCGCTGCTGCCGAGCCGAAGAAGGCCAAGAAGGCCGACGGCAAGGTCGTCGATGCCGACGTCGAGATCGTCGACGAGGACAAGAAATGACCTGACACCGATCGCGACCCCGCCTCCTCCGCGACCGGGCTCGCGTCATTTTCCCCAGACAAACTCCAACCCAAATCCACCAAACCAACATGGCTAAAGTGAACATCAAACCCATCGGTGATCGCGTGCTCGTGCAGCACATCGAGGAAAAAGAGCAGGTCCGCGGCGGGATCATCATCCCGGACAGCGCCAAGGAGAAGCCGCAGGAGGCGAAGGTCATCGCCCTCGGCACCGGCAAGCGCGACGAGAGCGGCAAGGTCACGCCCTTCGAAGTGAAGGTCGGCGACCGCGTGCTCATCTCCAAATACGGCGGCACCGAAGTGAAGATCGAGGACCAGAAATTCACCCTGGTCCGCGAAGACGACATCCTGGGCGTCATCGCCTGATCGCGCCGCTCCCCACCTCAACCCAAACCTCCAACTTAAACCAGTATCATGGCAGCCAAACAACTCCTGTTCGACGAGGCCGCTCGTCAGAAAGTTCTCCGTGGCGTCGAGGTCCTCTCGCGCGCGGTGAAAGTCACCCTCGGGCCCAAGGGCCGCAATGTCGTCATCGACAAAAAATTCGGTTCCCCGACCGTCACGAAGGACGGCGTCACCGTCGCCAAGGAAATCGAGCTTCCCGACCCTTATGAGAACATGGGCGCGCAGATGGTGAAGGAAGTCGCCTCCAAGACCTCCGACGCCGCCGGCGACGGCACCACCACCGCCACCGTCCTCGCCGAGGGCATCTACCGCGAGGGCCTGAAGAACGTCACCGCCGGCTCCAACCCGGTCTACCTGAAGCGCGGCATCGACAAGGCCGTCGAGGCCGCCGTCGCCGAACTCGCCAAGATCTCCAAGAAGGTCAACGACCGCGAGGAGATCCGCCAGGTCGCCACCGTCTCCGCCAACTGGGACGACACCATCGGCAACATCATCGCCGACG
>PNKG01000054.1 GCA_013822585.1 Opitutus sp. | reverse complement strand
CGGCTCGAAAATGGCGTTGGCGAAACGCTGCACGAGGAGGTCCTGCACCGTCTCCTTGCCGAGATAGTGGTCGATGCGGAACACCTGCGACTCCCCGAGGACGGACGCGATCACGCGGTTGAGTTCGCGCGCGCTGGCGAGGTCCTTGCCGAAGGGTTTTTCGATGATGACCTTCGACTGGTGCGGTTTCCCGAGGTGGCGCGAGGCGAGGCCGCTGGAGCCGAGGTTCTGCAGGATGGGCGCGAAGACCGACGGCGGCGTGGAGATGTAGAACAGCGCCTGCAGCTCCTGTCCGATGCCCTGCTCCAGCTCCCCGATGCGCGCGGCCAACCGGCGGAACGCCACCGCCTCGTCGTAGCCGCCGCTCACGTAGAGCGTGCGCGGGGCGAGGCGCGACCACACGTCGTCGCGCAGCTCGCGGCGCGAGAATTCCTTCACCGCGGCCGCGGCGTCGCGCTGGAATTCCTCATCGGGGATCGCCTTCCGCCCGTAACCGATCAGGAAGAAATCCGCGGGCAGCAGGCCATCGACCGCGAGGTTGTAGATCGCCGGCACGAGTTTGCGGGCCGTGAGGTCGCCCGAAGCGCCGAAGATGACGACGACCGTCGGCGGGGCGCCGCGGTGCTTGCTCAGGCCGTGGAGAAACGGGTGCCGCTCGTGGTCGGGCATGGACGCACGATGCGCCGGCGGCGGAAGACCGCCAAGGAATTATTCCGGCATGACACGCCGCGCCGATTTTCGCGGCAGAAAAAAACCTGCGCGTCGCAGCGATGGCAGGGCGGATTATCCTTAATCCGCCGCCCCGCGTCCGTGTGCCATCGGCGCGTCAAGGATAACGCGCCCTACCCGTCCGTGCTCCGTCCTCCGTCCTCTGTCTTCTGTCCTCTGCCGCCTCACCGCGCCGGCAGCGATCCGCCCTGCCGGGCCACGTGGTAGCCCTTGGGGAAGAGCGCGACGTTCTCGAAATGCAGGCATTGCGCCGGCAGGCGGTCGCTCAACGCCACCTCCACGACGTCGAAGCGGAAAGTGCGCGGCGGCTCGCTTAGCGCGGTCAGGTAGGCGTGCACCGCGCGCCGCAGCGCGCGCTTCTTCCGCTCGTCGACCGTGTAGTAGCCGGGCACGAGGGCGCGGACATCGCGGGCCTTCACCTCCACGAACACCAGCACGTCGCCGTCGCGGGCCACGAGGTCGACCTCGTCCCGCCGGTCGCGCGGGCTGCGCCAGTTGCGGGCGACGATCTTGAAGCCGTGGCGCTTCGCCAGGAAATCCGCGGCCGCCGCCTCGCCGCGGGCGCCGGACTCGCTGTGCGCGCCCGCGGCGGCGCGCGGAGCGAAGCGGTCCCATACATCGTTGAGCCAGGCGAGCATCGGGCAGTTCACCCTCGACGACGCGGAAATTTTGACCTACACGCAAGTGCGATTTTAAGCGCCGCGTTCCCCCTCTCACCTCCGCGCCGCCGCCATCCTCATCCATGGCCTCCTCCAACCTCACGGGCACCCTCCGCCGTTCGCTCCTCATCAAGATCATCTCGAAGCCGGCCCCCAGCCGCGAGGACGTCAACTCCGTCATCGAGCTCACCGCCAGCAAGGTCGTCGAGTCCCTCCAGGCCCAGGCCCTCACCCTCTACCTCGTCGAGGGCGGCGAGATCGCCTTCAAGCAGGTCTATTACTCGCCCACCCTCTGGGGCCAGGACAAGGACAAGGAAAGCCAGTTCAAGGAGACCACCCGGAAGCTCCTCGCCCTCAAGCTCCCCGCCGGCACCGGCAACGTCGGCAAAGTCATCTCCACCGGCCAGCCCCTCTTCTTCAGCAACAAGGGCCCCGAGGCCGCCTCGCTCAAGAACATGAACACGGGCTTCGAGGTCCACTCGATGCTCACCGTGCCGCTGAAGACCAACATCGTCATCGGCGCCATCCAGGTGCTCAACAAGGAGCCCGCCGCCGGCACCGGCGGCCAGTTCACCCAAAAGGACCTCGGCGTCCTCCAGGAAGTCGCCGAATACTCCTCCTCGCTCATCCAGCGCATGCTGGACCCCAAGTTCCAGCTCAGCGCCGAGGACACCGCCAAGTTCATCTCCCGCTTCACCGAACTCCCCCTCGTCACCAAGCTCGACGAGGGCGAAGTCGACGACAAGCTCGTCGAGGTCATCGGCGACGCCGTCATCCGCCGCGAGTCCATCTTCCCCGTCAAGAAGGTCGGCAACAACGGCGTCAGCGTGCTGATGACCAACCCGCTCGACTACGCCAAGCGCGAGTCCTTCCAGCAGGCCAGCGAGCTCCACATCGAGGACGTGCGCGTCATCCCCGCCTCCTTCCTCGAGGAGCTGCTCAAGAAATACTTCAAGGACTCCAAGGCCGCCGCCGGCCCCAAGGTCGAGCAGGAGGACGTCGACATCACCGAAGTCGCCGATCTCATCGGCGGCGCCTACAGCGGCGACGGCTCCAGCGAGGTCAAGGCCGAGGAGCTCGACAAGGAGGACTCCGCCCCGATCATCCAGCTCGTCAACCGCATCATCGAGGACGCCTACATCGCCGGCGCGTCGGACATCCACATCGAGCCGCAGGAAAAGGAGCTCATGGTCCGCTACCGCATCGACGGCATGTGCGTGGAGAAGCTCCGCCTCCCCAAGCAGGTCGTCGGCGCCATGGTCGCCCGCCTCAAGATCATGTGCAACCTCGACATCTCCGAGCGCCGGTTGCCGCAGGACGGACGCATCGTCTTCAAGAAATACACGAAGAAGAACATCGACATCGACCTCCGCGTCGCCACCGGCCCCATGAACCACGGCGAGAAGGTCGTCATGCGCATCCTCGACAAGCAGAAGACCACGCTCCCCCTCCCCGCGCTCGGCTTCTCCGAGGAGAACCTCGCCAGATACCGCGACTGCATCCGCCAGCCCTACGGCATGATCCTGCACTGCGGCCCCACCGGCTCGGGCAAGTCCATGACCCTCTACTCCGCGCTCTCCGAGGTGAACACGCCCGACGTGAACATCCAGACCGCCGAGGACCCGATCGAATACACCCTGCCCGGCCTCAACCAGATGCAGATGAACCGTCAGATCGGCCTCACCTTCGCCCGCGCCCTCCGCTGCTACCTGCGCATGGACCCCGACATCATCCTCGTCGGCGAAATCCGCGACGAGGAGACCGCCGGCATCGCCGTCGAGGCCGCGCTCACCGGCCACTTGCTCGTCTCCACCCTCCACACCAACGACGCGCCCTCCACCGTCACGCGCCTCGGCGAGATGGGCATCGAGGTGTTCAACATCTCCGCCTCTCTCGTCTGCGTGTGCGCCCAGCGCCTGCTCCGCCGCGTCTGCAAGAACTGCAAGGTGAAATACAAGCCCGAGGGCCGGGAACTCGCGATCCTCACCAAAGCGCTCGACCTCGCGAACGGCGAGGCCCCCGAGATCTTCAAGGCCGCCCCCGGCGGGTGCCACGTCTGCGGCGGCACCGGCTACAAGGGCCGCGTCGGCATCCACGAGCTCATGACCAACTCCGAGGAGCTCACCGAAGCCATCAACAAGGAGGTCGAGGTCGCCGAGCTCAAGCGCGTCGCCATGCGCAACGGCATGAAAACCCTCCACCAGGACTCCATGCTCAAGGTGAAGATGGGCCTCACCACGATGGAAGACGCCCTCGCCAACGTCCCGCCCGATCTCATTCTCTAATCTTTCTCTTCATCTTTCTCCCCCCCCCCAGCGCGGCGCCCGCCGCGCTTTTTGTTTTCGGCCACGACGGGAAATTGCCGCGGCGTTCTGTCGTAGGGCTCGACCCCGCACCGAGCCCGCCATTGCTTCCACTGTAGGGGCACAGACTTGCTGCGCCCGAAATCGCACGGCCCCGCCTGCTTCCCACCACGCGTCCGCCTGTTCGAATCGATGGTAGGGCGAGTCGTCCCGACGAGCTGTCCCGCCAAGCTACGGCCCAGAAAAGCGCCACACACATCATCCGCTCACCGCTGCCCGTTCACGGCTCCTCATCTCCCCCGACTTCCGCCTTGCCGCACCGATTGCGGCGCGCGACAACACCACACGCACCCGGTGGGGCCAAGCCGGTGCACCGGCCATGAGCGACCTCCTCCCCACCGCCACGATCCAGCAGCGCATCCTCTTCGTCCGCGGCAAGCGCGTGCTCCTCGACTCCGACCTCGCCCGCTTCTACGGCGTCACGACGTTCAATCTCAACAAAGCCGTCGCGCGCAACCCCGACCGCTTCCCCGAGGACTTCGTTTTCACTCTCACGCCTGTAGAGGGCGACCACTTGATATTCCAAATTGGAATATCAAGTTCCGCCCATGGCGGGCGCCGCAAACCTGCGCGGGTGTTCACCGAGCAAGGCGTCGCTATGCTCGCCAGCGTGCTCCGCACCGAGCGGGCCGCCGCCGTCAGCGTCGCGCTCATCCGCGCCTTCGTCCGCCTCCGCGAGATGCTGGCCGATAATCGCCAGCTTGCCGCCAAACTCGCCGCCCTCGAGCGCCAGCTTGCCACTCACGACGGCGCCATCCGCGAGCTCTTTGCCGCCATCCGCCAGCTCCTCTCGCCCGCCCCCACCAAGCGAGAGATCGGCTTCCATACCGCCCTCCCCCGCCCCAGGCCAAAACCCTGACCACCGCCGTTCCCCGCTCACTGTCCACCGTTCACTGCTCACTTTCCGCTCCCCCATGCCCCGCCGCCGCGCTCAAGCCCACCCACAAGTCCGTCCGCGGGTTCACCAATGCCGACCTCGACGCTGGGTAAACCTACGTCGCTGAAGAAGCCCCCACCGGGAACCTGATACCATGAACTCCACTCCCCTCGGCCGTCTCCGGAAAATCGATCTCCGCGAAGCCTGGGCGTCCGAATCCAGCGGCTTCACCCCATGGCTCGCACAGGAGGAGAACCTCCAGCTCCTCGGCGAAACCATCGGCCTCGACCTCGAGTTGGAGTCGCAGGAGAAGGAGGTCGGCCCATTCCGCGCCGACATCCTGTGCAAGGACACCGCCAACGACAGTTGGGTGCTCATCGAGAACCAGCTCGAGCGCACTGACCACACCCATCTCGGCCAGTTGCTTACCTACGCCGCGGGCTTGAATGCCGTGACCATCGTGTGGATTTGCCAGCGCTTTACCGAGGAGCACCGCGCCGCCCTTGATTGGCTCAACGAGCGCACCGACGAGAAGATCAATTTCTTCGGCCTGGAGATCGAGTTGTGGCGCATCGGCGACTCTCCGATCGCGCCCAAGTTCAACGTCGTCTGCCAGCCCAACGACTGGTCCCGCACCGTGCAGCAGGCCGCCACCGGCGGGGAAGTGTCGGCGCACAAGCAGTTCCAGCTTCGCTTTTGGACAGCCTTCCGCGACTACATGGAGCACGAAGGCAGCACCGTCCGTTGCCAGAAACCGCTGCCCCAGCACTGGACCAATCACGCCATCGGCCGCTCCGGGGCCCACCTCTGCTCAATCGTCTCCACCTGGAATTCGATCGCGAAATCCCAAGGTTCCGAAATCCGGGTCGAACTTTACCTGCATAGCTCACAGGCTAAACAGGAGTTTGCCCTGCTACAGCGCCGCAAGGCAGAGCTGGAAAAAGCGCTCGGCTTCCCGCTCGTCTGGCACAACCCAGAGGACAAGAACATCTGCAAGCTCTTCGCCCGCCAGGACGCCGACTGGCTCGACGAGAGGAAGTGGCCGCAGCAATTCGCATGGCTGAAGCAGCACCTTGAAATCATGCACCGCATCTTCGCTCCCCTCATGAAGGACATTCGCGATCAGGTGCGGGATTGATCCGTCAGCTCCAGCATGCCCTTCGCCGAATTCGAGATCGCCGACCACACCGCCACGCTCGAACGCGAATTCTGGTCGCAGCGTCGCCCGCCGCTGCACCTCCGTGACCGGATCCGTGAAGGCCAGCGGATCGCCGGCCAGTCCATCGAATTGTTCTTCGTTCGCCCCGTCTGGAACGACCCTACCCGCCACACCGAGGAACCCATCGCCAAACTCACCTTCGTGCGCAGCGCCGGATGCTGGTGCCTCTTCTGGCAGCGCGCCGACCTCAAATGGCACCGCTACGCGCCGCACCCCGAGGCGCCGACGCTCGCCGCCGCCCTCCGCATCGTGCACCACGATGCCAACGCCTGTTTTTTCGGCTGACCGTGGCCGGGCTGCCAGCGACACGGACGCATCCGTGTGCTAACCCCGGATTCCGCGATTCAAAAGGATTGTTTCGAATGTGGGAGCGGCTTTACGCCGCGACTTTCCCCGTGCCCGGAAGAGGCCGACGATGTCGGGGCGTGAAGCCCCTCCCACACTTCAGGCAATCGCGGAATCCGAGTAACGTGTCTTCCGTGGGCTGAATCTCCGTCTGGCTTCTTTCGTGTGTTTGGTGCGTTGTTCCGTTCCGCAGGCGTCCGGCCTTGTCGCTTCGCTCGGAATGTGGTGGCTCTGCTTCAAAAAACCGTGCCTTCCGCGTCATCCGCGGTCAGATGGATTATTCCCATGCCTGAATTCAAATCCCAGGACCCGCTGCACGGCGTCACGCTGGAGAAACTGCTGACGGAGCTCGTCGCGGAGTTCGGCTGGGCGGAGTTGGGGCGGCAGGTGCCGGTGCGGTGCTTCCTCTTCGACCCGAGCGTAAAGTCCTCCCTCACCTTCCTGCGCAAGACCCCGTGGGCCCGCGCCAAGGTCGAGCAGCTCTGGGTCGCATGGAAACGCCGCAGCGCTTGAGTCCGGACGTAACGCCCGCCTCGCGCAATCTTGGAGGGCTCAGCTGCCGCTGAACCGCGGACGTTGCAGAGGATTCCGGAGCAACCAGCGCGGCGATAGCCGCGCCCTCCACGGACTTCGTGGTGATGACCCGGGATATCAAGGGCGGAATTGTCGGGACGGAGCTCGAGAAAATCGTCCGTGCCTTTGGGGCGCGCGGGGTTTAGGTGCAGGGGTGTGACGCGCTACGAGTTTCACCTGTCCATCCCGCCGGAGAAATACGTGGAGTATTACCGCGGCACCGTGCGGCATGTGGTGGCGCGGGCGCTGTCGGGTCAAAACGTGCAGTTCCCGGCCTCGCTGCTGCAGAAGTTCGTGTCGCCCGAGGGCGTCGCGGGGCGGTTCGCGCTGACGGTCGATGCCCACAACAAGGTCGTGAGTCTGGAGCGCGTTTGAGCGCAGTGGGATGAGCGGCTGCGTGTGCGTTCTTGATGCGATCCTGTGGCGGGGGCAATGACCGCCGTGCGAAAGGTCGGCGCTCATAGCGCGCCGCCAAAGCGAGGCGGGCATGCGAGGCGCCATCGTCGGGGCGCAAGCCCACTCCCACATTTTTCGGCGGTCTCATCTGCAGAAGAAGGGTGCAGCAAGTCTGCGCCCCTACGTTTACGGAGCGTCTCGCGTTCTGCGTTCAGCACTCAGCGTTCCGCATCCGCACTCCGCAAGGCTTCCTCACCCCGCGACCGGGGCCTGGGGCTTGGCGTTGCGGACGGAGTCGGCGACGGTGGTCGGCATTGCCTCGGCCTCGCCGGTGGCCTTGTCGAACTTCATCGAGAGGATGCGCGACACGCCGCGCTCCTGCATCGTCACGCCATAGATGGCGTCGGCGGCGGCGATCGTGCTCTTGTTGTGCGTGATGATGATGAACTGCGAGTTGCTGACGAACTGCTTCAGCAGGTTGGTGAAGCGGTGGATGTTCGACTCGTCGAGCGGCGCGTCGAGTTCGTCGAGCAGGCAGAACGGCGACGGCTTCACCATGTAGAGCGCGAAGAGCAGCGCCACCGCGGTGAGCGTCTTCTGGCCGCCGGAGAGCAGCGTGATGCCCTTGAGCTTGGTGCCGGGGGGCTGGGCCACGATCTCGATGCCGGACTCCAGCGGATCCTCGGCGGTGACGAGCTCGATCTCGGCCCGGCCGCCACCGAAGAGGATGTTGAAGGTGTAGGCGAAGTTCTTGCGGATCTGCTCGAAGGTGACCCTGAACTGCTCGAGCGAGGTCTGGTTGATGTCGTCGATCGCCTTGAGGAGCGCGGCCTTGGCGTTGGTGAGGTCGTCGCTCTGGGTCTTGAGGAACTCGTAGCGCTGCTTCAGCTCGGAATATTCCTCGATGGCCACGAGGTTGACCGCGCCCATCGCGCCGAGGCGCTGGCGGAGCGCGTCGACCTCGGCCTTGACCGCGGCCCAGTCGGTGCCGTCCAGCGCGGCAAGATCGGCCTCGGTGGGCTCGCCCTTGGTTTCCTTCTTTTTCCTTCGGCGCACCGGCTTCGCGGGCTCAACGGCGCCGCCGGGGACGTCGGCGCCCACCTCGGCAGGCGCGGGCAACGCCGCCGGCTGAGCGCCGCCTTCGTCCTCTTCATCGAGGTCGAGGCCCTTCATGCCGGGCGGCTCGTCGTCGGCGTGCCAGAGCAGGTGTTTCCAATCGGCGGCGGCGAGTTCGGTCTGAAATTCATGGGTGATTTCCTCGGTGAGGAACTGCACGCGGGCACGGGTCTCGGCGACCTTCACCTCGGTGCGTGACAGCTCGGACATGGCCGCCTCGGCCTCGGTGCGGATGGAGCTCAGGCCCGCCTCGACGGCGTTGATCTCCTCCTCGACCGTGGCGAGGTCGCGGCGGACGGACTCGACGTTCTGCTGGGCGATGCCGAGGGTGTCGGCGATCTCGACGGCGCGGCGCTTCTGCTCGCCGGACTCGCGCTCGAGGGTGGCGATCTGCTCGGTCCAGGTCTCGATCTCGATCTGGCGCTGGTCGTGGAGGTCGGCCAGTTGGGCGCGGCGCTTTTCCATCTCGGTGAGGCCTCGGTCGAGGACCTCGACCTTCTGGCGGCGCTCGGCCAGCTCCAGACGGGCCTGGGCGAGGGATTCCTTCTTCAGGTCGCGCTCGGTGCGGCGGGCGGAAATGGATGACTCGACCTCGGTGATCCTCAACTTCTGGGCCTCGACGGCGGCGGCGGCCTCGGCGAGCTGGGTCTGGGCCTTGGCGTGGCGGGCGACGGCCTCGGCGTGGTCGCGCCTGAGGTTGGCCAGCTCGTTTTGCATCCGCTGCAGGCGGTTGGCGGCGTCCTCGTGGGCACGCTGGGCATTGCGTTCCTCGGAATGGAGTGCGGCGGCGTGCTGCGAAGCGGCGAGCACGTCCTTGCGCTTCTGCTCGAGGGTCTGCTCGGCGGCGACGAGGGCGGCGTTGAGCTTCTCGATGGCGGCGCGCTGCTCCTCGTGCGCGGCTTGCTCGGCGACGACGGCCTTGCCGGTCTCGCGCAGATCGACCTCGCGCTGGACGATGGAGTTGGCGGGCTTCTTGTGGTGGCCGCCGTAGATCAGACCGCGGCGGTCGACGAGGTCGCCCTTCGGCGTGGCGACGAGGAGGAAGCCGAAGGCCGGGTTGGCCTGCCAGAATCCGAGGAAGGCGCCGAGATCGTCGGCGAGGTAGCAGGCGGAGAGGAGCGCGGCGGCGGGGTGCGAGGCGTCGAGGTTGGCGACGGCGTCAGAGGCCAGTCTCAGCCCAGCGGGCAAGCTGCTCACGGCCGGTTGCTGACCGTCCGCCAGATTCACCTGCAGGCACACGCTGCCGATCTTGTCGGTCTCGAGCTGGGCGAGGATTTTCTGCGCGGTGGCGAGGTCGCTGACGGCGATGGCTTCGACGGAGGCGCCGAGGAGCGCCTCGATGGCCTTGGCGAATTCGGCGCGGACCTCGAGGCCCTGCGTGATGGGCACGGCCTTGCGGTCGCCGAGGATGCCGGCGAAGCGGCCCTGGAGGATGGCCTTCGCGCCTTCGCCGAAGCCCTCCCACTTCTCGTGGAGCTGCTGGAGGAGCTTCAGGCGGGCGGTCTTCTGGGCGAGAGTGCGGTCGATCTCCTGCAGGCGGCGCTGGCCGTCGCGGAAGGCGCGGGTGGCGTCCTGCAACGTGGCGTGAGCGGCCTGGGCCTCGTTGTTCTGGCGGCTCTGCTCGGCGCGGGCCTCCTCGACCTTGGCCCGTGCGTCGGCGAGGGCCTGCGCGGCGGTCTCGACGGCGCGGCGCACCTCCTCGAGTTCGGCGGCGACCTGGTCGTATTTGTTCTGGCTGGTGCGGGCGTCGACCTCGAGCGACGAGCTGTCGGTGAGGTGGCGCGCGACGGCGCTCTCGAGCTGGAGCAGGTGGAATTTGTCCTGGCCGAGCTGCTGCTCGGTCTTGGTCAGCTCGCCCTCGAGGACGGCCAGCTCGCGGTTGCGCTCCTGGAAGACGGCGTCGGAGCTGCCGAGGAGCGAGAGCTGCATCTGCTTGTCCTGCGCGCCGGTGTCGACCTGCGAGGAGAGTTCGCGGATCTGCATCTCGAGTTCGGCGAGGTCGTCCTGACCGGCGGCGAGGCGGTCGGCCAGGCCCTGGCGGCGGACGAGCGCCATGTTGGCGGCGTTCTCAGCCTGTTCGCGCTGGGAGCGGAGGTCGAAGACAGCCTGCTGCGCCTCCTGCACCCGCTGCATGAGGGCGGAGCGCGAGAGCTTTCTCTCGTCGAGGGCGCGGGTCTGCTCGTCGAGCGTGGCGCGGCGGGTGTCGGCCTCGGCGCGGAGGCCGGCGACGCGGCTGTCGAGGTCGGCGAGCGTGGCGGTGAGCTGGCGCCATTGGAAATTGCCGTGGGCGAGGGCGAGGTGGCGGAGGCGGAAGCTGAGGCGCTTGTAGCGCATGGCCTTGGCGGCCTGGCGGCGGAGCGAGCCGATCTGGCGGGCGACCTCGGCGATGACGTCGGAGACGCGGGCGAGGTTCTGCTCGGTGAGCGCGAGCTTGTTCATCGCCTCGCGGCGCTGCGCCTTGTAGCGTGTGATGCCGGCGGCCTCCTCGAACACCACGCGGCGCTCCTCGGGCTTGGACGAGAGGATCTGGTCGATCTGGCCCTGCGCCATGATCGAGTAGCTGGTCCGGCCAATGCCGGTGTCCATGAAAAGCTTGCTGATGTCCTTCAGGCGGCAGGGCTGGCCGTTGAAGAAATACTCGCTCTGCCCGTCGCGGTGGACGCGGCGCATGATCTCGATCTCGTGGAAATCGCTGCCGAGCTGCTGCTCGCACTCGGTGAGGTGGAGGGCGACCTCGCAGAGCTGGGAGGGCCTGCGGGTGTCCGCGCCCTCGAAGATCACGTCCTGCATCTTGCCGCCGCGGAGGGCCTTGGCGCTCTGCTCGCCGAGCACCCAGCGGACGGCGTCCGCGATGTTGGATTTGCCGCACCCGTTGGGTCCGACGATCGCCGTCACGCCAGGCTGGAAACCGAGGGTCGTCTGGTCGGCAAAACTCTTGAAGCCGTTGAGCGTGAGCGCGCGGAGATGCATTGAGCGTAAGCCGAAAAAGTGAGGGGGCGCGGTTCGGCGGGGCAATGGAAAAAACGCCTCCGGCAACGGAAGATGTTCACTGCGAGATTCGGCTCGCGTTGGGGGCGGAAGACTGGCCGGAAGCGGAGGGCGGAGAGTGGAGCCGTTGGGCAGTGGCATCCTCGTGGGCGGGGCGCCCGCACCCCGCACGCTCGCCAGCAGCATCCCTGCTGAGAGCTTTCCGGTCGGATTATGGGAACTGCGACTTGCCGACCGACGGGGCGGCGGCATTGCGGGCGGAAGGAATCCGCATATCGAAGTCCCCATGTCCGCCGCGCCCGCCACCGCGCAGCTCGATCCCCCCGAGCGCACCAAGCGAATCCTCCCTTGGATCGTCGCGACGGCGCTGTTCATGGAGAATCTCGACGCCACCATCCTCAACACGGCGGTGCCGACCATGGCGGCGAGCCTGCAGGTGGACCCGCTCAGCCTGAAGGCGGTGCTGACCAGCTACACGCTGTGCCTCGCGGTCTTCATCCCGATCAGCGGGTGGATGGCCGACCGGTTCGGCACGCGGCGGGTGTTCACGTGGGCGGTCGCGTGCTTCACGCTTGGTTCGCTGCTCTGCGGTCTGGCGGTGAACATCCCGATGCTCGTGGCCGCGCGCGTGCTGCAGGGCATCGGCGGCTCGATGATGACGCCGGTGGGGCGGCTCTCGATCGTGCGCACCTTCCCGAAGTCCGAGATGCTCACCGCGATGAATTTCGTGGTCATCCCCGCGCTGATCGGGCCGCTGCTCGGCCCGGTGACGGGAGGCCTGATCGTCAACTGGCTGCCGTGGCGCGCGATCTTCTTCCTCAACCTGCCGTTCGGCCTGCTCGGGCTCCGGCTCGTGCGCCGGCACATGCCGGATTACCGCGATCCCGGGGTCCCACCGCTGGACCGGCTCGGTTTCCTGCTCTTCGGCGGCGGCATTGCGCTGCTGTCGTATGCGCTGGAGGTCTTCGGCGAGCACAGCCTGCCCGCCGGCCCGCTCACCCTGCTCTTCGCCGCCGCGGCCGGCCTGCTGCTGCTCTACGCGTGGCACGAACACCGCACCGCGCAGCCGGTGATCGAGCTGGCGCTGTTCAGGATCCGCACCTTCAACGTCGCGGTGCTCGGCGGCATCGTCACGCGCCTCGGCGTGGGTGGCATGCCGTTCCTCCTCCCCCTGCTCTACCAGATCGGCCTGGGCTTCCCCGCCTGGCAGGCCGGCCTGCTCACGATGCCGCAGGCGCTGGCCGCCATCACGATGAAGGTCTGGAGCACGCGGCTCCTTGCGCGCTTCGGCCACCGCCAGATCCTGATCGTCAACACCGTGTGCTTCGGCCTGACGCTCGCGACCTTCTCCCTCGTCGGCCCGGGCACGCCGCTCTGGTGCATCCTGCCGCTGAGCTTCGTGCAGGGCCTGTTCTCCGCCCTGCAGTTCACGAGCATGAACACGCTCGTCTACGCCGACACGACCGACCGCGACGCGAGCATGGCCAACAGCATCGCGCTGACCGCGCAGATGATGTCGTGGTCCTTCGGCGTCGCCCTCGCCTCGCTGCTCGCGGCCGCCTACCTGCAGGGCGCGCCGCAGTCCGACCCTGTTGCCTTCCTCTCCGCGCTGCACAAGGCCGTCCTGACCCTCGGCACGCTCACCATCATCTCCTCATTCTCCTTCTGGCGCCTGCGCGCGAACGACGGCAACACCGTCAGCGGACGCGCCCCGACGGACGAGGGCGAGTCGGCCGCGGTGTAGCGGCGGAGGACGGAGAACGGAGGACCGATGACGGAACCTCAGCGTGTTTTCCAAAACCGAGTTTCCCAATCCGTCTGTCCCGCCCTCTGAAGTCCGTCTTCTGACTTCTGTTTCCTGACCCTGTCCTCAGTCGCGCTCGAGCCGTTTGCCGAGGCTGACGGCCCCCTCGACGGCGAAGCCGATGCGCTCGTAGAACGCGATGGCGGTCGGGTTGTCGGGGCGGACCTGGAGGTTGATCTTCGGGCAGCCGGCCGCGCGGAGCCGCCGCTCGGCCTCGTCCATCAACTTCCGCCCGAGGCCGCCACGCTGGAACTCCGGCGCGACGCCGAGGTAATTGATCCAACCGCGATGCCCCTCGTAGCCGGCCATGACCGTGCCGATGATCGCGCCCGCGCGCTCGGCGACGAGAAACCACTCGGGATTCACCTTCCGCTTCCGTGCGATGTCCTTGCGCGGATCGTTCTGCGGCCGTGTCAGTCGGCAGGCGCGCCACAACGCAATGACCGCCTCAGAGTCGGCGGGAGCAAATGGGCGGATGCTGATCGGAGCGGCCACGGCGACGAGCGTGTTCAATCCGTGGGCCACAAGAAGCACAAAGAACACAAAAACACGGCATCAACTCGCGGGCGCCTGGGTGCTTTTGCGCTTTTGTCGCCACGGCTTCTGCCAGCGTCGCGCCATGCGTTCTCTCGGTTTCGCACTCGTCGCTGCCGGCGCAGGCGCGCGGAAAGTGAGATTGAAGCCCATGCCCCCGCTGGAACAAGGGCGCGGCTACCGCCGCGCCGCGGGGAGTGCCGCCCGGCATTCCGTGCGCGGCTCGGCAGTAGCCGAGCCCTCCACTGCGGCCTCGTCCCATCCGCTGGGTGTCTGCTGAATCCGCAGGATCGAACAAATCACCTGTGATCCCACGGGAACACACCTGCAGCTTCGGTAATTTCCAGAGCTGCACGGCGTCTGCATTTCCCCCGGATCGCCGATGCCGCGCGGGTCGGGCGCGCTCGTCTGCGCCCATGCGAACACAGCGGCCTCCACGTTGACCATCTCGGCCACGCCACCCGCGAACTCGAGCACGATGGCAGGACAGCAAGCTCCAGACACCCGGCGACATTTCCCCTATTTTTACCTAAAGGTGTTTTCCCGGGTGCCGTTCCAAGGGACGTCAGCGGTCAACGCCGCAATGGCTTCTCGGGCAGGACGAACGGGCCTGCAAGTGAGGTGCACCCAGCGGGCCACCCCGCCGTCGGTGCACCTTTTCCTTCTCAGGAGGCCGTCGTGACGTTCCGGCACCTCCACCCCCTCGCCAGCATGAACAACACCTGTCCCCGATACCTCCTCCCGGCGTTCTGTATCGCCGCCAGCCTCGCCCAGGCTGCGGTCAACGTCGGCAACACCAACGTGCAGCTCTCCGGATTCCTCAACCAAGGCTACATCTGGAGTTCAGGCAACAACTACCCCTTCGAAAACAAGGACGGCACCCGGAACTTCCGCGAAATGGCGATCAACGCCACCACCACCGTCGGTTCACACCTCCGCCTCGGCGCCCAGGCCTACGCCCAGTCTCTCGGCGACTACGGCGAAAACGAGGTCCGCCTCGACTGGGCGCTCGTCGACTACAACTTCCGCCCCGAGATTGGCGTCCGGCTGGGCCGCATCAAGTATCCGCGCGGG
>PNKG01000053.1 GCA_013822585.1 Opitutus sp. | reverse complement strand
GTGATAGTCCGACGTCGTGGTGCCTAGGGCCACGCTGCCCATGCGATGGATTGCTCCACCGCAGAGCAGCATGGATTCAGCCAGGGTGGTTTTCCCCGCTGTAGCATGCCCCACGATGGCGAAGTTCCTGATGTCTCCAGGACGGGTGCCATTCATAAGGTTGGGTCTCCTTGGGTTGAGGCCGACCCGGGCGGGTCGCGCCGGTGGAATTGAGGGGAGCCCAAGGTAGCGGAAGGCCGCGCCGGGTAAAGCCGCAACGCGGCGCGTCCGTTGGCGGGAGGTGCGCAGGGATTTACCGCCCGGGCGGCTTGGAGGCAGACCCGACGGACTTCTCCACGGTCGGCGCTGGCGCACCGGCCTGCGGCGCTGCGGCCGGCTTGCGCCGCAGAACGACGGGCGTCTGCTCGTGGCGGGAGATTTTCTCAAAAAAGCCTCGCACCTTCTCGTATTCTGCTGCGGGCAGCTCGCGGTCGCGGAGCTCGAGCGAGCGCTCGAAAATCAGAGTGCCGTTTCCCTGGCGGCAGGATGCCCGATAGCGACCGAACTCCGTTTCGACATTCAACGCGGGCGGCATTTCCTCCACGACGCAGTCGTCGGGCAACTTGAACTCCGCGTGCTCCTCGCAGGCCTGGGCCGTGACGACGATGGGCAGCGTGCGCGGTTTCTTGGTGAGTTGGGAGGAGTCGCGTCGCGCGACGAGGGCGGGTTTGAAGGTGAGCAGCTCGTCGCGCATCATCTTGCCGTAGCCGAGCGAGAAGAGTTCGACGTCGAGTGCGAACTCGCCCCGCAGGAAGAAGTCGTGCGGTTTGATCTTCGTGTCCCGCAGCGCCGGCAGCGTGCCGGCGAGCCGACGCTCGATGTGCTTCTCGAAGTCCCCCGTCTTGAGCATGTGGAATTCACCGCGCACCGCCGACGCGGCCACGCCGTGGAAGCGCTCCTCGATCCGCCCGTGGATGTTGCCCGCGCCATCCAGCTCGGCGCGCACGAGCCGGATGAGCCGGTCGCCCTCCGGCCGCGCCTCGGGCAGCCGGATCAGTCCGCCCAGTTCGCCGGCCAGCAGCAACCCTTCGCCGGCCAGCAGGGACCGCCGCAGCAGCCCGAGCGGGGTGTGCGGATCGGTGGGATCGAACACCAGGAGCCGGCCTAGCCGGGGGTGATCGATGGTGGCGAGCCCGCCTGCGGCTTCGTCGGCTTCGATGGCGAGGATGCAGTGGTTGAACTGGCTCGGTGCCGGCCAGTCCGGCTGCAGGCGCGCACGTTCGCCCGCCGACACGATGAGCGGATGCGATTTGAAACCCGCCACCGCGAGCAGGGCGCGGAGCAGGGTGGCCTTGTCCTTGCAATCCCCGTAATTGCCCTGCAGCACCCGCGCCGCCGGGCGCGGGATGTAGCCCCCGGCATTGGCGGAATCGAGCAGGATCGAGATGTAGTTCACCCGTTGAACGAAGCCGCCCAGCCGCTGCAGCTTTTCCCACGGGCTCACCGCACCGGCCAGGAGCTGGGCGACGCGCGACCGCATCGCCTCATCCGGCGCCGCGGCGGCGTCGTATTTCGCCGTGAAGAGTTCCGAGAGCTGCCGCCACGAGATCACCGACACGCTGCCGGGCGCATCGCGCGACTTCGGCGGCGGCCGCCAGTCGAGCGCCAACCACGGCGCGAGGGACGCCGCAGACGGGCTCATCGGCTCCTCGGCGAGCGCATCCAGCGGGCCAAGACTCCAGGTGCGTTGGGCGCCCTCGATGCGAGCCGGGAGCGGGGCGCTGTTCATCATGCGATCCGCGCAAGTCCAATCTGGCGGCAGCTGCAGGGTGAACGCCGAGCGCTCCGTGGGCAGTTCGCTCTGGAAACGCCAAAGCTCCTGGTTGAACAAGGTGCGACCGACGACGACGGACTCGTAGCCGAAGACCGCGCCGGAATCAGCCTCGTCGTGCGCGGTGATGACCTGGCGCCGGGCCTCACCATAGAGCTCGAACGCTGTCGCATGGATGACGAGGTCGGCCGTCGCCTTCTTCCCGTAGGCGACCACTTCGCCGCCGGGCTTGATCAGCCATGCCTTGAAGCTCTTCAGCGCGCTGGATCCGCTCAGGTAGTCGGCCGCGGCGACTGCGTGCTTCTTGCCGTCGGCGTTGAGCAGCCGGATGGCGCGGCGAATCCGCACCGTGCGTTCCCCATCGCGGCCGATCTCCTCGCGGCCCTCGTGCAGCAGGACGACGGCATCGGCGTCCTTGGTGCCGACGGTGACAGGGGCTTGGGCGACGGCCGAGAGCCAGCTTGGCGCGCTGGCGGCGAAGGCCGGAACGGTCGATGCCCAGAAGAGCACCGCCAGGCGGAATGAAGTCGGAGAGCAGAGCCGGATCCTGCTCATGGCTTGCCCGCCGCTTCGTCCGCCGCGGGCATGAGAAAGGTGAGCGTGTGGTTGTCGCGCTCCTGGATGACCTCGAACAGACCCTTGATGTGGCGGTAGCTCTCGGCGGGAAACATGATCGAGTTGAGCTTGAACTCGCGCCGGTAGGTGACGACGCGCGAAACCGGTCGCCAAGTGATGTTGACTGCATAGGCGCCGGCCTTGCCGAGGTCCAAGTTCTCGGGCGAACTGCCTGCCTCGATCTGCGCACCGGTCGGCAGCGTCATCCTCACGTTGTCGATCTCGCGGTAACGATGGGGAAACACGATCATGTTCTCGCGCGTCGCCGCCTCGAAGAGCGGTTTACCGTTGCGGCGGAAAACACTCGGCTGGACGAAGAGCCGGGCACCGGTGCGCTCGGCATACTCGGGCACCCGCAGGTGGTAGGTCAATTTGAGGGGCTCCAGCGGCGAAGCGGCATTCTCGAGCTTGATGGCGGAGACTTCGACGCCCTTGAGGTGGGGCTCCAAGGTGGCGAGGATGTGCTTTTCCACCTCGTCCGGCGTGGCGGCATCGAGCGCGCGTTTTTCCGCCGCCTCGTAATAGCCAGAGACCTCGACCGTGACATCCCCTTCCATAGACCCGTCGTCGCCCACTGCGAGACGGGCGGTGCGATGGTGCACGGAAAGATCGGCGTCGGCGCTGGCGATCCTCACGGGGTTGGCACCCTGCTCGGAGGAGACGAGCAGGTCGGTGTCGCCGTGGCGCCAGTCGAGCATTCCCGCGGGCAAGTAGGTGGCGCCCGGATCGAAATACTGCCACGCGGTGCCGCGCCGCACCGCCGCCACGCGATGGTTGAGAGAGAACGGAACCGGGAGCTTGGGATTGTGGACGAAGACGCTCCGGTCGTTGGCGAGTGCCAGCCGTGCATCAAAGCCGGCGGCGCGAGCCAGCGCGGTGAAGAGTGTGTTGATGTCTTCCGGTGTGCCGGACAGGTGCTTGAGCGTGTCCGCGGCGTCATCGTTGGCAGGAAGCCTCCCTTTCTGGTCGGGCCACAGGCCCGTCGCGGCGCGTGCGCGGTTCACGATGCGGCTGCGGCAGAAGTCGTGCAGCTTGCGGAGCTTTTCATCGTCGGAATCTGTCGCGGCGACGATTTTCTGCGCCTGGAGGGTGATCGCCTTCGTCGCGCGCGCCTGCGACTTGCCGGTGGCGAAGAGCTTTTCCGCCAGCGCGGCCCAATACAGATCGGGATTCTCCTTCGGTGCGTCCCGGAAATAGATCGTCAACCCGGGCCACAGATGAAGCGCGGGCGGCTGAAAGGGCTCCTCCTTGTGGGAGGTCACATCCGCGCAGGGGAATTCGTAGAAGCCCGCCCGGTCGCTTTTCAGCTCCCGGGCCGGGTAGTTCAGGAACAGGACCTGCATCGAGAGCCCCGGAATCGGCGGTGGACTGTAGCGAAAGAGGACCGAACGCGACGGATACTCCGACGGGAAGAGGAAGGAGTAGAAGACCAGCCAGCCATCCTGACGCAGGCGATAGCGGTATTCGACGATCGCGCCCGGCTCCAGGCCAGGCGGGGCGAAGGACTTCATGCGACCGCGCAGGCTGCCGACGCGCACAAATTCGCGGTCGTAAATTTCCTTGCCCTTGAGTTCGAGGATGGTGCCGTCGGGCTTGATGGTGCGCGCCTCGAGGTCGGTGATGGAGCTGTTCGCCTTGTCGTAGGTCAACTCGACTTTCGCGAGCTTCTCCGCGCCCGCCTTTGTGAACACTTTCAGCCGCATGTAGACGTCCGTGCGGGCGCCGCCCGAGTTGCCGGCGTCGATGGTCACTTCGCGCGCGAGGATTTCGACGCCGGCATCCGGTTCGATGGCCGACTTCGTCGCGGCCAGCTCGGCGGGATTGACCGCCGGCCACTTCGCGGCACGCGCCGCGACCGCGAGCATCAGAACAACGACGAAAGCCGCTCCCCGGACCAAATCGTGTGCCAGCATGTGAAAATGAAATTGTGGCCCGCGCCGAGTCCAAGCCAGCCGCTCCGACATGACCAGTCGGAAATTCTGCAATGATCCTAAATTCCGCGGTTGGAGTGGCCGCTACCGAGCGGAGCGACCTCAGCCCAAAGCACAATAAACGCAAAAACAGAAAGATCGCTGAGAACTGCTGGCCGCGCGCCTTCACTCCGCGGGTGAGTCGTTGAGGAATCGATCTCGGCCGCTTCCCCCTCGGTGAACTCTGCGGTCTCGGCGTTTCAACTGCGGAATTCAGGATAACCACGGCGCGGCAGCAGCCGCGCTCTCCATTGCGTTCATCCGGGTTGCCGGACCTGGTGGAGCGGCTTTGCGCCGCGAACCGATATCCGACCGCAGCGGACTTTTCTGTCGCGGCACAGAGCCGCTCCTCCAGTCACACGCCGCAGGTTGAATCCCGGAATCCGGGTTCAGTTCAGGAAATCGATCAGCTTGGACTGCGTGCGCTTGAGGAGTTCCTGGAAGAGGAAGGTCTGGGGCCTGGCGAGCGTGCCGGAGATGGCGCCGGGGTCCTTGGCGCGCGCGTAGCCGAGCTCGTCCTTCGTGCCGTCGAGCGCGTGCAGCTTGCCGAGCAGTTGCTCGATCTTGCCGCGCGCGGCGAGCTGGCAACTGATCGACAGCGGCTGCTCAAAGAGCGTCTTGCCCTCGACGTGGGTGACGCTGCCCTGCCCCACCAACCGGACCTCGGGCGAGAGCAGCGAGAATTCGTCGATGCGCAGGTCGAGCGCGTCGTCGCGGTGGGCCCGCACGACGAGCTGGTCGTAAGGCAGCTCGGCAAGCGTCTGCGAGAGCTGATCGGCGAGATAAGCCGAGGGAGCGACTTTCTCAGCCATGCCTTTCACCTTGTCCAAGCCAAGGAGCGAACCCAGGGCCGCCGCCGCATCGACGGCTTTCGTGGCGTAGGAGACCTTTTCGCTGACGGGTTTGAGCAAACGGGAGACGCCCTGCCGGCCCGTGAGCTGGAACTGGCCGCGCGTGCGGTCGAGGGTGCGGTCGAGATTGGCGCCGTCGCCGGTGAATCCGCCGGCAACCGTCACGACGCCTTCGAGCACGGGAGGTTTCGAGGGATCGAGCGCCTTCAGGAAGGCGCCGGCGTCGAAGTCGGTGAGGGAAAAGTTGCCGCTGAGGTGATAGGGCGTCTCGCCTTCGCTGAAGCGCAATTCGGCGCGCGCGCCGAGGCGGCTCTTTTCGTTGACGAGGCCTTGGAGCTGCGGGAGGGCCATGCGCTGCGGGTCGACGACCACGCGGCCGTTGAGGCCGGTCATCGTCCAGTCGGCGCCGCGCGAGATGGATTTCACGTCGAGCGAGACTTCCCCGCGCAAGCCGCGCCAGAACGGTTGGGCATCGGGCGCAGCCGCGCGCGGCGCGGCTGTTGGAGCGGGCTTATTGCCGCGGCCCCCCGCCTGCGCGCCGCCGAGCGCGAGCAGGGCGAGGGCGTCGCCGAGTTCGAGGTGCTCGCCGCCGAGCTTGGCGTCGAACAGCACGTCTTCGGCGCGCCGCACGGCCGCGACGGTGAGCTTGAGGTCGGAGCGCTGGCCGACGCGGTCGAGCAGGAGGGGCGCCTCGAAGGTCATGCGTTTGTCGGCCGTGCGCGCGAGGCGGAAACTGAGGTTGGCGACGGGCAGCGCCGGCGAACTTTCGCGCAGCACGAGGTTGTTGAGCGTGGAGCGCCCTTCGATCTGGAGCGTGTCGGCGGCGTAGGCGGCGCGGATTTCGCCGCTGGCCCGGCCGGTGGCGAGGTCGCTGACGGCGGGGAAAGGCCGCTGCGCGGCGAGCGCGGCCAGATCGGCGTTGAAGGTCGCGGCGGCGCGCAGGCCGTTGGCGGCGTCGACCTTGGTCTCGACCGCCATCGTCAGCAGGGTCGCTTGGTCGCGGCCGGTGAAAACCATCTCGCCGGTGGTGAATTTCCAATCCTTCCGGCCGGCGAATTCGAGTGTCGGCGCGAGCGTCAGTCCTACCGGCGAGAGACGGGCGCCCGGCGGCAGGCCCATGAGCGCCAGACCGCTGAGCCGGAGCGGCGCGACCGGTTTGACCGTGACGCGCCCGTTCTCGGCCGTCGCCTTGAACTCGCAGGCGGCGAGTTCGCCGGCGATGGGGACCAGCGCACGGAGCAGTGGCAGCGAGCCGAGATCGAGGGTGTGCACCTTCAGGTTCGCGACCGGACCCTCGACGCCGAGCTTGAGCGTGGCGAGGTCGAGCGAGCCGGACTGCTGCATCGCGGCGGAGACGAGTTTGCGGCGGTTGCCCGCGGACAATTCGCCGAAGGCGCTGCGCCAGGCCACGCGGCCGGGCGAGAGGATGACATCGAATGAACCGGTGGCGCGCAGAGGCCCGACCGGGGCGAAGGCGTCGAGCGCGCGCGGCAGGTCGGCGTTGAGCGTGGCGTAGATTTCCTGCGTGTCGCCCTGGGCCGGGAACACGAGACGGACCATGCCGTCGGCCGAGTCGCCGGCCGGGGTGCGGAAGCGCAGGTCGCCCAGCACGACGGTCAATCGCTCGGCGCCGAGACTGCCCTGCAGGTTGGTCGAGAGGGCGGCGCGCTCGAGCAGGAGGCGGCCGGCCTTGACGACGGTGATGGCATCCACGCTCAAAGGCGCCGTCGTCCGCCAGCGCAGCTGGCCGTTTTCCTCCTCGAAGGAACACTCGCCGCTCAGTGCGCCGCCGGAGATGTCGGCCGCGCGCACGAACGGACGAACCCAGGCGAGCGGCAGATGCGGCAACGACAGGCGGGCGAGCGGGCCGGCGCCGGGCGCGGCGAGCTGCAGGTGGCGCTCGCTGCGGTTGAAGGTCAACGGGCGGGTGGTCTCGAAGGCGAGTGCGGGCTGCTCGCCGTCGATTTGCAGGCGCAGGCGGTTCACCCGCGCGAGGTCGCGTTCGAGTTCGAGGTCGAATTCCGTGTCGATGTGCAGGGTGCCGAGGGCGCGCAAGGCGGGGTCGATCGCCTCGGGCGCCGCGAGGCTGCCGCCGAAACGCCCCTGCAGGGCGAGGGCGCGCGTGGCGACATCGAGCGTGAAGCGTCCGGAGCCGGCGGCGTCGAATTCCGGCAGCGCGCCGCCGAGGAAAAACGGCTCCACCTGCGCCGTGGCGGCGTGGAGGTCCCACTCGCCCGTGCCGCGGGTGCCGCCGACAGGCAATGCGCCCGAGAGCCGGGCCACGCGGGCGGTCCGGCCGGCCTGCTGGGTGTCGAGCTGCAGCGTGAGATTCTCCACGCCGTCGACGGTCAGCATGTCGGCGGCGAGGCGGAGTTGGTGGCCGTCGGAGAATTGCGGCCCTTCGGCGTCGAGCACAAGGAGCAGGCTGGCGCGGTCGAAGGCACGGGCGGCGGTCTCGCGCACGGTCAGGCGTCCGTCGACGCGCAGGCCGGTGACGCGCGCGGCGGCGGAGGCGGCATCGGCGACGCTCGCCTTGAGCAGGAGCGAGCCTTCGCGCGCCGGGCCAATGCCGCCGCCGGAAATCTCGAAATCGGCGACGGGGGCGGAGCGGCCGGCCGCGGGGGGAAGGGTCAGCTTGCCGGCGATGCGCACCTCGCCGAGCTGGAGGGTCCAGGGCAGGCGCAGGCGCGCGAGGGCGCCGGGCGCGGCGATGGGGGCGCCGGCGGCTTCGGCCTGCGTGCGCCCGGCGGGCAGGCGGGCGAGGTCGACCGCCACGCCGCGGGCGACGAGCCGGTCGATTCGCACGTGTCGGTGCAGCAGGTAGTCGAGGAGCGAATAGTCGGCCTCGGCGTGCTCGACCGTCACCTTCACGCCCTGCCGTTCGAACTTCGCGCCATCGAGCCGGGCGCGGCCGAGGCCGGCGGAGAGGGAGTCGAACCCGACTTTCCAATCGGGTCGCTGCGTCAACGCGCGGCGCACGGCCCAGCGCTGGACGGCGGGAGTGAGCGCGACGGCGAGGGCGAGCGCCGCCAGCGCGCAGGGGATCCCGAGGGCAAGGAGGAGCGGGCGAACCAGCTTCATGAAGCCTGCGGGGACGACAACTGGGCCGGGCTGAAGTTGCGGTTTATTCCGCCCCAAGAGCCTCGACGGGCGGGCGGCGCGGCGCGGAGGTGATCATGGCGGGAGATCAGCGGCCGGCGACGAGCGCGTCGGGCAGGCCCGTCGCGCGGCGGAGGTTCGCATTGGCGACGTTGAAGCTGTAATAGGCTTGGAGCTGATTGAGGCGCGCGGTGGTGAGGTCGGTGCGGGCCTGGAGCACGTCGAGCTGCGTGGCGGTGCCGGCGGAGTAGCGGGCGTCGGCGAGACGGACGGCTTCCTCGGCCTGCTCGACGACTTTCTTGGAGGCCTCGGCGAGTTCGGTGGCTTCCTGGTATTGGAGGCAGGCGCGGCGCACTTCGACGTCGATGGCGAGCTGGGCCTGCGTGAGGGAGAGTTCGGCTTGGGCGAGGGAGGAGCGGGCCTGCCGGAGCCGGCCGGTGGTGGCGCGGCCGTCGAACACCGCCCAACTGCCCTGCAGGCCGAAGGTCCAGTCGCCGAGCGCGTCATTGAGGCGGTTGGTGCCGACGCGCAGGCCGGAGGGGGTGAAGGCGTAGGGGGCGTTGCGGAGCTGGTAGCCGCCGGAGAGGCTGAGGGTGGGCAGGTAGCCGGCGCGCTGGCGTCGGACGTCCTGGGAGCGGGCGGCGACGAGTTGGGCGAGGCGCTGCAACTCGGGGCGTTGGGCGCGGGCGGCGGCGACGGCGGCGGCGAGGTCAAGGGGAAGGGGGAGCGGGGCGTAGTCGAGCGTGCCGACGAACTCGGGGATCTTGCGCAGCGTGGCGGGGTCGTGGGTGGTGAAGCCGAGGGCCTGGCGGAGGTCTTCGACGGCGAGGCGGTGGTTGTTGCGCGCGCTGATGAGGGGGGGCTGGGCGTTGGCGAGGGCGACCTCGGCGCGGAGGACCTCGAAGTTGGAGACGGTGCCGGCTTCGTAGCGGCTCTTCACGTCCTGGAACTGGTGGCGGAGGAGCTCGACGTTCTGCTCCTGCACCTTGATGCGCTCGCGGCTGACGAGGACGGCGTAAAACCTGGTCCGCACATCGAGCAAGGCGTCGTTGACGACGGCCTGCAGTTCGGCGACGGCGGCGGAGCGGGCGGAGGCGGCGCCGGCGAGGCCGGCCCGGATGGCGCCGCCGGCGAAGAGCGTCTGGGTGGCGGTGACGCCGAGGGACCAGGAACGGGTGTTCACGGGCACGGTGGCGGAGAAGCTCTGGGTGAGTCCGCGGCCGTTGCCGGTGTAGCCGGAGTTGACCGCGAGATTGGGGATGGTGCGGGCGGAGGCTTCGAGGACGACGCCTTCCTGCTGGCGCAGGCGCTCCTTGGCCTGGCGGATGGCGAAGTTGTTATCGAGGGCGAAGGAGAGCGCGTAGTCGAGGTTGAGCTCGTCGGGCACCATGTAGGCCGAGTCGGGGTTGCCGTCGGGTTTGAAGGGGGTCGGAGGCATGTCCGCGCGGAGAGGCGCGGCCAGGCCGAGGACGGCGGTGAGGAGGAGGGATGAGGCCGGTTTCATGAGAAGGGTGGTGTTACTTGGCGGGGACGGTCTCGACGGCGCCGGGGGCAGGCACGGCGGCGTGCAGGTGCTCGTGCGAGTGGTCTTTCGCCAACAGGTAATAGAGCGAGGGAACGACGAACAGCGTGAAAAACGTGCCGATGGTCATGCCGCAGACGAGGACGAGGCCGATGGAGTTGCGGGCGGCGGCGCCGGCACCGGTGACGAACACGAGCATGAGGTGGCCGAAGACGGTGGCGGCGGTGGTCATGAGGATGGGGCGGAGGCGGGTCATGGCGGCGGTGCGCACGGCGTCGAGCTTGGCGCGGCCCTGCTCCTGGAGGACGTTGGCGAACTCCACGATGAGGATGCCGTTCTTGGCGATGAGGCCGATGAGGGTGATGAGGCCGACCTGCGAGTAGATGTTCCAGGAGGTGGTCCAGCCCCAGGTCCAGTTGGGCGTGGTGGGATCGCCGGGGGCGCGCAGGGCGGTGAAGAGCAGCGCGCCGAACATGGCGAGGGGCGCGGAGCCGAGGAGGATGATGAAGGGGTCGCGGAAGCTGTTGAACTGCGCGGCGAGCACGAGGAAGATGAGCACGAGGGCGAGGCCGAGCGCGGGGAGGAACTTGCTGCCCTCGCGGCGGAGCTGGCGGGATTCGCCGGCGTAGTCGACGGTGTAGCCGCGGGGCAGGATTTTGCGCGCCTCGTCCTCGAGGACCTTGAGGGCCGCGTCGAGCGGCGCGGCGGGCAGGCCGGAGATCTTGACGGCGTTGAGCTGGTTGAAGCGGTTGAGCGAGCGGGGTTCGGTGGTGTTGTGCAGCGTGGCGAAAGTGGAGAGCGGCACGAGCTTGCCCTGCGGGCCGGCGACGTGGATGTCCTTCAACTGGTCGGGGTTGAGGCGGCCGGTGCGCTGGACCTGGGGGATGACCTTGTAGCTGCGGCCGTCGATGCTGAAGCGGTTGACGTAGCCGCCGCCGAACATGGCGCCGAGGTCGGCGCCGACCTGCTGGAGGCTGAGGCCGAGGGCGGCGATCTTGTCGCGGTCGAGGCGGATTTCGGAGCGGGGCTCGTCGATCTTGACGTCGACGACGGGCGGGAAGGCGAACTTGCCGCTGCGGGCGGCGTTGTGCGCGATCTGGTTGGCGAATTCGACGAGCTGGCGGGTGTCGGCGGTGGAGGCGACGATGAACTCGACGGGGAACGTGCCGCCGCCCGGCAGCGGGGGCGGCAGGATCGGGAAGACCTGCACGCCGGGCACCAGGTGCAGCGGGAAGAACAGGTCCTGCTTGATGTGGTAGATGTCGCGCTGGCGCTGGTCCCAGGGCTTGACGACGACGCCGCTGAAGCCGCCGGTGGGCAGCGTGACCTGGAAGCTGAACTCGGCCTCGGGCACGTTGAAGTAGACGTCGTTGACGCGGGCCGCGAACTTGGAGGACTGGTCGATGTTGGAGTTGGCCGGGGTGTTGAGGACGCTGAAGACGACGCCCTGGTCCTCGGTCGGGGCGAGCTCGGTGCTCATCGACGAGAGGATGAAGAGCGGGAAGATGAGGAGCGTGATGAGGCCCCAGGTGGCGTAGATGACGCCGCGCGCGCGGAGAGTGCCGTCGAGAGCGCGGCCGTAGGCGGCCTTGAGCCGGTCGAAGGCGTGGTTCACGACGCCGACGAAGCCCTTTTCCTCGTCCGCCGCGTTGTGCAGCAGCTGCGAGGCGAGCATGGGCGAGAGCGTGAGGGCGACGATGCCGGAAATCATCACCGCGCCGGCGAGCGTGATGGCGAACTCGCGGAAGAGCGAGCCGGTGAGCCCGCCCTGGAACGCGATGGGGGCGTAGACGGCGGCGAGGGTGACCGTCATGGAGACGATGGGGCCGACGAGTTCGCGGGCGCCGACGAGCGCGGCGTCGAGCGGCGTGCGGCCCTCGCGGAGGTGGCGCTCGACGTTCTCGACCACGACGATGGCGTCGTCGACGACGAGGCCGACGGAGAGCACGATGGCGAGGAGGGTCAGCAGGTTGATGGTGAAGCCGAACACCTGCATGAGGAAGATGGCGCCGATGAGCGACACGGGGATGGCGATGATGGGGATGAGCGCGGAGCGGAGCGAGCCGAGGAAGAGGAAGATGACGAGGACGACGATGAGCAGCGTCTCGCTGAGGGTCTTCACGACCTCTTTGATGGCGCTGTCGATGTATTTGGTGCCGTCGTAGGCGATGCCGCCGGTGAAGCCGACGGGGAAACGCTGCTGGAGGTTTTCGATCTCGGCGCGGACGCGGCGCGCGACATCGAGGGAGTTGGCGTTGGGGAGGACAAAGATGCCCATGAACACGGCGCTCTGGCCGGAGAAGCGGATGTCGGCGTCGTAGTCCTCGGCGCCGAGCACGACGTCGGCGATGTCCTCGAGACGGACGATGACGCCCTTGTCCTCGCGGACGACGAGGCGCTTGAATTCGTCGACGTTCTTGAGGCTGGTGTCGGTGGCGAGGTTGACCTGGAGGTAGGAGCCCTTGGTGCGGCCGACGGCGGCGCGGACGTTGTTGGCGGCGAGGGCGGCGCGGACCTGCGAGGCGGAGAGGTTGAGCGCGGCGAGGCGGTCGGGCTTGAGCCAGACGCGCATGGCGAAGGTGCGGGCGCCGAGGATGTCGGCGCGCTGCACGCCTTCGAGGGCGGTGAGGGCGGGCTGGACGACGCGCGAGAGGTAGTCGGTGACTTCGTTGGAGGCGAGGACGCTGGAGCCGAAGGTCAGATACATCGAGGCGAACTGGCTGTCGGCGGGCTCGAGGGTGACGGCGGGCAGCTCGGCCTCGGGCGGCAGCTCGTTGCGGACCTGGTTGACCTTGGAATTGATCTCGGCGAGCGCCTTGGCGCCGTCGTAGTTGAGGCGGAGACGGGCGGTGATGAGGGAGACGCCCTGCAGGCTCTGGGACTCGAGATACTCGATGCCGTCGGCGGAGGCGACGGCGCGCTCGAGGGGGCTGGTAACGAAGCCGCGGACGAGGTCGGCGTTGGCGCCGATGTAGGGCGTGGCGACCTTGACGGTGGCGATCTCGCTCTTCGGATACTGGCGGACGTTGAGCGAGCGGATGGCCTGGAGGCCGGCGATGATGATGATCAGGTTGACCACGATCGCCAGCACCGGGCGCCGGATGAAGAGATCGGTGAATTTCATGGCGGGGCGCGCGGCGGCGATCAGGTGTTGCCGGGCTTGGGCGAGAGCGAGACGGCGGGGGCGAGGCTGTTGTCGACCGCGAGCCTGGTGCCGTTGGAGAGCTTGAAGACGCCGGAGGTGACGACCTCCTCGCCGGCCTTCACGCCGGACTGGATGACGACGAAGTCGCCGCGGATCTCGCCGAGGCGCACGAAGCGCTGCTCGGCGCGCTTCATCGTCTGGCCGGTCTTCGCGTCCTTCTCTTCGCGGGCGACGAACACGGTGTCGCCGAAGGCCTGATAATAGACGGCGGTGGCGGGCACGGCGACGACATCGGTGCGCTCCGGGGCGACGACCTGCACGCTCACGAACATGCCGGGGCTGAGCGACTCGTCGGGGTTGGCGAAGGTGGCCTGCACGCGGAAGGTGCGGGTGGCGGCGTCGACCTCGGGGTTGATGGCGGTGATCTTGCCTTCGAAGACGCGGCCGGGGAGGGCGTCGCTGGTCACGCGCACGGCGTAGCCGGGGCGGATCTCGGCGAGGCGCTGCTGCGGGAGGGAAAAGTCGGCGTGGATGGGGTCGAGCGACTGGAGGGAGACGACGGGGTTGCCGCGGTCGAGGAACTGGCCGAGGTTGACGAGCCGGATGCCGGTGCGGCCGGCGAAAGGCGCGCGGACGACTTTTTTCCGGAGGTTGGCCTGGAGGGTGGCAACGTCGGCCGTAGCGCTCTTGTGGGCGGTGTCGGCGGCGTCGAACTCGGACTTGGCGAGGGCGGCGCGGTCCCAGAGTTCGCGGGCGCGCTCGAGGTTGAGGCGGGTGAGCTCGGCGCGGGCCTGCGCGGAGGAGAGCTGGGCGCGCTCGACGTCGGTGTCGAGTTCGACCAGGGCGTCGCCGGCCTGGACTTTCTGGCCGGACTCGAAGGCGATGAGGCGCACGGCGCCCTGCCCCTCGCTCGGCACGGTCACGCCTTGGTCGGCGCGGAGCGAGCCGACGGCGTTGGTGACGCGCTCCCATTCCTGCGCCTCGGCGCGCGCGGTGGTGACCGCCTCGGGCGGGAATTCGAAGGGCGGCGGCGGCGCGAACTGCTTTTTCTTCACGAACACGACCACCGCGACGATGGCCAAGACGGCGCTGAGGATGGCATAGGCGAATTTCTTGGACATAAATGAGGGCGGGAAGGGTTGAGGCGTGAGAGCGGGTGTTCAGGCGGACTTCACAGAACGGGCGGACACGCCGGCGTTGAGCGCGGCGGCACGCTGGTAGATCTTGTCGAGGAGCCGGACGAGGGTCTGGCGCTCGGATTCGCTGAGCGTGGACATGACCGAAGCCATGCAACGGAAATGTCCGGGAAGCATGCGCTGGAGGAAGTGGCGCGCCTTTGGCGTGAAGCAGATGCGGATCATGCGGCGGTCCTCTGCATCGACCGCACGGCGCACGAAGCCGTCGCGCTCCAGCGTGTCGATGAGCCCGGTCATGGTGGCGCGCGTGACGCGGGAATTGTCGGCCAACTCGGCGGGCGTCAGGCCGGGGCCGGGCGCATCGGAGCCGGGCGGGCAGGCTTTGGCCAGCGCCATGAGCACGCCGAAACGGCCGGGGGAGATGCCCTGCTCGGCGAGGTTCTGCTCGGAGAAGAGAAACGCCTCGTCGCCCGTGCGCAGCAGGTGCAGGAAGACCTCGCAGGCCGAAGGGTCGAGCGACGGATAGTGCTTCGCCGCCTCGATGAGGCACTCGTAGGGCGGCAGGTCTTTGAGGAGCAGATGGGGCATGGCGCGGAAGGTGAGGAGGCAGACAATTAGCCTCCTAATCAACAGGGCAAGCAGAGATTGCGCGAACCGGTCGAAAGGCCGGTCAGGCGGCCGGGAAGCGAGACGGACGGCGCGGGGCGCGCGGCACCTT
>PNKG01000052.1 GCA_013822585.1 Opitutus sp. | reverse complement strand
GAACACCTGCACGGTGAAACCCGACGAGTGGGCCGCCGTGGCGGACTTCATCTGGAAATACCGCGAACACTTCACCGGCGTCGCGCTGCTCGGCTACGAGGGCGACAAGCGCTACCCGCAGGCCCCGCGCGAGGCGGTGATGAACGAGGACGACTTCGCGAGGTGGAACCGGCTGAAATACACGCCGGTGAACTACACGGAGCTGGTGGAGGATTCCGACGAGACGAAGCTCAAGGAAACCGCCGCCTGCGCCGGCGGCACCTGCGAGCTGACCTGAGGGCAGCGGGGCCGCCTGCGGCTGGGGGACCGACCGCACAAAGGCGACTGTGCCGCGGCTCGGCGGGGACGCCTCGCCCTACCGGTCGCTGCGGTGTTTCGGCGTTTTCCAATGCAGAGCGAGTCGGGGCGTAAAGCCCCTCCCACATTGCCGAGGACCGCAGAGCAGATCGGGGCGTAAAGCCCCTCCTACTATGGCGAGGGCCGGGCGTAGGTTGGCCGTAATGCCCCTCCCAGAATGCCGAATCAGCGGAGCAGGTCGGGTTGCCCCTCCATTCGGGCCCTCAGTTCAGCCGGAGCGGGACCTCGAGCCGGGCCGAGCCGTAGCCGAGCGTGAGCGTGCGCGGCGTGATCTGCAGCACGCGGACGAAGTCCACCGGGTTGGTGTCGCGCACCTTGATGAGGTCGCCTTCGCCGTAGGCGGAGGAATTGATGATGAGGTGCGGCTTGCCGCCGATGTCCATCGTGCCGCTGACCTTGAGGGTGGCGGCATAGCGGTTGAGCGCGGCGAGATCCGTCGCCGGTTCGCTCGGGCGGTCGGTGCCGGAGTTCGCGGCCGGGGTGACGGGCACAGCGCCGGGAAGGAGGAAGGGATTGGGCAGCACGGCGGCCAAGGGCTGGTGGTTGAGCCGGCGGCCGATCATGTCGTTGATGCGCGCGGGCAGCCGGTCGAACTTGTCGGCGGCCGGCGGCTGGGCGGCGGTGGCGGCGGTGACGAGCAGGAGGCAGAGGAGGGCGTGCTTCATGGGTGGCCGAGGAGTTCGACCGTGAGGTCGGCGAGCAGGGTGTCGGCGGGGGCCTCGGCGCCCTGCACCGGGCCGCTGCCGCCGGCGCGGTTGAGGTTGCAGGTGGAGATGCGGGCCAGCAGGGGGCCGTATTCGACCTCGTGGAGGAACTGCATCACCTGGGCGTAGCTGCCGCTGATCTGGAGGGTGAAGGGCAGGGCGGTGTAGGTCGGCGCGGGGGCGCCGGGGGCCAGCGCGGGCGGGTTCAGCTGGTTGATGGAAACGAGGCGGACGCCGGTGGAGTTCTCGAGCTGGTAGAAGCGGTCGAGGTTGGCCGCGAGTTCGTTCTCGATCGCGAGCTGGGAATCGAGGTGGGCGACGGCGGCGCGGGTGGTGGCGACGAGGCCGTCCATGCGTTTCTGCCGGGCGATGGCGGCGAACATCTCGTCGCCGCGCTTCTGCAGGGCCTGCTGCTCGGCGGCGAGCTCGTGGGCGTAGAGCAGGAAGCCGTAGCCCGCCGCCCCGGCCGCCAGCAGCACGCCGACGCTGATGGCCGCCGCGAGGTAGGCGCGGAGGAGGGCGAGGAAATCGGAGAGGAGGGGAGGCATCAGGGCGGGGCGTTCTTCAGCTTGAACTGGATCTCGAAGGTGAAGCTCGAGTTGGCGGGGCTGCGGCTGAGGTCGGTGAGGCTGATGGCGGAGAAGGGGCCGGCGAACTTCGGGTTGGCGCGCAGCTCGCGCACGTAGTTGCCGAGGGTCTGGCTGGCGCGGTTGGAGGGTTCCGCGATGTCGCCGCGGATGGAAATGAGGCCCGGCGACTGCAGGATGGAATCGATGCGCAGGACCGGGGGCTTGGTGCGGCCGAGCTCGAGCAGGAAATCCGAGTGGAAGAACGGCGCCCGCAGGACTTCCCAGGCGGCGTCGATCCTGGCGCCGAGGGCGTTCAGCTCCGCGGCGCTTTTCTCGTAGACGGAGTAGGCGGGGGCGTTGTCGGCGATGCGCTGCCGGAGGGCGGCGATCTCGCCGCGCTGCACGTGGGCGGAGTAGCCCTGCCAGATGGCGAAGACGAGCGCGAGGCCCGCCAGAGCGCCGGCGAGGGCGTTGACGATGAACTTGCGGCCGATGACATCCGTGCTGGGCAGCTCGGCCGAGAGGCGGCAATCGAGCCGCCAGGCACCCTTGAAGGGCTCGTCCTCGCGCGGCTGCGTCTCGGGGGCGGCGGCGGGGATGCTCGCCAGCAGGCTCAGGGTGCCGAACCAATGCCCGGCGAAGGGCGGCATGCCGGGCGCGATGCTGAGGCCGACCTCGGGCATCCACGCGGCGCAGTCGATCTCGTAGCGCGGGCGGCCGACGATCTGCGACAGCGGCTCGGCCATCCAGGCGAGCGAGGGCGGCAGGTGGTCGAAGTGGATCTCGCCCACGGGCTGGCCGGTGGTGAGCTCGTAGGAGTCGATGACCGACTTCAGGTCGCGGCCGATGGCGCGGAGGAATTTCGAGGCGCGGAGCAGCACCTCGTCGTCGGGGAAATGCAGGCGGTCGGCGACCTCCTGGGCCTCGTTGAGGTGCATCTCCTTGCGCGCGGCCTGCACGACGCTGGTGAAGCCGTGTTGGAGCGGCGCGGGCGTGTGCACGCCCTCCTTGCCGAGGATGAAGGCGACGGTCTGCTCCTGCGCGATCTGGACGACGACGGTGGCGCGCGGGTCGTTGGCTTTGTTCTGGCGGTCGTAGATGGCGGCGAAGAGCGGGAGGGCCGAGTTTTCGAGGCGGTAGGGGAGAAGGCGGAAATCGAGCAGGCGCTGCTGCACGTTGTGCACGGTGTCGTGCGAGATGCCGACGAGCAGGGCCGGGCGCTGGCCGCCCTGGGCGGCGATCTGCTGCCCCTCGAGCGGGCTGAGGAGCTGGAGTTTCCACGGGCCGCTGCCGTCGGGCCGGGCGGCGAGGTTGCAGAGTTCGGCGAGGTAGCCCTCCTCGCCCAGGCGCCGGGGCAGGATGCTGTGGCGCTGCAGGATGGCCGAGGGGGTGGCGAGGCCGCAGACGACGGGCACCCAGGCGGCGTTGTGCTCGAAGTTCTGGGTTAGCCAGCGTTTGAGACCGGCCTCGTCGTCGAGCGGGAATTCCGCGGCCGAGTCGAGGTCCACATGGTTGGCGTCGCGCCGCCGGAGCCCCGCGATGAGATACTGATAGGGCGTGATGCCGATCAGCAGACTGCGCCGTGATTCGCGGTTGAGGATGAGGGGCAGCTTCAAGGCGAAGGATGGACCAAGCCGGACTATGGAGGCGGGGCACCGACAGCGTCAATGGCGGCGCGGCCGGAGTGCCGGGGCGTCAGAAGGCCACCTGCTCGGAACTGTCGATCAGTTCGCGCAGGGTCGTGATCTGGTAGCCGCGGTCGATGTAGGTGCCGATGGCGCCGGCGGTGCGCAAAGAGATGTCGTAGTCGAGATTGGCCGGGTGGTTGAAGTAGACGGTGCGCGCCGAGAACGCGCCGTAGCGTTCGCCGTTGTAGCCGCTGTTCCAGAGATGGAGGTAGGCGTCGGGCATGTAGATCAGGCCATAAAACGGGAACCGGGTCCAAAGGTAGTGATTGCCCGACGAGTTCGCCGTGCTGGAGCCGACGATGAGCAGTTTCTTGGGGTCGAACGTCTGGTTGATGATGCCCCCGCCGGTCGGGGTGGCGAAGCTGGATATGGTCGTGGAGCTGTTGCTGCCGATGTAGAGGCTGCCCGTGAAGTAGATTTCCAGGGAGCCGGTCGGCGCGATCACGATGCGGCCGGAGGAGGTGTTCAGGGTTCCCGAGATGTTCAGCACGACCGGACCGACGATCGTCAGCACGTCCGTCGAGTCGTCGAGATACAGCCCCGAAGTCGTCGAGGTGCCCGAGCTGCCGTCGTAGGTCCGGGTGATGTTGTAGACCGACGGGGTCGTGGCGCCGGGCGTGCCAAGGGTGCGAGCCCCCTCGTAGAGGTAGGTGCCGTTGCCCTCGGTGGAGGGCAGGTTGCTGCCGACACCGCTGAGGTCGGAATAGGCGTCCGGGGCGTCCAGTCGCGGCACGTAGGGATTGTTCGAGACGCGGGCCGGATCCACCTTGGGGCTGGAGGCGCTGGTCGGCCCCTGCACGTAGGTGCTCGTTCCGAACGTCGTGCTGGTGGCGTTGGCATAGCCCTTGATCGTGGCCGTGCTGGAACTGGTGACGTAGGGCGCCGAAACCACGGCGGAGTGACCTCCCAGGCTGGTGCTCCAATAGGACGAGTTGGGCGGGGTCTGATTGGTGTGGTCGGTGATACAGCGGTAGACGGTGGAGTTGGAGGAATTGTAGACCAAGTCGCCCACCTTGTAGGCGGTGCTGCCGGACCAGGAAGCGAAGCTGGTGTTGGTATGCTCCCAATTCGAGCCGACCGAAGTGGCGCTCGCGGGAGTGACGGCGGACGAGGCGGTGTGGGCGGTTTTGCAGCGATAGAAGAACCCTGTGAATGGGATGGTCGAGGTGCTGGAAAAGGCGGCGGGGTTGTAGCTGACAATGTCGCCTACGGAGTAGCTCATGTTTGCCATCCAGTTCGACACGCCGACCGCTCCCATCGCCCACCGGCCGGTGTCGGTCGGGGTGGTGCCGCCGCTGCTGGTGTGGGCTTGGATGCAGCGATAGAGCACGGCGCCGCTGTCGCGTCCGCCGACGGAGGGCGGTTGGTAACAGACCACATTCCCCACCGCATAGGCCACACCCGAAATCCAGGGGTGGATGCCGACAAGATCGGGCGCCCAATACGTGGAATTGATGACGGTCGATACGACCGGCTCCTGGTTGGTGTGGGCCGAGATGCACCGATAGTATGAGCCTTGGTAGCAAATGAGGTCGTCCACGGCATAGGCGGTCGCGGAATTCCAAGTGGTGAGGTTCGCAATGCTGGTGGTATCCACGGTCCAATAGGCGGTGTTGGTGAGTATCTGGTTGGTGTGTGCCGTGGTGCAGCGATACACCGAGCCGTTGGTGCCGATGACCCGGTCGCCCACGGCAAAGGCCGTGGCTGAACTCCAGGTCGTGAGACTATAGACGTCCCAATAGGTGGTATTGGTCAGTGCCCGGTTTGAATTGGGGGTCAAGATGCTGCGATAGATTTTCCCCGAGGCATTCGCCACCAAGGCCCCCAGCGCATAGGAGGTCGACGAGTTCCACGGCACAAAAGTCATCTGCTCGTCCCAATACGTCGCGTTGGGCGGTGTTTGATTTGTATGGGATTGATTGCAGCGGTAGAGCTTGCCGGCGCTGACGACGATGTCCCCTGCGGTGTAGTTCTCCGCCGAACTCCACGGCCGGTATCCGGACACCTGCAGAGTCCAATACGAAGGGTTGGTCGGTTCGCGGTTGGCGTGCGGAAGGATGCACCGATAAACGAGCCCCGTCACGGGATAGTAGACGGTGTCGCCTTGCGCATACGAGGAATAGGCCGACCAACGGGGCAGCTGGGTGGCGGCATCCGCGTTGTAGCTTTCGATGGTTCCGGAGGAGGAAATGTTGATGCTCGGGCTGCTGTTGTTGGTCGCGCCCACGGCATTGGGGAACAGCGAGACCGGCGAGATCTCGGCCCGGAGCTGCACGCGCGTTGTGGTGGAGGCCGCGTCCACCTGCTGCGATTTGCCCTGGGCGTAGATCACCGGGGCTCCGGCCCAGTAGGATACGTGCGGAGGCTGCTGACCACTATGGGCTGCAATGCATTTGTAGACGGTGCCGTTGATCAGAACGGTGTCGTTCACCGAGTAGGTGGTGCTGGAGCTCCAGCTGTTGGTGGTGGATGTCGTCCAGCAGTTCGTATCCGGCGGGGTCTTGCCGATGTGCGAGCTGGTGCAGCGGTAGACCGTGCCGTTGTAGATCACGATGTCGCCGGCGTTGTAAGTCGTGCTGCTGCTCCACGCGGCGGGTGCGCTCGTCCACTTGGTCGTGTCGTCGGGCGGGGGGACGATGGAGGCGCTGACATTGCTCTTCGCCTGATACCACTGGCCGCGATACCAGGCGAGGTGGCCGCTGTTGGCCGCCGCGCCGGTCCAGACGGACACGTTGCGATTGGTGACCAGCAGGTTGGCGGTGGTCACTGCGCCCGAGACGGGGAACTCGGCGTTGGTCGGTGTCCAGATGCGCACGGCGACGGCGTCGCCCGCACTCAGGGCGCCTCCGCCTTGGGCGGTCCAGTTGGACCAATCGGACCTGCTGTAGGCGTAGAGTGCCAGTTCCGCCCCCGTTTCCGCCGTGTGCAACGCGAGGTTCGACTGCACCGCCCGGTTGCTCTGCTGCATCGCCCGGTAACTGAGCGTGATGAAGCTGCCGAGCGAGATGGCCAGCACCGCCACGATGCAGAGCGTGAGCAAAGCGACTGAGCCGCGGGGGGAGCTGTTGCGGGCGTGGTTCAATTGAGCAGGGAGCGATTGTGCAGGGTCAGATAGGTGGAAAATGTCGCGGTGCGCCTGACATTGGGCAGGTCGCCCTTGGTGACGGTGAAATACAGGGCGACCTTCGCCACGTTGGGGGCTTTGCCCGGAAAGGACGAGGTGGCGATCGCAGTGTCGTCCACCGTATGATAGCTGATATGCACGTTCGAGAGGACGGAGCTGTCGGCCAGGGTGATGGTCGTGCCGTTGTAATTGCGGGTCAATGAGGTGACGCCGACCACCGTGGCGTAGGAATAGGTCGCGTAGTCCGAGCCGGTCGAGGTGGGGATGATCAGGGTGACGCCGGTGGCGGTCGGCGCGACCCGGGGGGAGGAGCCGCTTGTATCAATGGAAGTGGCCACCGCCATGTCCTTCGCGAAGTAGTTCAGGATGCGGCGCCCCGTCGCCTCGACCGCCTGCTGATTGCTCAGACGCACGAGATGCCGGGCGACGAAGATGTAGCTCGAAAACACCCCGAGCATCACGATCGAGCTGAGCCCGAGGCTCACCAGAATCTCGACCAGCGTGAAGCCGGCACGGCGTTTGTGTCGGCCGGTGTTCACAAGCGGCGGTAAGTGAGGTTGAGGCCGTATTTGCCGAAATAGCCCGTGCCGGTGCGACTGACCGTGCGGGCGGCCGTGCCGGAGGTCGCCCGCACGGTCCACGAAACCGTGAAGGTGAAGCGGCGAACGATGTAGTTGTCGCTACTATCCTTCAAATTCGGGGGATCGTCCGACACAACGCGGGTCAGGGTGAAATCCGCGCCATCCACCTGCACCGCGTAACTGGTCGAGGAGGAACTGACCGGGGTCCAATTCGCGGTGTTGGTCGGCGCCACGTTCGTGCAGGCGCTGGTGCAGCGATACCACGCGACGGCGCCGGCGTTGTAGTAACTCACGACGTTGTTCACGGCGTAGGGCGTGGTGGCGTCCCAGGCGGGCCAGAGCTGCTTGTCGATGGCCACGGTGGCGGTGCCGGTCGAATAGTCGGAGAGATCATTGATGGGAGAGCTTCCCGGCATCTCCCAGGGCAGCTGCCGCAGCTTCTCCAGCTCATAGTTGATGATCTGCGCGGCGTAGGTCTGCCGTTTGGCGGTGGCCATCATCTCCGAGCCGATGGTGATGGCTTGGATGGTGCCCATGACACCGATGATAAGCATCGTGGCGGCGATGGCGACTTCGAGCACCGTGAAGCCGCGTCGGGGACGCGGGGGACTGGGACGGCGGGGGGTCAACGCCTCCAACCTAGGCCCGCGAGGCGGGCTTCCAAGCTTTTCGTGGCCGGGGGCGGTCGCTTTGGTTTTGCCGGCCACGGCCGGGGCGGTTTCATCGCCCCCGTGCCTCCCGCCCCTCCAGCGACCCCGGTGCTGCGCATCCCGCGTCGGTTCGGCTCCGCGCGCGGCGCGCGCGCGGTCGTCGCGCTGGCCTTCGCCGCGGCCGGCTCCCTGGCCTTGTGGGCCCAGCGGCCCGAGCCCTCGCCGCTGCCGCCGCTCAACCGGCCGGTGCGCGAGCGCGGCGCGGAGTTCGCGGCGTCCGAGTCCTGCCGTTCCTGCCACCCGGGCAACTACGCCAGTTGGCACGCCTCCTTCCACCGCACCATGACGCAGGTGGCGGAGGTCGACACGGTGCTCGCGCCGATGGACGGCCTGCGCCTGAGCTTCGACGGTTTCGACTACGCCGCGGAGTTGCGCGGGCGCGCCTATTTCGTGCGGCGCCGGCCGGCGGGCGCGGGCGAGTCGGCCTGGGAACCGGCCTGCGAGGTCGTGCTGCTGACCGGTTCGCACCATCTGCAGATCCTCTGGCTGGAGACGCCCGACGGCCGCACGCTCGTGCAGTTCCCCTTCGCCTACATCGTGGCCGAGAAGCTGTGGGCGCCGGTCACGCAGACCTTCCTCCTGCCGCCGGAATACAAGACCTTCTATGCCGAGGGCGAGTGGAACGGCGCATGCATGGACTGCCACGTCACGCAGGGCCGCTCGCGCTTCATCAAGGACAACCGCTTCGACTCGCTCGTCACGGAGTTCGGCATCTCCTGCGAGGCCTGCCACGGCCCGGCGGAGGAGCACGCGCGCCTCAACCGCAACCCCCTGCGCCGCTACGCGCGGCATTTCGCCGGGACGGGCGACGAGACCGCCGCCAACCCCGCGCGGCTCGACGGCCCGGCCTCCACGCTCGCCTGCGGCCAGTGCCACAGCGTCTGGGCCTTTTCCGACATGGACGCGAAGATCGACTGGAACCGCCACGGCGTGCGCTTCCGCCCCGGCGAGGCGGAGCTCGGCCAGCGCTTCATCGTCCAGCCCGGCGGCGCCGACCACGCGGAGCAGAAGCGGATGATCCGCGACAACAACCCGCACTTCTTCGAGGACCGCTTCTGGGGCGACGGCATGATCCGCGTCACCGGCCGCGAGGCCAACGGCGTGCAGGCCTCGCCGTGCTTCAAGGGCGGGGAATTCTCCTGCGTCTCCTGCCACGAGATGCACCCCGCCTCGCCCCGCCCCGAAACGCTCGCCGCCTGGCGCAACGACCAGCTCAAGTCCGGCATGGCGTCCGACCGCGCCTGCCTGCAGTGCCACGCGAAGCCCGGGGAAAACGTCGCCGCGCACACGCACCACGCCGCCGGCTCGCCCGGCAGCGCCTGCTACAACTGCCACATGCCGCACACGACCTTCGGCCTGCTCAGCGCGATCCGCAGCCACCAGGTCTCGTCACCCACCGCGCGCGAGAGCACCGAGCACGGCCGGCCCAACGCCTGCAACCTCTGCCACCTCGACCAGCCGCTCGCGTGGACCGCGGAGAAGCTGGAGGCTTGGTATGGACAGAAGCCGCCCGCGCTTTCCGCCGACGACCGCACCGTCGCCGCCGGCGCGCAATGGCTGCTGACGGGCGACGCCGGCCAGCGCGCCCTCATCGCCTGGAGCATGGGCTGGGCCCCGGCGCAGCAGGCCGCCGGGCGGGACTGGCTCGCGCCCTACCTCTTCACCGCCATGCGCGACCCGTATGCCGCGGTGCGCTTCGTCGGCTGGCGCTCGCTGCGTTCGCTGCCGGGCTTCGCGGACTTCAAGTTCACCTACACGGCCGACGAGGCGGAAATCCGCGCCGCGGTCGACCGCGCCTTCGCGCAGTGGCGCGGCACGTCGTCCGCCGTCACCTTCCCGCGCCGCACGCTGCTGGAGCACGACGGGCGCTTCATCCTCGAGGAGGTGCGCCGCCTCCTCGCCCGGCGCGACCAGCGCCAGGTCTTCCTCGCCGAATGAAAACACGCGGACACGCCGATGCCGTGATCGCGCCCCGGGTGGGCGCCGGCGTCCCCGACGGCGCCACGGAGTGGCGCTGCGGGCAAGCGGTTCGCCGTCGCCGCCGGGACGGCGGCGACCACCCCGGACAACGACACCTTCCCATTTCCCCATGAACTCCTCCTCCCCGCATCTCCGTTTCGGCTGGTGGTCGCTCCTCTTCTGGCTCGCGCTGGGCCTCGGGCTCGAGGCCCTGCACGGCTTCAAGACCGGCTGGTATCTCGACGTCGGGCAGGAGACGCGCCGCCTCATGCTCACGCTGGCGCACGCCCACGGCGCGCTGCTGGCGTTGCTCAACATCGCGGCGGGCCTCACGGCGCGCGGCGTGGCCGGGCTGGAGTTCCCCCGCGGCGTGTCGCTCGCGCTGCGCGGCGGCGCGGTGCTGCTGCCGCTCGGTTTTCTGCTCGGCGCCTTCGGCATCCACGGCGGCGACCCCGGCGCGGGCGTGTGGCTGGCGCCGCTCGGCGGCCTGCTGCTGGCCGCGGGTGTGGCCGGCGCGGCCGCGGCGGTCCACCGCGCGCTCAAATAGCCCAAATCAGGCCTCGCCGAGATTGTGCCGGAGCATGGCGGCGAGCTGGCCGGCGTCGTGCACCGCGATGGTCTTGCCGTCGACGGAGATGAGCCGCTCGTCGCGCAGCCGCGCGAGCGTGCGGGAGAGCGTTTCGCTGCTTGTGCCGAGTTCGGCGGCGAGCACGCGCTTGGTGCCGCGGAGGTGGATGACCCCGTCCTGCGTGTCGCGGGCGTGCTTCACCAGCCAGTTGAGCAGGCGCGTCTCCACGTCCTTCAGCGTGAGGTCGTCGAGCATGCTGACCAGCACGCGGAGGTGCGCGCTCATCGAGCCGAGCATGCGCAGCGCGAGATCGGGCCAGCGGCCGATGAGGTCGAGCAGCGGGGCCTTGGGGATGAGCAGCACCGTGCTCGGCTCGACCGCGCGGGCGTTGGCCGGGTAGCCGGTGGGCGAGGCGAGGGAGGCCTCGGCGAGCGACTCGCCCGAGCGGAAGACGTGGATGACCTGCTCCTTGCCCGCGGCGTTCACGCGGTGGACGTTGATCGCGCCGCTCTGCACGAGGTAGCAGCCGCGGGACGGCTCGCCCTCGTGGAAGAGGTAATCGTCCTTGCCGAGCGACACGGCCTGGATGAAGCCGGCCACCGTCGTCAGGTCCTCCGCCGGCAGGCCGCTGAACAGCTGCGCGCAGCGCAGCGTGCCGATCAGGCCGGTGAGCTTGAGGTCGGGAGGGCGTGGGGCGGACGGCATCGCGGGGTGGGAAAATTGCGGGTGCCGTGCCCACTGGCAAACGGGAACGCGGCGCCGCCGGGTGTTTTTTTTGACCCACATCAAGGCAGCCCGGCGGCCGCAGGAGGATACTCCCGGTCCGCATGGAACCCTCCCTCGTCAAAGACCTGCGCCGCCAGCGGAAGGAGATCCGCCGGCGCTGGGAGGCCTTTCTCCGCCTCGAGAAAGTCGCCTCGCCGCTGGCCAATCCCGACACGCTGGTGTTCGGCGTCGACCACACCCTGAGCGAGATTTTCTCCGGGCTGCTCCGGCCTGCGCGCCCCCGGCGGTCGCCAGGTGCGGCCCGCGAGTGCGGCTGCGACCGCCATCCGCTCCGCGCCTATTACCGGGCGGGCGAGCAGGCCGTGCTCGAGGCGCTCGTGCTGGCGCAGGTCCGGCGCGCGCCGCTCGCGGCGGCGGAGCGGGACCGTGAATTCGCCGAGGTGAAGGCCGTGGTCACCGCGCTCGCCCGGCGCGACATCGATGCGCTGGCGCGCGTCTGCCGGCTGGCGCCGGAACCCGCGGCCGGCGGGAAGACGGACGGCGCGGCGGGGCGGCGGCGCAAATCCCGCGATTGACCCCCCGCGGGCGGCGGGACCATCAATGCCCGATGCGCGGAGAAGAGCTGTTGGCAACCTTGAGGGAGGAAGCGCGGGCTGGCACCCCCGTCGCAGCCGTGCTGCGCCACGCCGCGCGGCATCCGATCTCCGATCCGGAACGCCCGGAGCTGGCCGAGCTGACCGGGGAGGGCCGGAAGCACGCGGTGGCCTTCGGCGCCGGGCTGGCCGGGTTCGCGCGCGTGCGGATTTTCCACAGTCCGGTCCTCCGCTGCCGGCAGACCGCCGAATGCATCGCCTTGGGCGGCACGCGGGCCGGAGCGGGAGTGGAGATCGCCGGGGCCCGTCCGGAACTCGGCATCGACTTCATCCGCGACCTGAAGGAGGCGGGCCGCCTTTCCGAGCTTCACCGCGACCACTTCGTGCGCCTGTGGTTCGAGGGCGCGGTGCCCCCCGGCGTGGCGGATCCGATCCCCGAGCTGGCCGCGCGCAAGCTGGCCTTCGTCCGCGCGCGGCTGGGCGAGATCGCGGGTGCGTCCGGCACGCTCGACCTGCATGTCTCCCACGACTGGAACATCCTCGCCCTGCGCGAACATCTGGTGGGGGTGCGGCACGAGGAGGCCGGCTGGCTGGCCTTCCTCGACGGGCTGACCTTCCGGCCCTGCGGCCCCGGCCTGCGCGCCGTCTACCGCAGGCAGGCCCGGGTGATCTGAGTGGGACCGGCTGCGGCCAGGCCTGTTACTTGGCCGGCGGCGTCGCCTGGACCACGAGCAGGGTGAGGTCTTCCGGCGCGCGCACGGCATGCGGCGCATGCGGCGGCAGGTGCATCAGCTCGCCCGGCCGCAGCAGGTGGACTTGGCCCGCGACGGAGAACTCGCATGTCCCGGCCATCACCTGCACAAGCACCCGCGCCGGGCTGGTGTGCTCGGAAAGCTCCTGCCCGGAGGCGAAGCGGAAAAGCGTGGCGCGCAACCCCGGCGCGGTCAGCAGCGCCTGGCTGGCGATGCCGTGCTCGGGCGCGGCGGCGGCGAGCGACAGCGCGGCCACGCCCGCGGCGTCGCCGGGCAGCACGGCGGCGCTCACGCGGATTCCCTCCAGAAGTTGACCACCCACGCGCCGTCGGCGCGGCGCTCCATCGAGGACTCGAAGCCCTCGCCCTTCAGCAATTCGATGAGCGGCGCGGGCAGGAACGGCGCGACGACGGTCAGCCCGTGCCCGGGCGTGAGCGCGTCGATGCGTTCGCGGATGGCGGGCAGCGGTTCGGTGCCCTCGGCGAGGAGCGGACGAACGTCGAGGACCTTGAAGGTTTTGGGTTTCATGGGAAGAGGCGTGGCGGAGGAACGATAGCGGATCGCGGGGGGGATTGCCTTGATGCAAATCATGCTGCAGGGAGGCGCGACGAATTTTCTCCTCAGCGCTCAAGCCGGAAGCCCGCGCCGGGTTCGTAGCTGACGACCACGAGCCGGGCGGGCGCGGCGACGATTTCCTGCTGCCACCGCTCCGTCGGGCCGTCGGCGCCCGGCCGGGTGGCGAGCGCGATGTCGATCCGGTGCGCGCCGGGGGCGAGGGGAAGGCGGATTTCGCCGATCGAGGCGCCGTCGGCCTTGAGGCCCTTCGGGCGGAACACGTGCTCCTGCGCCACCCCGTCCACCGCGAGACGCACGACGACGGGCGAGCGGGAGCGGTTCACGCGCGTGGCGGCGCGCATATGGACGGGTCGGTCGTCCTGCGCGGCGGCGGAAACGGTGGTGGCGTCGACCCACTCGCCGAAGGCGCGGAAGGTGAGGACCAATTCCGGCTGCGCGGCGCCCGGGTGGCGGAACGGGGCGTCGCTCAACGCGAGCAGCACGGCAAGCGCGAGTGTCGTGAGCACGCTAGCGCCCGCGAGCATCCGCCAGAGGGTGGGAGGGGCTTTATGCCCCGACGCGAGCCTTTCGTCGGGGCGCAAAGCCCCTCCCACAAGGAGACGTTCCGCGGCGCGGGTGAGATCGGCGGGGCGGGTTGGATCGTAGCGCACATGCGCCACCTTCGTCGGGTCGGCGCGCTGGCGGCGAAACACGGGCTCGCGCGCGCCGGCGAGACGCAGCGGCAGCCAGCCGTCGCCCTCGCGGCAAAACGGCTCCGCGGAAACCGTGCTCACGACCAGCACCGCGCGCGCGCCCTTGGCGACGAGACCCTCGAGCACCTTCGGCTCGACCCAGCCGGCCGACGGCACGGGACGCACCTCGTAGCCGGGCAGGCGGGCGCGCCACGCGGCGTGTTGGAAAAAATCCCAGCCGCCGTCCGTCTGTGCGCAGACGAGGGCGAGCGCCGGGGGCTCGCCGCGGGCGACTTGGGTGGCGACGAGCTCCTGCAGCTCCTTGGTCACGGCGCGCGCGTCGAACCACGCCATGCCGATGGCCTGCGTGTCGCACGATCCCGTGCAGATGCCGCAGCCGATGCAGCGCGCGGGATCGATCTGCGCCTGCGACGGCCACGGGCGCCCGTCGGTGCGCGGCACCATCGTGATCGCGCCGAACGGGCAGTCCTGCGAGCACTGCGTGCAGGAGAAGCAGCGCGAGGTGTTGACGGTGGCCTGATAGCTGGCGGCCGGGCGGCGGCGCCCGAGCCACCACGGCAGCGTGCCGAGCACGCCGAAAAACACGGCGGTCGCGACCCACAGGCCGCCGGCCGAGAGGCGCGTCGAAATCGTGAGCGGCCAGAGATACCACCAATCCATCGTGAAGCGCTCGGGCTTGATCGCCATCTGCGCAGCAGGCGCGTTGAGCGCGGGCACCACCAGCGCGGCGACGACGAGCGCGGCGGTGAGCGCCGCGAACACGATCCGATTGGGGAGAAGGCGCGAGCGGCTGAGTCGCGCGAGGTGCACCGCGAGGCCGGCCGCGATGGCCAGCGGCAGGAGCATGTGCAGGAAGAAAACGACGAAGAACAGCAGCGACGGCACCGTGTGGTCGGCGTTGAACAGCCGGGCCAGCGGCTCGCCGAAGATCGGCAGCAGGTCGAGCGCGCGCATGCTGTCGAGCGCGAGCACCTGGGCGCGCTGGTCCCACACGAGCCAATAGCCCGTCCAGCCGATGAACCACACGAGCGCCGTGAGCGCGATGCCGCTGACCCACGCCAGCCAGCGTGCGCCGGCGAACTTGCGGCCGAGCAGCGTGCGCAGCGCGTGGAGCAGGATGGCCAGCATCGCTAGGTCCGACGAGTAGCGGTGCACGCTGCGGACGATGCCGCCGAGCGAGCGCGGGCCGAGCTCGGCCAGCGAACTCCAGGCGAACTGCACGCTCGGGGAATACCAGATGAGCAGCAGCACGCCGGACACGGTGGCGATGACGAGCGCGGCGTTGG
>PNKG01000051.1 GCA_013822585.1 Opitutus sp. | reverse complement strand
GACGACAGCGGCGCGCTTGCCGTCGGGGGACGGGTTCACGCTCGCCACGAAGCGGGCGACGTTGGTCGCGCCGCCGCGGGCGACGGCCATGTCCTCCTTCACGGTGATCGGGACCTGGCGGGCCTTGGCGGTCTTGAGGTCGAAGTGCCAGATGCAGCCGGCCTGCTCGAAGACGATGCCGCCCTGGCCGAGCGAGGGGAACTTGACGTCGTAGTCCTTGAACGCCGTGTGCTGAGCCGTCTTCTTCGTGGCGAGGTCGTAGGAGTAGAGGTTCATGTGGCCGTCGCGCTCGGAGAGGAAATAGATTCTGCCGTTCGGCGCCCACAGGGGGATGATGTCCTGCGCCGGGTGGTTGGTGATGTTCTCGAGCGCGCCGGTCTTCAGGTCGATGATCCAGACGTCGTCGGCCATGCCACCCTTGTAGCGTTTCCAGGTGCGGAATTCGCGGAAGATGCGGTTGTAGGCCATCTTGGTGTCGTCGGGCGAAAAGCTCAGGAAGCCGCCGCGCGGCACCGGCAGCTGTTGCGGCACGTCGCCGTCGAGGCCGACGGTGTAGAGCTGGCCGTTGAAGTCGTTCGAGTCGCGCCAGCGCGAGCGGAAGGCGATCTCGTTGGCCTTGTTTTTCCAACCGAAGACGATGTTGTTCGGCCCCATGCGGTCGCCGAGGTCGTCGCGGGCGTTGAGGGCGGTGTAGGAGACGCGGCGCGGCGTGCCGCCGTCGGAGGGCATGACGTAGACCTCGGTGTTGCCGTCGTATTGGCCGGTGAAGGCGAGCTGCTTGCCGTCGGCCGAAAAGCGCGGGAACACGGCCCAGCCGGGCGCGTCCGTCAGGCGGCGGGCGGTGCCGCCGTCCATGCCGACGGTGTAGAGCTGGCCGGCATAGCTGAACACGATCTGCGAGCCGTTGGTCGCGGGGAAGCGGAGCAGACGAGTCTGTTCTGGCGGGGTCTGCGCGTGGAGGGCGGTGGCGAGCAGGGCCAGCACCAGCAGCGGACGGAAGGGGTTTCGCATGGGCGCCAGCAGACAGGCGAAGCCCGCCCCCGGCAAAGCTAATCACGACCAGACGTGCGCGGGATCAACCGGGCCGGCCTTGCGTTGTCGGCGGGGTGGTGCGACGGCTCGGAGCCGTGGTGCGCTTCAGAAGAGCCGGTGTTGTGCCGATGAGGCGGGCATGGTCAGTCGTGATTACAGGAAGGAGGTCGACCTCTCGACGGTCGACCGGAAGGTGTCTTGGCCCGTCGCGGCCGCCATCTGCGGGGCGTGCCTTGCCGTCGCGGTGTGGTGCGCCGTGAAGTTTGCGCCCGCTCCGACACCGGGCGAACCCGAGTCACCGCCCGCCAAGGCGGTCGCAAAACGCTGAACCCGCGCCTCGCCGGCAGAAAAAAGCCCGCAGCCTGGGGACCGCGGGCCGGGGGTGCTGTCCCCGCTGAACGAGATGACGCTCAGACGCTCTCGAGGAGCCTGTTGAGGCGCGCGACCATCCGGGACGGGTCCTCGAGCAGGCCGGCGGCGATGAGGCGCGCGTCTGTCGGGGAATCCGATCCGGCCTCAGGCGGCGACGCCGGTAAGAAAGCGGGCGTTTTGGGCAAGGCGATTCGGCGAACGAACACCCGCGGCGCGCAAGAGCGCGGTCAGGGTGAACGATTCGTGTCCGACCGCCTCGATGCCGATTACGCGGCCATCTCTGGCGTAGTCGATCGCGACGAGCGGCCATGCCTGGCTCGCCACGGTGCGGGCCACCTTCAAGCCCTGCCGGAGCTGAATGTAGACCGCTCCCGGCGTGCCCGTGTCGAGCTTCACGTCGATTGTGAGCGCCTCAGTTTCGCGTTGGCTCCGGGCCTTCCTCATAGGTGGTGATCAGGTAGCACTCTTGGCCCACGAGCTCCGCGATGACAATCACGTTTCGGGAGCCGAAGCGTTTCTCGTAACGCCGGAAAACACCGCCTCGGTTGCCCTTGCCGGGCAGAGATTTTTCTGTGCCGAGGCGCACGGCCGCTTCGATTTGGTCGGGCGGGATTTCACGTTCGGCCTGTCGCTGTAGAACGTGGCGACCGTGATGGAGGCGTAAAGTGCGGGGCGTTCCCGAGGGCACACCGCAAATCTGCACTGAGCTCAGATGCGTTTCGACTGAAAAACGCGCTCAGACGCTCTCGAGGAGCCTGTTGAGGCGCGCGACCATCCGGGACGGGTCCTCGAGCAGGCCGGCGGCGATGAGGGCGTTGTCGAGCAGCTGCTCGGCGACGAGCTCGGCCTTGTCGGCGTCAGCGGTGCGCAGGGCGGCGAGCTTCCTGATCACGGCGTGGCGCGGGTTGATCTCCAGGTTCACCTTCACGGGCTCGTCGGCCTCGCCGGGCTTCTTCATCGCGCGCATCATGCGGCGCATCATGGGCGAGGCGAACTTGTCGGCGTTGGTCGCCAGCGCGGGTGAGCCGACGAGGCGGTCGCTGGGCTTCACCTCGGCGACTTGTGCGCCGAGCGAGTCCTTGAGCCACTTGGCCAGGTCCTTCGCCTCGGACTCGCTGAGCGCTTCGCCCGGCTGCGGCACGTCGTCGAGCTTCACGTCGGCGTGGTCGGCGGAGAGGAATTTCCTGCCGTCGAATTCGCGGACGTTGTTGAAGACGTATTCGTCGACCGCCTCGTAGCAGAAGAGCACCTCGAGGTTGCGGGCCTTGAAGCCCTCGAGATACGGGCCGGATTCGATGGCCTCGCGGTTGGGGGCGGCGAGGTAATAGATTTCCTTCTGTCCGTCCTTCATGCGCGAGACGTAGTCGGCGAGGGAGGTGGTCTTGCCCTTGTCGGTGAGCGAGGATTCCCAACGGAGCAGCTTCACGAGCTGGTCCTTGTGGGTGAAGTCGAGCGCGGCGCCCTCCTTAAGGAAGAGGCCGAACTGCGCGTAGAAGTCGTGGTAGCCGTCGGCGCGCTGGGCGGCCTCCTCCTCGAGGAGCTTGAGGAAGCGCTTGGTGATGACCTTGCCGAGTTTGTCGAGCAGGGCCTTGTCCTGCATCGTCTCGCGCGAGATGTTGAGCGGCAGGTCCTCGCTGTCGATCACGCCCTTGAGGAAGCGCAGCCACTCGGGGAGCAGGTCCTTCGGCTTGGCGTCGATGAGGACTTTGCGGCAATAGAGCGCGACGGACGGTTCGAGGCGGGAGAAGCCGAGGCGCTCGGTGTTGTCCTGCGGGACGAAGACGAGGGCGTTGATCGTGAGCGGCGCGTCGGCGGAGAAGTGCAGGCGGTAGCGCGGGGCGTCGTGGGCGTGGGCCTGGAACTTGTAGAAGTCGGTGTATTCCTCGTCCTTGATCTCGGATTTGTTGCGCAGCCAGAGCGCCTGGACGGTCGTGAGCTTGGTGCCGTTGAGCGTGATCGGGAAGCCGACGAAGGCACTGTAGCGCGTGAGGATTTCCTTCAGGCGCCATTCCTGGGCGAACTCGGCGCAGTCGTCCTTCAGCTCGACGACGATCTTGGCGCCGCGGCGCTGGCCCCCGACCTCCTCGATCTCGTAGCTGCCGGAGCCGTCGCTCGACCAGACATGGCCGGGCTCGGCCTTCTTCCACGAGTGCGAGTAGACCTTCACGGACTTGGCGACCATGAAGGCGCTGTAGAATCCGACGCCGAACTGGCCGATGAGGTTGCCGTTCTTCGCGCCGGACTCGCCGAGGGCTTGGAGGAACTCCTTCGAGCCGGAGTGGGCGATGGTGCCGAGATTCTCGATCAGCTCCTCGCGCGTCATGCCGAGGCCGAAGTCCTGGATGGTGACGGTCTTCGCCTTGTCGTCGGTCGTGATGGCGATCTCGAGCGGGAGGTTGTCGTCGTGGACATCCTTCTCGGTGAGCTGGAGGTGGCGGAGCTTCTCCAGCGCGTCGGAGGCGTTGGACACGAGCTCGCGGACGAAGATTTCCTTCTCCGTGTAGAGCGAGTGGATGACGATATCGAGCAGCTGCTTGATCTCGGCTTGGAACTCGAATTTTTGCGGAGTGGCGGTGGACATGATCGGGTTGAGAGCGGGTGGTTGAGAGTTGAGAGTCGAAAAAGAATAGAGCCCGCTAGTGTAGCGGGCTCCGGAAAAAATCAAGCGGCCGAAATGGGTTTTTCAGCGTGCGTCCGTCTGGTCCTCGTGGACCGGCTCGATGTGGCCCAGCTCCTGGCCGGGCTGCTTGCTCGTGAGCACCTTCCAGATGCACCAGAGGAACAGGCTGGTGACGAAGCCGACCGAGAGGATGAGGGAGATCCAGCCGCCGGTGGTCATGATTTGTTCTCCTTGGGGTTGTCGGTCCAGCGCTTGCCCGCGAGGTGCATGAGCAACGCCGAGAAGCCGACGCAGATGGCGATGAAGAGGAAGGTGAGGCGCGCCGGGTCGCTGTGCTCTGCGCCGACGAGGTCCTTGATGCGCCCGGTCGGGGCGAAGTGCGGGGCGCTGAAGCTGAAGTTCCAGCCGAAGACGCTGTTGAGAATGAACATCAGGAGCACCGCGCCGAGGAAGGCCGGGGCGACCCACTTCATGACGAACTTGTAGAAGCGCGGGATGCGCATGTCGGCGCCGATGTGGGCCTCCTGCCAGCCGCGCTCGATGCCCATGCCCTTGCTCCAGCCGAAGACGAGGATGAGAATGAAACCCTGCACGTAGATGGCCATCGTGCCGATCCAGAAATCGATCGTGTCGAGCGCCTTCAGGTCCTTGCTGAACCACCAGCAGAGCATCGAGCCGAAGGTCGAGATCAGGCCGAGCAGGGCGAGCGCCGGCTTGCGGGCGAGCCCTAGGCCCTCCTCGAGGAAGGCCACGCCGGGCTGCAGCATCGAGAGCGAGCTGGTGAAGGCGGCGAGAAAGAGCAGGGCGAAGAAGCAGAAGGCGAACGCGCCGCCGTAGGGCATCTGGGCGAAGACCTGCGGCAGCACGTTGAAGCCGAGGCCGAAGGTGCCCATGCCCACGAGGCCCGCCGTGCCGAGGAAAACGTAGGCCGCCGGCACCGTGATGAGACCGCCGAGACCGACCTCGCAGAATTCGTTGGCCGAGGCCGCGGTGAGGGCGCTGAGGACGACGTCGTCCTTTTTCTTCAGGTAGCTCGCGTAGCAGCAGATGGCGCCGAAGCCGACCGTCAGGGTGAAGAACACCTGGCCGGAGGCCGCGAGCCAGAGTTCGGGGTTCTTCAGGCCGGCGGCGATGTCGCCGGGGTTCCACATGTAGCCGAGGCCGTTGAGGACGTTCTGGTCGGGTTTGGCGAGGTCGGGCGTGCCGAGCGTGAGCACGCGCCCGAGGATGACCAGCGCGATGAGGATGAGCAGCGGCATGCCCCACTTGCAGGCCAGCTCGATGCCCTTGGAGACGCCGCGGTAGATGAACCAGAAGTTGAGCGCGTAGCAGATGACCAGCCACAGGCCGACGCTTTCGAGGCCGAAGTGCACCGCCGAGCCGTCCTGCGCGATGCCGGTGTAGGTGGCGAAGACGCCGCCGAAATCCGTGCCGGCGGAGAGCTGGCCCGTGAGCGCGAGCCAGGCGTAGCCGAGGCACCAGGCCTCGACGTAGACGTAATACATGTAGACCATCACCGGCACGACGAAGCCGAGCATGCCGAGGTATTTGCCCGCCGGCGTGCCCATCAGCACGTGGAAGATGCCCGGCGCCGAGTGGTAGCCGCGGACGCCGCCCGCCCGCCCCATCGTCCATTCCGCCCAGCCGATGGGGATGCCGAGCAGCAGCAGGGCGAGGAAGTAGGCGATCATGAACGCGCCGCCGCCGTATTGGGCCGCGAGCCCGGGGAAACGCAGGAAGTTGCCCAAGCCGACCGCGCTGCCGGCGACGGCGAGGATCACGCCCATGCGTGAACTCCAGGCTTCTTTCGTGGGGGTATCAGCCATAAGTGCGCCCGATGAAAGGGCCGGGCCGGCTCCGGGCAATCCCTATCCGGTCGCGAGACGCGGGATTCCGGGGGGCATGATCGAGCACGCTTCAACCGCCGAGGTAGGCGGCCTTGAGCTGCGGGTCGCGCCGGAGAGTTTCCGAGGCGCCCTGCATGACGATGCGGCCGCTCTCGAGCACGTAGGCCTCGTGGGAGATTTCGAGGGCGAGCTTCGCGTTCTGCTCCACCAGCAGGATCGTGACGCCGTGCCGGCGATTGATCTCGATGATCTTCTCGAAGATCGTGCTGATGAGCTTCGGGGCGATGCCGAGGGAGGGCTCGTCGAGCATGAGCAACTGCGGGTCGCCCATCAGCGCGCGGCCGATGGCGAGCATCTGCTGCTCGCCCCCCGAAAGGGTGCCGGCGGCCTGCGCGAGGCGCTCCTTCAGCCGCGGGAAGATGCCGAACACGTAGTCGCGGTTCGCGGCGATGCGCTGCCGGTCCTTCTGCAGGTAGGCGCCCATCGCGAGGTTCTCGTCGACCGTCAGGTTGGCGAAGACCATGCGCCCCTCCGGCACGTGGCCCAGCCCGCGGGCGACGATGTGGTGCGGGGCGAGCCGCGTGATGTCCTCGCCGCGGAACCGCACGCTGCCGCCCTTCGCGCGCAGCAGGCCGGAGAGCGTGCGCAGCGTGGTGGTCTTGCCGGCGCCGTTGGCGCCGACGAGGGTGACGATGCGGCCCGGCTCGATGCGGAACGAAATCCCGCCCAGCGCGCTGATCGCGCCGTAGGAAACGGAGAGGTCGGTGACTTCGAGCATGGCCGGCTCAGTGGTGGGAGAGGGACGTCGCGTGGTCCTCGCCGAGGTAGGCCTCGATGACCTTCGGGTCGGACTGGATCCGGGCCGGCGTGCCGTCGGCGATCTTCACGCCGTAATCGAGCACGCCGATGCGCGAGCAGCAGCCCATCACGACGCGCATCGAGTGCTCGACGAGCAGGATCGAGAGCCTGAACTCGCGGTGCACGCGCTGGATCAGCTCCACGAGCGCGACTTTCTCGCTCGGGTTCATGCCGGCGGCGGGCTCGTCGAGCAGCAGCAGGCGGGGCTTCGTGGCGAGGCCGCGCACGATCTCGAGGCGGCGTTGCTCGCCGTAGGGGAGGCTCTTGGCCGGCGCGTCGCGAAACCGGCGCAGGTTGAACAGGTCGAGCAGCTCGTCGGCCCGGCGGGTCAGCGCCACCTCCTCGCGGCGGAACGCGCCGAGGCGCACGAGCGCCTGCCCGGGCGAGGTGGCGCGGTGGAGGTTCATCGCCACGCGCACGTTGTCCAGCACGCTCAGGCTGCCGAAGAGGCGGATGTTCTGGAAGGTCCGCGCGATGCCCAGCTCGGCGCGCGCGAAGGTCGGCACGCCGGCGAGGTCGCGCCCGGCGAAGCGCACCGCGCCCTCGGTCGGGCGATAGACGCCGGTGATGAGGTTGAACACCGTGGTCTTGCCCGCGCCGTTGGGGCCGATCAGGCCGGCGAGTTCGCCCTCGGCGAGGGCGAAGTCCACCGCGTTGACGGCGGTCAGGCCGCCGAAGCGGATGGTGACCCGGTCGAGCCGCAGGATCGGCGTGTCATTGGCGCGGTCGAGCTGGAGGATAGGCCCGCTCACGGGGTCGTCCCCTTGCGGCGGAAGTTGAACAGGCCCTGCGGTCGCACGAGCATCAGCACCACGAGCGCGACCGAGTAGATGATCATGCGGTAGTCGGCGAGGCCGCGGAGCACCTCGGGCAGGAGCGTGAGCAGCACGGCGGCGAGGATGACGCCCAGCGTGTTGCCCATGCCGCCGAGGATGACCATCACCACGATCTCGATGGAGCGCGTGAAGTCGAAGCCGCTGGCGGAGATGGTCTGCTTGAAGTGCCCGTAGAGCCCGCCCGCGATGCCGGCGAAGAACGCGCCGACGACGAACGCCACGATCTTGTAGCGCGTGGTGTCGAGGCCGACCGCCTCGGCGGCGATCTCGTCGTCGTGCGTGGCGAGGAAGCCCCGGCCGTAGGTCGAGTGCACGAGGCAGTGGATCGTGAACACCGTCAGCGCCGCGAAGGCCAGGACCCAGAAGATCGAGGTGTAGGGCGGGATGCCGTTGAGGCCGAGCGCGCCGCCGAGGGGCTCGCAGTTCTGGAACACGACGCGGATGATCTCGCCGAAGCCGAGCGTCACGATCGCGAGGTAGTCGCCGCGCAGGCGCAGCGAGGGCAGGCCGACGAGCAGGCCGGCGAAGGCCGCGCTCAGGCCGCCGGCGACGAGCGCGCCGAGGAAAAGCAGGCCCTGCGCCCAGGCCGCGCCGCCGCCGGCGCCGAGGAGCTTCGGGCCAAGCAGCATCGTCACCGCGGCCGAAAGGTAGGCGCCGACCGACATGAAGCCCGCGTGGCCGAGCGAAAACTGGCCGGTGTGGCCGTTCACGAGGTTGAGCGAGACGGCGAGGATGACGTTGATGCCGACGCCCACCGCCACGTCGAGGTGGTAGGGATCGATGCGGCCGGAGACGGCCGAGATGCCGTAGGCGGCGGCGAGGGCGGCGAGGAGGCTGAGCAGCGGGCGCGGCATGTCAGACCTTCTCCTTCGCGTGGTGCCCGAGCAGGCCGGCCGGCCGGAAGAGCAGGATGAGGATGAGCAGGGCGAAGGCGATGGCGTCCTTGTAGGTCGACCACTCGCTGCCGTTGACGAAGGTCTCGACCACGCCGAGCAACAGGCCGCCCAGGGCCGCGCCGGGGATGCTGCCGATGCCGCCAAGCACGGCCGCGACGAAGGCCTTGAGGCCGGGCAGCACGCCCATCAGCGGGTCGATCGACGGGTAGTTCAGGGCGTAGAGGATGCCGCCGGCCGCCGCGAGGGCCGAGCCCAGCGCGAAGGTGAAGGAGATCACGAGGTCGTTGTTGATGCCCACGAGCGACGCGGCCTGCTTGTTGAGCGACACGGCGCGCATGGCCGTGCCGATCTTCGTCCGGAGGACGATGAAACGGAGCGCGAAGAGGAGGAGCAGCGTCACGCCGATGACGACGAGCTGGTGGCTCGAGACATAGACCCCGCCGAGGTCGTAGGTCGCCACGGGAAACAGCTCGGGAAAGGGCCGCGGGGTCGCGCCGAAGAGATACTGGCCGAGGTTCTCGAGCAGCAGGGAGACGCCGATGGCGGTGATGAGGACGTTGAGCGTCGGCCCGCCCCGCAGCGGCCGGTAGGCGAGCCGCTCGATCACGACGCCCAGCGCGGCGCAGGCGACCATGGCCACCGCGAGGGCGGCGAGCCCGCCCCACACGGTGTGCTCGGGCACGAGCCTGCCGGCGTAGTAACCGACGAAGGCTCCGACCATGAAGACGTCGGCGTGCGCGAAGTTGATGAACCGCAGCACGCCATAGACCATGGTGTAGCCCAGCGCGATCAGCGCGAAGATGGCCCCGAGGGAAACGCCGTTGATCAGCTGCTGGAGGAATTCGGTCAAGGGGGGGAAGGAAGTTGAGAGTTTAGAGCTGAGAGTTGAGAGCGGCTCAGCGAATCACTTCAGGGACTTTCGCAGTCCGGTCAGCATCCGGTTGATCTCATCGGCGTCACGGTAAATCTGATCGTAATCTGCCGGGGCCAGGTGGCCTTCGTTGCGAGCGATCATGGCTTGGGTCACGACTTCGGATACGGAGCCTGACGCGTAGCCGATGAACCGGGCGTAATCAGCCGGGGGGCGGGCCGAACCCTCCGCAAGGTTGGACGCGATCGAGACCGCCGCGCGGCGGATCTGATTGGTCAGGCCGAAGCGCTCGTCCTGCGGAAATCCGCGGGTCAGCCGATAAACCAGCCCGGCAAAAGACACGGCCATCTGCCAGACGTCCAGTTTCCCGAAATTGAACATGCCGGTCGAGTGAAGCTCTCAACTCTCAGCTCTCAACACTCAACTGGCCGCCGCCCCGCGGCGCCTCACGGCGCCACCGAGGCCACGAACTTGTATTTCCCGTCCTTCACCGTGAGCATGACTGCGGACTTCGAGGCGTTGCGCTTCTCGTCGATGGTGATGCGGCCGGTCACGGCGGGGAAATCCTCCGTCTGCGCGAGGGCGTCGCGGATGGCCTTGGGCTCGGCGGAGCCGGCGCGCCTGATCGCGTCGGCCAGCACGAGGACCGAGTCGTAGCCGAGCGCGGCCCAGGCGTCGGGCACGGAGCCCCAGCGGGCCTGGTAGCGCTGGTTGAAGCCTTGGACGGCCGAGCTCGGGTCCTCCGGCGAATAGTGGGCGCAGAAGTAGGTGCCCTCCATCGCGGCGCCGCCGATCTCGAGCAGCGGCGGGGCGTCCCAGCCGTCGCCGCCGAAGATCGGGACGTTCAGCCCGAGCTGGCGGGCTTGCACGCAGATGAGCGCGGCCTCGGTGTAGTAGCCCGAGGCGAAGATGGCGTCGGCGCCCGCGGCCTTCACCGCCGTGAGTTGGGCGCGGAAGTCCTTGTCGCCCTCGGAGTATTTCTGCTCGGCCACGACCGCGCCGCCGTCGGCGAGGAAGCGCGCCTTGAAGACGTTGGTCATGCCCACGCTGTAGGCGTTGGAGACGGAGGTGAGGATCGCGACCTTCTTCGCGCCGAGGTGTTCCCGGGCGAACTTCGCGAGCACGTTGCCCTCGAACGCGTCGACGAAGCAGACGCGGAAGATGTAGTCGCCCACCTCGGTCACCTTGCTGTTCACCGAGGCGGAGGAGACCATCGGGATCTTGGCGGCCTGGATGACGGGCGCGGCCTCCAGGGAGCGGATGGAGGCGACCTCGCCGAGGATGGCCACGACCTTGTCGCGCGAGATGAGTTTCTTCACTGCGGTGGCGGACTCGCCCTGCTTGGACTGGTTGTCGGCCGTGATGAGTCCGAGCGGGCGGCCGAGCACGCCGCCGGCGGCGTTGATCTCGTCGACGGCGAGCACGATGCCCTTGTGCGAGGTCTCGCCGTAAGCCGCCTCCTTGCCGGTGAGGGAGGCGTATTCGCCGATCCTGATCGGCTCGGCGGCGGGGAGAACGGGCGCGGCGAACGCGGCGCAGAGGGCGAGGGCGGCGAGGCGGTGCATGGGGCAGCTTGGGGCAGGCAAACGGGGCGCCGGCTCGCCTTCAACCCTCAACTCCCGCCCGGCGCGCGATCAATCGCGCGGCTTATGGCGCCACGGCCTCGAAGAACTTCGCCTGGCCGGCCTGCACGACGACGATCATGGCGGGCTTGGAGGCGTTGCGCTTCTCGTCGATGGTGATGCCGCCGGTCACGCCAGGGAAATCCCTCGTGGCCGCGAGGGCGTCGCGCAGCGCCTTGCCGTCGGTCGAGCCGGCGCGCCTGAGCGCGTCGAAGAGCAGGATGGCCGCCTCGTAGCCGAGCGTGGCGGTGGAGTTGGGCAGCTCGCCCCAGCGGGCCTGGTAGCGCTTCACGAAGTCGCGCATCGCGGGCGCGGAGGATTCGTTCGAGGCGTGCGTCGAGTAATAGCTGCCCTCGACCGCGGCGCCGCCGAGGGCGACAAGCTCGGGGCCTTCCCAGGCGTCGCCGCCCAGCAGCGGGCCGGCGAAGCCGAGCGCGCGGGCCTGCTTGGCGATGAGCGCGCCCTCGGTGTAGTTGCCGGAGTGGAGGAGGCCGTCGGCGCCGGCGGCCCTGATGGCGGTGAGCTGGGCGCGGAAGTCCTTGTCGCCCTCGTTGTGGCGTTGCTCGGCCACGACGGTGCCGCCGAGCGCGGTGAACTGCTCGCGGAAGTTCCGCGAGAGGCCGACGCTGTAGGCGTTGTTGACCGAGGTGACGACGGCGACGCGCCGGAGCGCGAGCGTGTGGTAGGCGAACTTGGCCAGCGCCGTGCCCTGGAACGGGTCGATGAAGCACACGCGGAAGATGCAGTCGCCCAGTTCGGTCACGCGGGGGTTGGTGGAGGTGATGGCGATCATCGGCACCTTCGCGGTCTGGAAGACCGGCGCGGCCTCGAGCGAGTGCGTCGACATGTTGGCCCCGAGCACGGCCACGACCTTGTCGCGGGCGACGAACTTCTTCGCGATGGTCGCGGACTCGCCGAGCTTCGACTGGTTGTCGGCGAGCACGAGCTCGACCGGCCGGCCGAGGACGCCGTCGGCGGCGTTGGTTTCCTCGAAGGCGAGGATCACGCCCTTGCGCGCGGCGAGGCCGAAATCGGCGTCCTTGCCGGTGAAGGCGCCGTATTGGCCGATCCTGATCGGCTCGGCGGCGACGGCAGCGAGGAGCGAGCCGAGGATTCCGGCGAGGAAGCAGGCGGGGGGGCGCATGACCCGAGCGAAGCGCAGTCCGGCCGCGGCGCAAGCCCGCCTCGACATTATGGCTTGGATACCGGGACGACCGCCGCTTGTCTCACGGCGCGTGACGCTGATCGACCGCTACCTGCTGCGCGAATGGCTGAAAATCCTCGGCCTGCTCCTGTGCGCCACGATGGGCCTGCTCATGATGCAGGCGCTCTACGACAACTTCCGCGACCTGATCGAGGTGGGCGCGGGCTTCGAGGACATGGTGTCCTACTACGCGGTGCTGATGCCGAGTTATTTCTCGGTTGTGCTGCCCCTGGCGTTGCTGCTCTCGCTGCTTTTCGTGCTCGGAAAACTGCACCGCAACAACGAGATCACGGCCATCCGCGCGGCCGGCCTGAACATCTTCTCCACGACCCGCTCGCTCTGGGGGGCGGCGCTCTTCTTCTGCGGCGTGTCGCTGCTGCTCAACGCCCGCGTCGTCCCCTGGTCGGTCGAGACCTCCCGCCGCCTGCTCGAAAGCTTCGAATACCGGGCCGAGGAGCGGAAGGGCGCGAGCGGGGCGCTCGGCCTCGTGACCAGCGTGGCGTTCGACAACCACCGCGCCAACCGCATGTGGTATATCAACCGCTACAGCCGTTTCGCGGGCAAGGCCTACGGCGTCACGGTCTCCGAGCTCGACAAGGCGCGCCGCGAGCGCACGCGCCTGATGGCCCGCGAGGCGGTTTACGACCCCGAGCGCGCGCAATGGACGCTGCGCGACGGGCGCGAGATGTGGTTCGACCCGGAGCTGGGCGAGCTGATGCGCTCCGTCACCTTCCAGGAAAAGACCTTTCCGCACCTCAACGAGGATCCTCGGCTCATGCTGTTGATCGACCGCAAGCCGGGCGACCTGTCGTTCTTCGAGCTGCGGCGCATCGTCGACTACTTCACGGTGGAGGACAACCCGAAGGTCACGCGCTACGCGGTGCGCTACTACAGCCTGATGGCCGACACGCTCGGGCCGCTGATCATCCTCGCCATCGCCATCCCGTTCGCCGTCTCGGGCGTGCGCGTGAATCCGGCGGTCGGCGTCTCGAAGTCGATCGGCCTGTTCTTCGTCTATTACCTGCTCACGACGCTCGCGACGATGCTCGGCGGCCGCGGCCACCTCGACCCGCGCTGGGCGGCCTTGGTGCCCAACCTCGCGATGATCGGGCTGGCGACGTATTTCTTCGGCCGACTGCGGTGAGGGGAAGCAGAACATTTTATTTTCGTGGCCGGAAATTGGCAGGGCGAGGCGTCCCGGCCGAGCCGCGGCTCACCAAGGACGGTTCGCCCTACCTGGAGCCGCGCGGCTCCAGTATTTTTGAAAACGCCTTGGCGCCGGCCCTGCACATTCGTTGACGATGACGGGTTGGTGGTCGCCGACGTCCTCGGCGGCGACGATCGCGCGGTTTCGGCTCAGCGCAAATAGGAGGCGCCGTTGGCGTCGATCACGCAGCCGGTGAGGTTGGCCGGCGCCTCGAGCGCAAGCCAGGCGGCGGTGGCGCCGATCTCGTCGGCAGTGCCCACGCGGCCGAGCGGGTGCTGGGCGAGGACATCCTTTGCGCCGGGGCCGGTCAGGGCGGAGGCGGCCATCTCGGTGTCGATCCAGCCCGGGGCGACGGCGAAGACGAGGATGTTGTCCGCTCCGAGCGCGCGCGCAAGGGACTGGCCGGTGATGTTAAGCCCGGCCTTGGAGGCGGCGTAGCTCTGCGCGGTCAGCTCGCCGCGGTAGGCGGCGCGCGAGGTGATGTTGACGATGCGGCCGCCGCCGCGGCCGAGGAAGTGCTGCACGGCGAGGTAGGAGAGGTTGGCCGGGCCGACGAGGTTGGTGTCGAGCGTGCGGCGCCAGACGCGCTGCCAATCGGCGTAACTCGCCGTTTTAATCGAGTCGTCCTCGGCGATGCCGGCGTTGTTCACCAGGGCGTCGAGCCGGCCGTAGTGCGCGATCACGTCGCGCACGAGACGTTCGCAGGCGGCGGGGTCGGCGACGTCGGCGCGGAACAGCGCGTGGCCCGTCCCCGCCAGCGCGGCGAAGGACTCGCGGGCGGCGGCCTCGTTGCTGCCGTAGTGGAGCGCCACGCGCGCGCCGCGACGGGAGAGATGGAGGGCGATGGCGCGGCCGATGCCGCGCGAGGCGCCGGTGACGAGGACCACGGGGGAAGGAGTGCTGGACATGGAGCGGTCGTGTCGGTGGGGTGAAATCGACCGCCGGCAGTCCAGCGGCGGCGCGGGGTGGCGACAAATCCAAATTGAGTCACGCCGGCGCGCCCACCGGGGCTCGGCCCGCGTGTGTCAGCCGGCGAGCAGGCGGAACCCGTGCGATCCGGCGTGCTCGAGGTTCAGGGTCTTGATCGCCTGGGTGACGGTCTCGTCGTGGCAGCCGATGAACTCCAGCAGGCGCCGCACGAAGCGCGCTTTCGTGGCATCGTCGATCGTCATGACGGCCCAGAACTGCGTGCCGTCGATCGGGCGCGCGTGGTTGTGGGCGCGGATGTCGTTCACCTCGTCGCGGCTGAGCATCAGGTAGCGGCGCGCGCTGTCCTGGTGGGAAATGAAGTCGGCGAAATCGAACGCGTAGTTCTTCGCCGCCCAGGCGAGGAGGGCGAGGTAGCGTTCAGTGGGGTTGGGGAGCGCGGTGAACTCCGCGCTGACGAGGTGGAACAGCAGGTGGTCGCCGGAGAGCGGTTTGCCGGCGCCGAGGAGCGCCGCGAGCACCTCGGCCGGGGGCAGGTTCTTGGCGGCCGCGAGCCGTTCGAGGGCCGCATAGGCCTCGTCGCTGAGCTCCACGTGTTTCATGAGGAGCAAGGTGGCTCGCGGCGCGAAAATCGCAACGCCGTTGCGACGAACACTGAAGTCGGTCGGACAAGGGGCAGGCACGCTGCGGCGGACCGGTAGTTGTAGGGGCGCAGTCTTGCTGCGCCCGGGATTCGCCGCTGGCGCGAAAGGGCGCAGCAAGACTGCGCCCCTACGCCGCGACGTTAGTCCGGTTCACTCGGTCGCCTTGGCCGGGGCGGGCGCGCTGGCGTGGAAGTCGCGCTGCACGCGCGCGAGGTAATCGGCCTGCAATTGCTCCACGCGGGCGTAGCTCGGCGAGCGCCAGACGAGACCGACGTGATGTTTCTTGCGGTGACGGATGACGACCTCGGGATCGGCGAAGACGGA
>PNKG01000050.1 GCA_013822585.1 Opitutus sp. | reverse complement strand
CCAGTCGGCCTCCTGCTTCACCGAGCTGATGTAGCGGACGGTGTTTTCGGTGAGGCCGGTGCCGGCGTCGAATTCGTAGGCCACGTCGTATTTGAAGTCGCCGATGGACTGGTCGATGCCCGCGACGGGGTTCTCGGTTGCGGCGTCGACGGCGTCGGTTTCACTCGGAGGTTTCATGAGGGAAAAGTTCAAGTTGAGAGTTTAAGTGAGGTGAGCGGTTGGCTGGGTTCGGACTTCAACTTCTCGACTCCGACTTAAACGGGCGCCGCGCGGCGGCGCTCAGGCCTTGGCGAGTTCCTTTTTGACCCAGTCGTAGCCCTTGGCTTCGAGTTCGAGGGCGAGGGATTTGTCGCCGCTCTTCACGATGCGGCCGTCATACATGACGTGCACGAAGTCGGGCACGATGTAGTTCAGGAGGCGCTGGTAGTGCGTGATGAGGAGGATGCCCGGGGGCTGCGCGCCGGCGCGGATGGCGTTGACGCCTTCGGCGACGATGCGGAGCGCGTCGATATCGAGGCCGGAGTCGGTCTCGTCCATCAGCGCGTAGGCGGGTTCGAGCATGGCCATCTGGAGGATTTCGCAGCGCTTTTTCTCGCCGCCGGAGAAGCCCTCGTTGACCGAGCGGGAGGTGAACTTCCGGTCGATCTTGAGCATGTCCATCTTGGAGTAGAGGCGCTTGTAGTAGGCGGTGGCGTCGAGTTCCTCGCCCTCGGCCATGCGGGCCTGGACGGCGGCGCGGAGGAAGTTGGCGATGGAGACGCCCGGGATTTCGCTCGGGTATTGGAAGGCGAGGAAGAGGCCGGCGCGGGCGCGTTCGTCGACTTCCATGCCGAGGATGGACTGGCCGTTCAACCGCACGTCGCCGCGGGTGATGGTGTAGTCGGGGTGGCCCGCGATGGCCTTGGCGAGCGTGCTCTTGCCGGTGCCGTTGGGGCCCATGATGGCGTGCACTTCGCCCTTTGGGATGACGAGGCTGAGGCCCTTGACGATGGGTTTGTCGCCGATGTTGACGTGGAGGTCTTTGATTTCGAGCTGGCTCATTTCGGTAAGCTGAGGGTTGAGGGCTGGGATTGGAGAGCGGGTCAGTTAGTTTCCGGGCCGGCCTTGCCGCGGAAACTCAGTTCGACCGATGAGGCATCGTAACCGGGAGGGAGGAGGGCGCGGAGCTTGGCCAGCAACTCGGCGGGCACGTCGATGTCATGGATCTCGCCGGTGGTCTCGTCGTGAAAGTGCGCGTGCTCGTGGAGATTCGGGCAATAGCGTGTCGGGGCGCGCTCGATGTTCACCTGCCGGACGAGCCCGCACTGCACGAGCGTCTCGAGGCAGTTGTAGACCGTCGCAAGCGAGATGGTGGGCATCTGGGCCTTGACGCGGGCGAAGATCTCGTCGGCGGTCGGATGATTGCGCTTCTGGAGGATCGCCTTGAATACGACTTCGCGCTGCGGCGTCGGGCGGAGACCGCTGTCGGTCAGCCGCTTGGTCAGGGAAGTGGATTCGAGGGGCGTGGACATGGAGCGATGGAGCGGCGTCAAAGCAAGTCAGATGGGACTGGGTTTCAAGTAGGAATTAGAATTGTTCTAATATGGTTCACGGCGTCACTGCTCAGGACTCCAGAGACTACATGCCTTTGCCGGTTAGTGGGATAATGAATACCCGCTCCGACGTTTGTGGAGCAGCTGGCAGTCAAAGGAATTCGCAAATCGAACTATTTGCTACCTGCCGATACCAACCGCTGCACCAAGTCTGAAAAATGGGATGGTGCCTTCCCCACACCCTGCTTACCCGTGTTTACTGGATGAAATTATTCCGACCCAATGCCGCCGCCGTGACGGCGACCCTTGTTCTTGCGACTCTCGCACCGCAGGCCGCCGCGGTCGAGCGCGTGGCTGTGAATCACGATTACGTGAAGCAGATCGCCGCCGAGGTTGCCAAGGAGCCCTACGAAGCGCCACGCGAGCAGGTGACCTCCTATTTCCGCAAGCTCGGTTACGACGAGTATCGCCGCATCCAGTTCATCCCGGACAGTTCCCTCTGGCGTGGCGACAGCCTGCCTTTCCAGGTCCAGTTTTTCCACCCGGGCTATCTGTTCAACCAGACGATCGAGCTGCACGAATTCACGCCGACGCACACGCAGCCGATACCGTTCTCGGTCAAATTCTTCAACTACCAGGAACTGAAGCCCTCGTTTTGGGCGCGCCGCGGCCTGAACTACGCGGGCTTCCGCGTCATCCACGAGCTGAACCAACCGGGCAAATGGGACGAGGTGATCTCATTTCTCGGCGCGAGCTACTTCCGCGCCCTGGCCCAGGGCCAGCGCTACGGCATCTCCGCGCGCGGCCTCGCGCTCAACTCCGGCGGACCGGCCGCGGAGGAGTTCCCGTCCTTCATCGAGTTCTGGCTCGGCAAGCCCGATGCGGCGGCGAAATCCCTCACGATCCACGCCCTGCTCGACAGCAAGAGCGCGTGCGGCGCCTACACCTTCGTGGTGACGCCGGGCGGCGAAACCACGATCGAGGTGCAGGCCAGCCTGTTCTTCCGCCACGCGGTCGAGGTGCCCGGCTTGGCGCCGCTCACGAGCATGTTCTGGTATGGTGAGGCGTCGCCCCACCGCTACGGCGACTTCCGTCCCGAGGTGCACGACTCCGACGGCCTGCTGGTCGCCCCCGATGCGGACACGCGCCTCTGGCGGCCGTTGACCAATCCCACCGGCGTGCAGCGCTCCGACTTCGCCGCGCCGGCCCTCGCGGGCTTCGGCCTGCTCCAGCGCGACCGCGCCCCGCGCAGCTATGAGGACCTCGAGGCCTCCTACCAGCTGCGGCCGAGCGTGTGGGTCGAGACGATCGGCCGGTGGCCCGCGGGCCGCGTGCGCCTCGTCGAGCTGCCCACGGACAACGAATTCGCCGACAACATGGTCGCCTTCTTCATTCCCGACCAACCGGTCGCCCCCGGCCAGTCGCTCGAGCTCGCGTGGCGGTTGCACTGGACCAACGCCCCCGTCTTTGGCGGCGCGCCGGGCTGGATCCGCTCGACCCGCCGGACCATCCACGACGGTGCGGCGAACCGGACGCGGTTCGTGGTCGATTTCGAGGGACTCAAGCCCGAGCTCGTCCCGGCCAACGCCGAGCTTTCCCCCGACATCGTCACCGCCGGGCCCGCCAAGCTCGAGCATGTGCACGTCGTGCGCAACGAATCCGACGGCTCGTGGCGGCTGGTCATGGCCTTCTCGGCGGCCCCCGATGCGCCGCTGACGGAACTGCGCGCGCGCCTCAAGCTCGGCGACAAGGTCGTCACCGAGACTTGGGCGATGGCGTGGAAGCCGTGAACGCCCCCGCGCCAACCGCCGACGCCGCGTGGACCGAGGCGCGCGATCGCGTCCGCGCCTATTTGAACGCCCACGGCGTGCCCGCCTCCCGGGTCGGGGAGATGACCGATCAGGTGCTGCGTTTCGCGCGCGAACGCCACGCCGCCCAGCCGGACCTGCCCCCGGTGGAAATTGCCGCGGACGCCGCCATGCTGCTCATCGACGGCTGGATCCAGACCATCGTGGGCCTCGATCCTTCGGAGAGCGCCGGCCGCCGCCTCGCCCACGAACGCGCCGCCGTGCACCTCGCCGACCTGCCTTCGCGCTGGCCCGGGCAATTCCTCCGCGACGAGCCTCCGCCCGAGGAGATGCGGCGCGAACTGCGCGCCACTTACGTCGACGCCGGCCCCGACCTCGAGTTCTCGAACATGACCCCGCGCGCCATCGACCTCGGTCCGGTGTCGGACGTCGCCGACACCACCTGGCGCACCTTCGACAAGTGGCCCTTCCTCCGCGGCGTCGCCACCTGGCTGCTCTATCTCGGCGCGCTCGCCGCCGCGTTCTACGCCGTGCGTTTCTGACATGGGCTTCCGCTTCAAAATCCCGTTGCTGCCCTTCGAGCTGCGCTCGCCCTCGCGCATCACGCGCCGCCGCACGGGCATCGTCACCTTTGTGGTGATCGTGACGGCGACCGGCTCGTTCCTCATGGGCGACCTGCTCTGGGGCATGCCGCTGCGCGCCTCGGCCTTCGTCGTGTGGGCGCTGTTCACGCTGCTCTTCGGCCTGCTCGCCTTCGGCGCCTCGCAGGCGGTGTTCGGCTTCTTCGCCCGGCGCGGCCGCGGCGACCGGGCGACCATCTTCCGCATCCTGCCTGCGGATCCGTCGACCGTGCCGCTCGCGCCGACCGCGATCGTGCTGCCCGTCTACAACGAGGAGGTCACGCGCGTCTTCGCCGGCCTGCGCGCGATCCACGAGTCGCTGCGCCGCACCGGCCAGCTCGGCCACTTCGATTTCTTCATCCTCAGCGACTCCACCGACCCCGACCAATGGGTGAAGGAGGAACTGGCGTGGGTGGAGCTCAGCAAGGAACTCGGGGCGCGCGGCCGCATCTTCTACCGCAAGCGCCGGCTCAACTCGAACAAGAAGGCCGGCAACATCGGCGACTTCCTCCGGCGCTGGGGCCGCCGCTACCGCTACATGGTCGTGCTCGACGCGGATAGCGTGATGTCGGGCGAGACCATCGTGACGCTCGTGCGCCTGATGGAGAGCAACCCGCGCGCCGGCCTCGTGCAGACCGCGCCGGCGATCATGGGCGCCGAGACGCTTTTCTCCCGCGTGCTGCAGTTTTCCGCCCGGCTCTACGGCCCGATCTTTCTCGCGGGCCTGAACTACTGGCAGCAGTCCGAGGGCAACTACTGGGGGCACAACGCCATCATCCGCGTGAAGGCCTTCATCGACCACTGCGCCCTGCCGCAGCTGCCCGGCCGCGAACCCTTCGGCGGCCGCATCCTCTCGCACGACTTCGTCGAGGCCGCGCTCCTGCGCCGCGCCGGCTACGAGGTGTGGCTGACGCCAGGGCTGGAGGGCACCTACGAGGAGTCGCCCCCGACGCTCATCGACTACGCCAAGCGCGACCGCCGCTGGTGCCAGGGCAATCTCCAGCACACATGGCTGCTCTTCGCGCGCGGACTGCACAGCGTCAGCCGCCTCCACCTCGGCATGGGCATCCTCGCCTACAGCTCCTCGCTCTTCTGGCTCGTGTCGCTCGTCATCGGCACGCTCGTGATGGTCGGTTTCAACCTCACCGGCCTCACTTGGCTGCCCGAGCCGGGCGTCGCCGGCCTCCTCGGCCTCAGCGCCACGACCCAGGCCGGCGTGCTCGCGCTGGCGACGTTCGTGCTGCTTTTCCTTTCCAAGATGCTCGCCGTGCTCGACCTGGCGCTCACGCCCGGCGGACTCGCGCGCTTCGGCGGCTTCGGCAAGGTCGTGTCGGGCGTGCTGCTCGAAATGGCCTTCTCCGTCGTGCTCGCGCCCATCCTCATGCTCTTCCATGCGAAGTTCGTCGTCTCCACGATCCTCGGCAGCGGCGTGAAATGGGCGACGCAGCGCCGCGAGGTCGAGGACCGCATCAACTGGGCCGAGGCAATCGAGACTCACCGCGAGCACACCGTGATCGGCGTCGTCTGGACCGCCGTGTTGGCGGTGTTCGCGCCGGGCCTGCTCGCCTGGATGTCGCCCGTGCTGCTCGGCCTGATGCTCTCGATCCCGTTCTCCGCGCTCACCGCGCAGCGCGGCTTCGGCCGGAAGACCCGCGAAGCCGGCCTGTTCTGCACGCCCGACGAACTTGCCCCGCCGCCCGAACTGCGCGACCTCGAGGCCACCCTCGCGGCGAAGGAGGCCGACACCTCCCGCGAGACCTGGACGGGCCGCGATGTGGCGTTCACCGCCGCGATCGTCGACCCCTACGTCAACGCCGTGCATCGTTGCCAGCTGCGCGACCGGCCGAATCGCGCCGAACGCATCACCGAGTATTTCCGGCTGATGCAGGAGCTGCTGCTGCGGGAGGGACCGGCGGCGCTGAAGCCGCAGGAGAAGACCGCGCTGCTCGCCGACGCCGACTCGATGGACCGCCTGCACCGCGAGGTGTGGACGCGCCCGCTGGCCGAGATGGCGCCGTGGTGGCGCAACGCCCTCGCGCGCTGCACCCAGCCGCGCGCGGCCTGAGAGTCCGCCTCATGGAGTCGATGCAGGGCCGCCGTTGGCCGGCGGAGCGGTGCGCGCCCGCATCACGACCCGGTCCAGCGTCCGGCACATGTAACCTATTAGGTTACAAATTCGCCGTCTCACCGGAGGGGGCGGACAAAGTGTAACCTAATAGGTTACACTTGCCGGCGGGCGGCAGGACGGGGATGTCTTGCGGGATGCCAGCACCAGTGCCACGGCTCGTAGCCGATGCCGTGCGGGTTGTTCCGCGGATACGAGAGCCGGAAACCGAAGCGCTTCGCATGGCGCGCCAGCCAGCGGTATTCCTTGGTGCGGTCGAACGACGCCTCGAAGTGCGCGCCCTCGTCGGGCGAGCCGAGGTCGATGGCGCGGCCGGTGTGGTGCTCGCTGCAGCCCGGAGCGGCGACGTAGCGCAGCAGATCGTCGAGCGGCCGGCCCCTGGCGAGATGCCCGCGGATTATCTGCGTCTGCCGCGCGACGCCGCGGAAACCCGAGAGCGGCAGCAGCGTGATGCCGTCTTCCGCGGCGGCGGCACGCATGCGCCGCCAGGCGGCCGCGGCGCGGGGGGCGAGGCGGACGACCTTGCCGTCGTCTGGCGCGCGACCGACGGTCACGAGGCGCTTCGCCTCGCGCTGGCGCGGCAGCCCGCGTGCGCGCGGGTAGTCGGCCGGGATGCCGAGTTTATTCCAGAGTTGCGCGTAGCGGTCAGCCACCGTGTTCGGCGAGCCAGCGCTCTGCCTCGATCGCGGCCTGGCAGCCCATGCCGGCGGCGGTGATGGCCTGGCGGTAGACGTGGTCGGCGCAGTCGCCGGCGACGAAGACGCCGGGTGTCTTCGTCTTCACCTGCGAACCGGCGGCGGGCATGAAGTAGCCGTTTTCGTCGGTGTCGACCGCGTCCTTGAATGGCGCGGTGTTCGGCACATGGCCGATGGCCACGAAGATGCCCTTCACCGGAAGCACGCTCTCGGCGTTGGTCTTCACGTTGCGCACCTTCAGGCCGCTGACGGCGCCCGCGGCGACGCCCTCGACGGCGACCGGCACGCTGTCCCACACCATCTGGATCTTCGGGTGCGAGGTGGCGCGGTCGGCCATGATCTTGGAGGCGCGCAGCGCATCGCGGCGGTGGACGAGGTAGACTTTCTTGGCGAAGCGCGTGAGGAACAGCGCTTCCTCGGCTGCGCTGTCGCCGCCGCCGATAACGGCCACGTCCATGTCGCGGTAGAAGGCGCCGTCGCAGGTCGCGCAGGTCGTCACGCCCTTGCCGCCGTAAAGTTCCTTCTCGCCCGGGATGCCGGTCATGCGCGGCGAGGCGCCGGTGGCGATGATGACGACCTTGGCGCGGATCTCGCGGCCGGCGAGCTTAAGCGAGTGCGGCCACTGGGAGGTGTCGAGGCCCGTGACCGTGCCGCTTTCGTAGCGCGTGCCGAATTTCTCCGCCTGCTTGCGGAGACTCTGCATCAGCATGAAGCCGTCCACGCCCTCCGGGAAGCCGGGGAAATTTTCGACCTCGGAGGTCGTCGTCAGCTGCCCGCCGGGCAGGGAGCCCTCGAGCACGAGCGGCGAAAGATTGGCGCGGGCAGTGTAGATGGCGGCGGTGAGACCGGCGCAGCCGGTGCCGACGATGACGACGTTCTCGACTTGGGCGGACATGGGAAAATCCGAGAGAAGCCAGACCGGCGTGCAGCGCAACTCCGCAGATGCCGGTAGTCCCAAAGAACCGGTTCACAGGTCGTCGCGTCGCGAGGTGGTCGCCGGTGTCCCCGACGGCGACAAGCCCGTGCCTGCACTGTTCGCGCACCTGTGTCGCCGCCGGGACGTCGGCGCCTCCCCCCGGCCGCTCCGAAGATTGCTCGCGCCCGCGCCTCCCACCTTTCGCATTGCCGCGGCCGGGGCGGCGGTCGCAGGCTGGCCCGATGTCCGCGCCCGGCCCGCACGAGGGTCTCTTTACCTTCGACACGCATATTGACACGCCCACGGCATCGTTGATGCGCGAGGGATGGGATTTCGGCGCGCGGCACGACCGCGCGACCGACCGCTCGCAATGCGACCTGCCGCGCATGGCCGAGGGCGGGATCGACGCGCTGGGTTTCGCGGTGTTCGTCGCACAGGCCGCGCGCACGCCGGCGGGCTACGCCCTCGCGCACGAGAAGGCGCTGCAGGTTTTCGGACGCATCCATGCCGTTGTCGCGCAATACGCGGACCGCTGCGGCCTCGCCCTCCGCGCCGCTGACGGTCCACGCCTCAAGGCCGAGGGCAAGCGCGCGTTCTACCTCGCGATCGAGAACAGTTACCCGCTCGGGCTCGATGCGGGCAACGTGGCCAAGCTCCATGCGCTCGGTGTGCGGATGCTCGGCCTGAATCACATGATCCACAACGATGTCGCGGACTCGTCCACCGACCCGCGGCCGCCGGAGTGGGGCGGCCTGAGCCCGTTCGGGCGGGAGGTTGTGGCCGAGTGCAACCGGCTCGGCATCGCGCTCGACGCCTCGCACGCTTCGGACGATGCGCTGTGGGATTTGCTGGAGTTCTCCGCCACGCCGCCGTTGCTCACGCACACGGGTTGCCGCGCGGTGTGCGACCACCCGCGCAACATCGGGGACGAGCTGCTGCGCGCGCTCGCGGCCAAGGGCGGAGTCATCCAGATCAACGCGCTGCCCATTGCTGTGAAGAACGCACCGGGCAATCGGCAGACGGAAGAGGGTGCGGCGCTCCTGCTGAAACTGAAGGACCGCGTGCTCACTCCCGAGGTGCGCACGCAGATCGCCGGCGAGTGGACGCGCATCGAACGCGAGCATCCGGCGCCGCTGTGCACGCTCGACGACTACATCGCGCACGTGGAGCACGCCGTCGCCGTGGCGGGCATCGACCATGTCGGCGTCGGCTGCGACTTCGACGGCGGCGGCGGGGTCGAGGGACTCGGGCAGGTCGGCGACTATCCGAACCTCACCCAGGCGCTCCGCGCCCGCGGCTGGTCCGAGGAGAACCTCGCCAAGCTCTGGGGTCGGAACACGCTCCGCGTCCTGCGCGCCTGCGAGGCGCACGCGGTCACGTAGCGCCGGCATTCGGCCAGGCCTGCGCCTCGCCACTTCCACGGCCGTTCCCCGAGTCGCAGGTCGCATTGTTGCTTATTAGCCCCAAACGGCTCGGTTTCACGAGGGCGGCGGCCCGGGCGTTGGGGCTAATAAGCAACAACGACTTGGTCGCGCTCCCGCGCTCATGCGGTTTCGCTCAGGGCGCCGTGCGCGGGAGCCAGCGGGCGGGCGAGGAGGCACGGGCGGGGGCGCGCTTCCGCGCCGCCTGCGCGTAGCTCGCGAGCGTCGCCTCGGCCGTGCGGGTCCAATCGGACTGGCGCGCCTGCGCTCGCCCTCCGCGGCAGGCGCGGTGTATCCAGCAGTTCGGGCGTGACCGGGGGGCGCGGGCGGCCGCAGTTGCGGCGTTGAGTTTCGTCGTGCGGTGCGGAAAGTGGATGGCGCATGAATCAGGTGCAGTCAGCGGGGCCGGTGTTCCGGGAGATTTTCGGCCGCGATGCGGCTGCGGTGGCGCGGGCGCCGGGTCGCGTGGAGTTCATCGGCAACCACACCGACTACAACGGCGGCGCGGTGCTCGGCGCGGCCATCGACCGGCACGTGACCGTCGCCGCCGCGGCGAATGACGACGGGCGGATGCGGCTGTTCACCCACGGGGCGCCGGCTCCGATCGAACTGACGGCCCGGGCGGCCGGGCACCGGCTGACCGGCCGGGAATCATGGGCCGGTTACCCGCTCGGGGTCTGGAGCGCGCTGGGGGATTTCCAACTGCCGCGGCCGGCGGGCTTCGACCTGCTCGTCGCCTCCGACCTGCCGAGCGGTGCGGGTCTGAGCAGCAGCGCCGCGCTGGAACTCGCGACGGCGCTCGTGCTGCTGAAACTCGCGGGCTGCGAGGGCGCCGACCCCGCGACGCTCGCGAAAGTCGGGCGTCATGCGGAGAACCATTACGTCGGCGTGCCGTGCGGCATCCTCGACCAAGGGACGATCGCCCATGCGCGGCGCGGACACCTGGTGCGGATCGACTGCCGTGGACCGGACTTCTCGCTTGTGCCGTTCCCGGCGGGCGCGGCGCTGTGGGTGTTCAACACGCGCGAAAAGCATGCGCTCGTCGACGGGCTCTACGCCACACGCCACCGCGAGTGCCGGGCGGCGGCGCAGGCGCTGGGGGTGGAGAAATTGTGCGATCTCGCCCCGGCCCGCCTGGAGCCGCGACTGACCGGTCTGGCGCCCGAATTGGCGCGGCGCGCGCGGCACGTCGTGAACGAGCACGCCCGCGTGCGGCTGGCCGGCGAGGCTTTGGCGCGCGGCGACCTGGCGGCGACCGGCCGCCTGCTGCTGGCCTCGCACCGCAGCTCGCAGCGCGACTTCGAGAACAGCACGCCCGCGCTCGACGCCCTGGTCGACGCCTTGGAGCCCACTCCGGGCGTCTACGGCGCGCGGTTGACCGGCGGCGGCTTCGGCGGCGCCGTGATGGCGCTGGCGGCGCCCGTGTTCGGCGCCGAGGCGGCGCGCGCGATTTCGGAGCGGCAGGCGCAAGCGTCCGGGCTGCAGCCTGAAATCCTGCAGTTGCATGTCTCCGACGGGGCCCGGTTGGTGAACGCGGGTTGAAGCCGGGCGTGCCGCCCGCGCGCAGGGCGGAGCCTGCTCTTTGCAAACGTTTTCTTGCGGAGGTGGGGGTGTTCTGCACGATGCCTGCGCCATGACTGCGCGAGGCTCCCGCCGGCTCGACAAGACAGGCATCGTGCAAATCGCCGCCTCGCTCGGGGTTTCGCCGTCGACGGTGTCCCGCGCCCTGCGCCCGGAGACGGCGCACCTGGTGCGGGAGGACCGCCGCAAGAAGATCCTCGATCTGGCGGAGAAACAGCACTTCCTGCCGAACGTCGGGGCGCGCATGCTGCGCAAGGGCGTGAACATGAGTCTCACGGTCGTCGTGCCGCTGGACGAGAACATCTTTTTCTCGGAGTTCTACGGGCGTTTCCTGGCCGGCACGCTGCATGCGGCCGCGGCGCGCGGGTGGGGGGTGCAGATTTGCACGCTCCAGCGCAAGGAGGGCCGGAGCTTCCGCGAGGCGATGCAGCATCTGGCGTTGAATTCGTCGGGCTTGATCTACCTGGCGGAGCCGCTCTCGCCGGCGGACGTGCAGGAGCTCAAGGGCTACCGCCGGCCGTTCGTGCTGACGAAGTCCGCGCTTCCGCCCGTCGTGTCCGCCGCCGACGTGGGGGTGCCGGTCGTGGGGGTGGACAACATCGCGGGAGCGCGCTCCGCGGCGAGCCTCCTGCTCCAGCTCGGGCATCGCAAGATCGGCCTGCTGCTCGGGCCCGCCGGTTCGCGCGACGCGCATGAGCGCAGGCAGGGCTACCTCGAGATGCTGGAAAAGGCCGGGGCCCGGCCGCGCCCGGAATGGATTCACGAGGGTGCCTTCAGCGCCGAGTCGGGCCGCGTGGGCCTGAACAAGCTGCTCAAGACCGCCGAGCGCCCCACCGCGGTCTGCTGCGCGAACGACGAGATCGCCTTCGGTGCCATCAACGCCGCGCACGTGGCCGGCCTGAAGTGCCCCGACGACCTCTCCGTGGTCGGTTTCGATGACGGCATCTGGGCGACCGCCTGTCAGCCGGCCCTGACGACAATCCGCCAGCCGCTGGCCGACATGGCCGAGCGCTCGGTCGGGCTGATTGTGGAAGCCGCCGCTTCCCCCGGACGTTTGAACCGGGCCATGCTCGATGAAATGCCCGCGCCGATGATGATCCGCGAGTCGACCCGGCCGGTCCGCGTTTCCGACCGGAAATAGGCGAAAACGATTGCAGGTCCGTCCGGTCAGCCGCGCGGCGCAAGGCCCCGGCCGTCAATACATGGGGAAACCCGGCGCAACGGGCGCAAAAGACGCGCAGGATTAAGTCTTGCAATGCAAACGTTGTCATGCACGGTGGCCGGCATTGCCGAGGCCCCGCTTCGCCCCACCCCTGCCCCCATGAGAATTCCCCCGTTGCCGACCCGGCTGCTCGTCCCCCGAGGAGGCATCCTCGCGGTGCTGGCGTTTTCCGTCTGGGCGATGCCCGCCGGACCGGTGCGCGGGGCGGTGCCCCTGACCGCCGCCGACGAATCGCTGCTCGACGACATCGAGCGCACGGCGTTCCGATTTTTCCAGGAGCAGGCGCATCCCCGCACCGGGCTGGTGCGCGACCGCGCGCGGGCGGACGGCTCCGAGAGCACGGGCAAGGCGAGCATCGCCTCGTCGGGCTATTCTTTCAGCGCGTGGGTGATTGCCACGGAACGCGGCTGGGCGGACCGCGCGGCGGCGGTCGAGCGCTTGCGCACGAAACTGCGCTTCCTCGTCAACGAGGCGCCGCGGCGGCACGGTTTCTTCTACCACTTCATGGAGATGGACACGGGCGCGCGCGCCTGGAAGTGCGAGCTGTCGTCCATGGACTCCGCGCTCCTCTACGCCGGCGCGATCGTGGCGCGCGAGTATTTTGCCGACCCGGAGATCACGGCGCTGGTGAACCGCCTGCTCGGCGACGTCGACTGGAACTGGTTCCTCAACGACGGCCAGCAGGTGGCGCTGGGCTGGCACGACGAGACGGGCTTCTCGCGTTATCGCTGGGACCACTACTCCGAGCATGTGCTGATGAGCTTTCTGGCCCTCGGCGTTTCGGCGAAGCCCCTGCCGGCCTCCTACTGGCACGCCTGGAGCCGCAAACCGCTCGGGCGCTACGCCGGCTATGTTTATCTGCAGGAGCCGCCGCTCTTCGTGCACCAGTTCCCGCAGGCCTACCTCGATCTGCGCGACAAGCGCGATGCGACGATGGATTACTTCCGCAACTCGCAATTGGCGACCCTGGCGCAGCGGCAGATGAGCATCGATTTGAAGCCGGAGTTTCCCCTGTGGGGGGAGAACCTGTGGGGCCTCGCCGCCTCGGACTCCGCCACCGGATACAAAGCCTGGGGTGGCCCGCCGCGGACGCTGCGCTTCAATGCCCTTGATGGCACCGTCGTGCCGTGCGCCCCGGCGGGTTCCCTGCCTTTCGAGCCGGAGAAGACGCTCGTGGTCCTGCGCAACCTGATGTCGACTTACGGCGATCGCATCTGGAAACGCTACGGCTTCGTCGACGCCTTCAACCCGCATAACGGCTGGGTGAACGCCGATGTCATCGGCATCGATCAGGGCGTGACCATGCTCCAGGCCGAAAACCTGCGCACGGGTCTGATCCACCGGCTGTTCATGCAGGCGCCCGAAGTGAAATTAGGCATGCAGAAGGCGGGCTTTGTCTCGACCAGCCGCGAGGTCGGGCGGGAAGGGGAGGCTCAGCTCCGGCGCCTCGCCAGCAGCGCTTGGCAAAGCCTGCAAACGCAGCCGGCCGAGCGGGGGTTGCAGATCACGGCGGCGCTGGCCGCGCACCGTTTGGGCCTGATCGGCGCGGCGGAAGCCGCCGCCACAATCAAAGAATGGGTGGACGCCCCTGCGCCGGCCTCGCTGCAGGCCACCGGACTTTTCGCCGCCGGTTTGATCGCGGTGCGCCAGGCTCTGCCGGCGCTTGAGGCTGGAGCCACGGCCGCCCTCGCGCGTTTGCAGTGGGACGCTCCGGCTGCGAATGAGAAACTCGGTTCTGCGGCGCGTCTGGCCGCATTCCTTGCGATTGGCGCCGGCGCGCGTCCGGTGGCTGACTGGACTTCGCTTGATCGCAGCACTCAGGCGATCGGCGGCGTGCATGTCTTGGCGCCGGCTGATGCCGCCGGTGCCGTGGTGCCGGGGCTTTGGCTGGAGGAGCGGGCGATCCTGAGCGGCGCTTCGCGCTCGCAGCTCGCCTACAGCAGGTTGAGCCGGGCCGCTGATGCCTCCCCGGCGGCGTTGGATTTTGCGCTGTTGCTGGGTGAGTTTCCGGTCGAGACCTTCGCCCGCCGTGCTTCGTCTTCCACTCTCCTGACGAGCCTGCCCGGCGAGCCCGACGCCCAGGCTGCTCTGCTCATCTCCATCGCGAACCTGCTGGAGCATGACTGCGTGCGCGAATGGTTCGGTCGTGACGCGGTGGTCAAGGCCGCCCGGATCGCCATCGCGGAATTTCAAGAAGCCGCCTTTTCACCCGGGCGCACTTCCGTCCTGGCGCAGCGCGAGCTGGCTGGTCCGCTCATCCTGCCCGCGCAGCGCGCAGCGATCGCGGTTTCGGCGGCCTTGCCGCCCGAGCAATGGCAATGGCACCGCGTTGCCGGCATGGAGTTCAAGGATTCGCTCGCAGACGTGCGCCCCGAGGACGCCCCGGTTGAGATGAGTTTCGCCTTCGCTTGGGACGCCTCTGCGCTGCATTTCCGCGCCAAGGTGATTGATGAACCGAGAGGCTACTCGCTGGCCAGGGAGCGCAATCGCGTGGTGGAAATCTATGTCGATCCCCCGCGTGACGGCCTCGTATGGCTCGGCGCTGGCGACTACCAATTCGCCTTTCTCCGCGCGCATCACTGGGAGCTCAGGAACGCCGCCGAGGCGACCGAGTTCTTCCACGGCGCGGCTTCCGCCGGCAAGGTCACTCCCACCGAGGACGGCTACCTTGTCGAAGGCTCCATCCCTTGGAGCACGCTCGGCCTGCACCCCGTCGCCGGTTTGCGGATCGGCGTTTCGCCGGCGTTGATCGCCGAGGGCACCAAAGAGTGGGAAGCCGCCCTCAAACTGAACTGGTCCTACGTCCGCCTCGACGAGACCCGCGCGCGCCTCGGCGTGCTCACCCTGCAATGACCCCTTTGCTCTGAATCCCAGACAAACTCGAACCCCATCCGTCAAACACCCGATGAAAACCCTGACCCCACGAACGATCACGTCGGCCCTTGCGCTGGCGTTGGGCCTCCAGGCCCCGCTCTGGGCGCAATCCGCGCCGGAGAACAAGCCGAAGGAGGGAGACGACCAGGTGGTCGAACTCTCGCCCTTCGTCGTGAACACCGGGAAGGACTACGGCTACATCGCCGTCGACTCCCTGGCCGGTGGCCGCACCAACACGCCGGTCAAGCTCACCCCCGCGTCGATCTCCTCCCTCACGCGCACCTTCCTCGACGACCTCGGCGTGCAGAACATCCGCGAAGCCGTGAAATGGGCCCCGAACGTCGTCCCGGCCGACGCGCTCGCCGGCAGGGGTTTCGGCGGGCAGGCCTTCCACGCCTGGTCGTTCAATTACCGCAGCGCGGGCGCCGGCCAGCAGGGCGGCCCCGGGCCGACGCGCAACTACTTCTCGTTCTATCAGGACGGCGACGCCTACAACATCGAGCGCATCGAATTCCTCCGCGGTCCGAACTCCCTCGTGTTCGGCCTCGGCACC
>PNKG01000049.1 GCA_013822585.1 Opitutus sp. | reverse complement strand
ACGGCCGAAAAATTCCTCGATGAGCTTGGGCTTGTTGCCGGCGGCTTCGATGACGGTGGGTTTCGCGATGAGGGTGGGCATGATCGTAAGATTGCGACGCTCGGTAGGACTGTAGGAGCGGCTTGATGCCGCGACACGTATAGGATGCCGGGCTCGGGTCGCGGCGTAAAGCCGCGCCTACAACCAAGGAGTCAGAAAACAAAATGCCGCGGATTGCTCCGCGGCATTGGAAAGGAACGAACTCAGTAGCGGTAATGCTCGGGCTTATAGGGGCCTTCGACCGGCACGCCGAGATACTGGGCTTGAGCGGGCGTGAGCTTCGTGAGCTTGGCGCCGATCTTTTCGAGGTGCAGGCGCGCGACTTCCTCGTCGAGGTGCTTCGGCAGACGGTAGACGCCGACCTTGTAGGTGTCGCGGTTCTTCCAGAGATCGAGCTGGGCGAGCGTCTGGTTGGTGAAGGAGTTCGACATGACGAACGACGGGTGGCCGGTGGCGCAGCCGAGGTTCACGAGGCGGCCCTCGGCGAGCAGGTAGATGCTGCGGCCGTTCGGGAACGTATACATGTCGTATTGCGGCTTGATGTTCGTGCGCTTCGCGTCGGAGCGGTTCAGCGCGTCGACTTGGATCTCGTTGTCGAAGTGGCCGATGTTGCACACGATCGCCTGGTCCTTCATCTGGCGCATGTGCTCGAGGGTGATGATGTCGACGTTGCCGGTCGTGGTGACGTAGATGTCGGCCGTGCCGAGCGTCGACTCGATGGTGTTGACCTCGAAGCCTTCCATCGCGGCCTGGAGGGCGTTGATCGGGTCGATTTCGGTGACGACGACGCGGGCGCCGAAGCCGCGGAGTGAGTGCGCCGAGCCCTTGCCAACATCGCCGTAGCCGCAGACGCACGCGACCTTGCCGGCGATCATGACGTCGGTGGCGCGCTTGAGGCCGTCGGCCAGCGACTCGCGGCAGCCGTAGAGATTGTCGAACTTCGACTTCGTGACGGAGTCGTTGACGTTGATGGCCGGGACGAGGAGCTGGCCCTTCTCGAGCATCTGGTAGAGGCGGTGCACGCCGGTGGTCGTCTCCTCGGAGACGCCGCGCCAGTCCTTCACGACGTTGGTCCAGCAATTCGGGTTCTCGGCGTGGACGCGCTTGAGGAGGTTTTTGATGACCTGCTCTTCGTGCGAGGATGACGGCGTGTCGACCCACTTGTCGCCGTGCTCGAGCTGGTAGCCCTTGTGGATGAGGAGCGTGACGTCGCCGCCGTCGTCGACGACGAGTTGCGGGCCCTGGCCCTGCGGATTGAGCACGGCCTTGAGCGTGCATTCCCAGTATTCCTCGAGCGTCTCGCCCTTCCAGGCGAAGACGGGCACGCCGGCCTTGGCGATGGCGGCGGCCGCGTGGTCCTGGGTGGAGAAGATGTTGCACGACGCCCAGCGCACGGAGGCGCCGAGTTCGACCAGCGTCTCGATGAGGACGGCGGTCTGTATGGTCATGTGCAGCGAGCCGGTGACGCGCACGCCGGTGAGCGGTTTGGACGGGCCGAACTTCCGGCGGACCGACATCAGGCCGGGCATCTCGTGCTCGGCGATGCGGATCTCCCTGCGGCCCCAGTCGGCGAGGGCGATGTCCTTGACCTTGAGATCCGATGCACCGGCTGCGGCTGAGGGATTGACGCTCGTGGTCGGGGCCTTGGCGGAGAGGGTGGCGGCAGAGGACATGGTTGAAAGGGGTGGATTATTAGCGGCTGATGGCGGCACGGAGTTCGCCGGCCTTGGCGGTGGACTCCCACGGGAGACCCTTCTTGCCGAAGTGGCCGTAGTTGGTCGTCTGCCGGTAGATCGGGCGGAGCAGGTCGAGCTGTGTGATGATGTCGGCGGGTTTGAACGAGAAAACCTTCTGCACCGCTTCGGTAATCTGCTCGTCGGAAATGCCGAGTTTGGCCGTGCCGAAGGTTTCAACACGCACCGAGACCGGTTTCGGGTGGCCGATGGCGTAGGCGAACTGGATCTCCGCATGCGACGCGAGGCCGGCCGCGACGATGTTCTTGGCGACCCAGCGGCCCATGTAGGCGGCGGAGCGGTCGACCTTGGATGGGTCCTTGCCCGAGAAGGCTCCGCCGCCGTGGCGGCCCCAGCCGCCGTAGGTGTCGACGATGATCTTGCGGCCGGTGAGGCCGGAGTCGCCCTGCGGGCCGCCGATGACGAAGCGGCCCGTCGGGTTGATGAGATACTCGGTGCGCCTGTTCAGCATTTCCGCCGGCAGCACCTTTCTGACCACGTTTTCGATCAGGTATTTTCCAATGGTCGCGTGCCCGACGTCGGAGGTGTGCTGGGTGGAGATGACGACATTCACGACCTCGACGGGCTTGTCGTTCTCATAGCGGACGGAGACTTGGGTTTTGGCGTCGGGACGGAGCCAGGAAACAGCTCCGGATTTGCGGAGGCGCGTCAGTTCGCGACCGAGGCGGTGCGCGAACATGATCGGCGTCGGCATCAGCTCCGGGGTCTCGTTGCAGGCGTAGCCGAACATGATGCCTTGATCCCCGGCGCCCTGCTCGGCCGTCTTTTTGCCCTTGGCCTTCTTGGCGTCGACGCCTTGCGCGATGTCGGGCGACTGGCGTGTGAGGTAGTTGTTGATGAAAACTTGGTCGGCATGGAAGACGTCGTCGCCGTTCACGTAGCCGATCTCGCGGATGGCGGCGCGGACGATGGCCTCGTAATTGAGGCGGGCCTTCGTGGTGATTTCGCCGGCGAGGATGACCATGTTGGATTTGACCAGGGTCTCGCAGGCGACGCGGCTGGCGCGGTCCTGTGCGAGGCAGGCGTCGAGCACGCTGTCCGAAACCAGATCGGCGACTTTGTCGGGGTGACCTTCCCCGACAGACTCGGAGGAAAACACAAAATTGTTGGCCATAAGCCGTCACGAAAGGCCTCTGTCCGGTCTGGAGCAAGTAGATTATCATCATATCTGGATTTTATGATACGTTAATGAAACCGGCAGCCTTCGCTTGCCTCAGCCGTCCTGCGCAATTCAGATGCGCGCAGCGGCTTCGCCGCACGCCATGCCCCAATCCTCCGCCCTTGACCCCGATGCCATCGCCGCCCTGAAGGCCGTCTCGCCCGACGATGGCGGGGCCTTCCTGAACGAGCTGATCGGCATCTTCCTCGCCGACACCCCGCAACGCCTTGCGGAGATCAGGGACTGCCTTGGCAAGGGCGACGCGACGACCCTCACGCGTGCGGCGCACAGCATCAAAGGCGCGGCAGGCAATTTCGGAGCGCGCCGCCTCGCCGCCGCCGCCTACCAAATCGAGCAGCAGGGCAAGACCGTGAACCTCGCCGCCATCCCCCCGCTGCTTCCCGCCCTTGATGCCGAGTTCGCAGCGGTCAAGGCCGAGATGGAGGCGCTCCGTGTCTCCTAGACGCCAACTCTTCGGCGCCCTGCTCCTGTTGTTGTGCGCGTCACGGACCGCTGGACTGGAGTGGGTGTCCGATCGCTTTGAAGGCGTGACCGCCCCGCTGCAGACCACACTGGACGTGGCCTTCGGATTCAGAAACGCCGGCGACCGTCCGGCCACGATCCGCGGCATCCAGACCAACTGCGACTGCCTGCGCGCCGACGCGAACAAGAGCACCTTCGCGCCCGGCGAGACCGGAGTCCTCACGGCGCGATTCACGGTGGGTGATCGGATTGGACTCCATCTGCGCACCATCACCGTCGTGACGGACGATTCCCCCGAACCGAAGCGTCTCCTCGTGCGGATCGAAGTGCCGGAAGCGGCCTCCGCCACGCCCAACGCACTCGAGTGGGCGATCGGCTCGGCGCCGAGCGAGAAGACCGTGGATGTCCGTGCCGCCACCGGACTGAAGATCGATTTTCAGGAGGCTTCCCCGTCGAACAGCAGCTTCAGTGTGCGGCTCGAGGCGATCGAAGCAGGCAGCCACTATCGCCTGCGCATCGCTCCGACGGCGACCGGCGCGGCGGTCAACGCCGCGATCCGCGTGAAGGGGACTGCCTCGACCGGTCAGCCCGTGCTCGTCAGCGCCTACGCCAACGTCCGTTGAGCCGCCCCGTCACTTGCGGAAATAACCGCGCTGCTTATCCGAGATCGGCAGACCGGCCAGGTCCATCACCGCGAGCAAATCCTCCCAGGCGTCGCGCTTGATCTTGAGCGCCGCCTCCGAGCGGAGCCCCTCCTGTCGCAGCAGGTAGGAAGGATGGTAGGTTGCGCGCAGAGGCGTGCTGGCGCAGGTGTGCCAGGACCCTCGGGCCGCGCCCATGGTCTTGAAGCGTTCGGCGCCGAGCAACCCGTCGACGGCGGTCTTGCCGAGCGCGACGAGCACCTTCGGTTGGATGATCTCGATCTGCGCGCGGATGAAGGGCAGGCAGTAGGCCATCTCCTCGGGTGTGGGCGGCCGGTTGCCGGCCTGGAATCCGTCCGCACCGCGTTCGCCCATCGCCGGGCGCCAGTTGAGGATATTGCCGATGTAGACCTGCTCGCGCTCCAGCCCCATCGCCTTGATCATCCGGTTAAGCAACTGGCCGGCCCGGCCGACGAATGGTTCCCCCTGCTCTTCTTCGTCGGCGCCGGGAGCCTCGCCGATGAACATCACCGCCGTGTCGAGGTTGCCGACGCCGAACACGACCTTCTTGCCCGGGAAAACGTGCGCGCAGCACGTGGCGTCGTTCAGGACGATCTCGCGCAACGCCTCCCAGCGCTGCTGCTTGCTGCCGGTCGGCAGCGCGAACGCCGGTGGTGTGCCGAGCGAATTCGCGGCGACCGCGGCGGGGGCGATGCGCGTCGGCGCGGGCTTGAACTCCGGCGCGGAAGCGGGTTGAGCTGTCGCGCGCGCGCGCGCGCCGCTCGGCGACGACGGAGCGTCGCCCTCCCCCGCCGCCGGGGCCGTCCGGCCGAACCCCAGCGCGGCCGCCTCCGCACGGGCGTGCTCCACGGCGGCGCGCAAGCGCGCGATGCCCGCCTCGGTCACGACGACGGAGCGGCTCCCCTCGCCCTTGAGGCGGCGGAGTTCGTCTCCGAGCGCGAGGAGATGTTCGCGGACGTTCATCTGCCCAGCCGCGCGGCGACCAGCTTTTCGACGTATTTGCCGAGCAGGTCGAACTCGAGGTTCACGCCGCCGCCCGGCCGTTTCTCCCGCAGGTTGGTCACGGCCATCGTGTGCGGGATCAGCCAGACGGCGAAGGCATCGCCGTCGACCTCCGCCACCGTGAGCGAGATGCCGTCGATCGCGACGCTGCCCTTGTGGATCAGGTGGCGGCCGCAACCCTCGGGCGCACGCACCTTGAGGTAGTGATCGTGGCCACGCCGCTCGAAGACCTCGATCCGGCCCAGCGCATCGATGTGCCCGCTGACGAAATGACCGCCCATGCGACCGTGAGGCGTCATGCTGCGCTCGAGGTTCACGAGCGAGCCGGGTCGCAGCTCGGAAAAACCGGTGAGACGGACCGTCTCCTCCAGCAGATCGAACCGGAGGCTGCCGGCGTCGTGTCCGACGACGGTCAGGCAGCAGCCGTTGACCGCGATGCTGTCGCCGCGCTTCACATCGGACGGCACCAGCCTGGCGGCGACATGCAGCGACCACGCGGCCGCGCCGCGGGCGAACGAGATGACTTGGCCTGTTTCCTCGACGATTCCGGTGAACATGTCAGTTGAGCTTCACGCGCAGCACTTGCGTCTCTCCGCCGCGGCTCGTGAGCAACACGAATTCGCCGCGCCGATCGTCGGCCTCGATGGCGGCCAGCCGCGCGACCGCCTCCGCGAAGTCCTGCACCGGCGTGCCATCCACCTCGCGGATCCAGTCGTCGGGCCGGAGGCCGGCGGTGGCTGCGGGGCTGTCGGGCTTGAGGAAATGCACGACGGCGCCGCCGGGCCCGGCGGTCTTGGCGCGGTGAAGAATGGAATCCGCGGCGAGGAATTCGCGCGCCGTGAAACCGAGGCGGCTGAAGTAGCGCCGCTCGGCTTCGCGCACCATCTTGGGCTCGTCGCCGAGCACGACCTCGAATTCCCGCTGCTCCGTGCCGCGCAGGATGGCGAGCCGGAGCCGGTCGCCCGGTTGCCGCCTGAGGATTTCCTGGCCGAAGTAGCCGACGAGCACGCGGTCGGGCTTCAGCCGCGGGAGAGGCTGGCCGTCGAGGCCGAGGACGATGTCGCGGTCCTGCAGGCCGGCCTTGGCGGCCGGGCTGCCCTCCATGATGTCGCTCAGCACGAGGCCGCTGCGCCGCTCCAATTTGAGCAGCTTGGCGACGTCGGGATCGACCGGCTGGATGCCGTAGGCGCCGAACGCCGCGACCGGGCGCCCCGAGACGCTTTGCGGCACGCGCTTGAGATGCGGCAGAAATTCCGCGGCCAGCAGCACCACGCTGCTTTCCTCGGCATTCACCAACACGATGGGAGTGCCGTGCTGGTTGCGCGAGAAGAGCAGGAAGTTCTGCCCGAAGGAATTCAGCGCCAGCCCCGCCAGCCGGCCCTCGCGGTCGAAGACCGGCAGCCCCGGGGCGCCGATGTCCTGCGCGGTGAGCGCGGTCTCGTTGGGCAGCCGGGCGATCATGGCCACAGGGGAGCGGAGGATGTAGGGGACGAAATCCTCGTCCTTGCCGCGCAGGCCGATGCCCCAGAGTTCCTCCCCTTGCCGGGGCGCGCGGGTGTCATGGGCAAACGAAGTGACGGATTTCAATTCGGCAATCATCTTGGCGTCGTTGACGCGAAGAAAATGGAATCCGGTGAGCGCATCCTGCCCGAGGTAGGCTGCCGCGGCCGCCTCATCCGAACCGGGACGGTAGATTTTGAAGTCGCGCAGCTGGTCGGGCGAATTCCCGGGAAGAATCTGGTTTCCCGGCATGATGACAGTGCCGGACTCGTCGATGACGGTGCCGCTGACGAATATCTGTCTGCGGTCGACCTCGGTTTGGATGGTGAACTCGACGGCCACGACGGACCGCAGACGCTCGGGGAGCAGCGCGCCCAAGTCGGCCGCGACGGCGAACGCCGCGGGGAGAATGAAGCCGAGCGGGAGGAGGCGGTTTCTCATGGTTTGAAAACGTAGAGGGCTATGCGGCGGTTGCGCTGGGCTTCGACGAGGACCGGTTCGGGTTTTTCGACGAAGGCCGCGTGGCATCGCTTCAGCTGGTCCAAATCGGTGATTTTTTCGCCCGCGACGGTGGTGATGATGTCGCCCCGCGAGATGCCGGACTGTGCGGCGGGGAAACCCGGCTGCACGCCGATGACGAGCACGCCGGCCGAGTCCGGCAACTGGCTCTCGCGCGCATAGGCTCGCGAGACCTTGCGGACGCCGAGACCCCATTTTTCAAAGACCCACTCCTCGCCCACACGGCTCTCCAGCTTCTCCGTCGTGGCGGCCAGCTCGAGAGTCTGCGTGCCGCGCTTGACACTCAATTTCACGGCCGAACCGACGGGCAGGCTGGCGATCATGTTCTGGATTGGCGGCAGCTGTTCGGGGAAGCGGCCGTCGAGCTTCGCGCCGTTGAGCGTGAGGATCACGTCGCCCGGGCGCACTCCCGCGCGCTCCGCCGGCGAGCCGGGATCGACGCTGGCGACGAGCATGCCGGTGTTGGCCTGCAGCGCGTAGAAACGCTCGAGGTCCTGCAGGTCGCGCGGGCTGATCCCGAGGTAGCTGCGCGTGATGCGACCGTCGCGCACGAGGCTCTCGGCGACACGCCGGGTGACGTTGGAAGGGATGGCGAAGCTGAGATTGTCCGCGCCCAGGTAGCTGCGGGAGTTGATGCCCACGACGCGCCCCTCCTCGGTGACCAGCGGGCCGCCGCTGTTGCCCGGATTGATCGCGGCGTCGGTTTGGAGCCAGGTGTTGAACGAGCCGGTCTCATAGCCGCGGACCGCGCGCGAATCCTCGAAGTAGCGACGCGGATTCGAGATGATGCCGCGCGTGACCGTGCGGGTCAGTCCGTGCGGAGTGCCCACAGCGTAGACGGTCTGCCCCGGGTAGAGCGCATCGGAGTCGCCGAATTCCGCATGGGCAAAGGAAAGCCTGCGGCCTTTGACTTCGTCCAAGTCGAGGCGAAGCACGGCGAGGTCGGTCCAATGGTCCCAGCCAACCAGCGTGGCGCTGACCCGCTCGAGGTTGGCGAGCGTGACGGAGATCTCGACCGCCCGGGGACTGACGACGTGGGCATTGGTCAGGACCAGGCCATCCTTGGAGATGATGACACCGGAGCCGATGCCGCGCTCGTGGCGCCGGGTCCCGTCGTCGAAAGTCAACTCGCGCACGTCGATGCGCACGACGGCGTCGAGCAGGCGGGCAAAGCCGCGGCTCACGGCCGCCTCCGCGCACGGCGTCCCGGTCAGGCCGCCGAGAGCGAAAACGAGCGCGAAAATGCCGTTGCGCAGGGTTGACGGTGGGAGGGCAGGCCGCAAAGTGACGGATTTCACGTGAAGCCCACTGATTGCACAGACTACGACTTTCTCAAGATTGAGCCGCATTGGCAGGCAATCTGGGAGCAGGCCCGCCCATTTCGAGCCGAGAATGGCTCGGCGAAGCCGAAATTCTACGTGCTCGACATGTTCCCCTACCCCTCCGGCGCGGGCCTGCACATCGGCCACCCCGAGGGTTACACGGCGACGGACATCCTCGCCCGCTACAAGCGCGCCCGCGGCTTCAACGTCCTCCACCCCATCGGCTGGGACGCGTTCGGCCTGCCCGCCGAACAGCACGCGGTGAAAACCGGCACCCACCCGGCCTCGAACACGCAGAACAACATCGCGAACTTCCGCCGGCAGATCAAGGCCCTCGGTTTCTCCTACGACTGGGACCGCGAGATCGACACGACCGACCCGGAGTATTTCCGCTGGACGCAGTGGATTTTCCTCCAGCTGTTCAAGCGGGGCCTTGCCTACGTGGACGAGCGCCCCGTCTGGTGGTGCCCGGAGCTCCGCACCGTCCTCGCCAACGAGGAAGTGATCGATGGCAAGTCCGAGGTCGGCGGCTTCCCGGTCGAGCGCAAGAATCTCCGCCAATGGGTGCTCCGCATCACCGCCTACGCGGACCAGTTGCTCGACGGTCTGAAGGACGTCGACTGGCCCGACTCCACCAAGCGCATGCAGGAGGCTTGGATCGGCCGCAGCGAGGGCGCCGAGGTGGTGTTCAAGCTGGAGAACGCCGCGCTCGGCGACCTGAAGATCTTCACGACGAGGCCCGACACGCTCTTCGGCTGCACCTACATGGTGCTCGCGCCCGAGCACCCGCTCGTGCCCGCGCTGACCGGCGACGCTCAACGCCAAGCCGTCGAGGCCTACCGCAAAGTCGCCGCGGCGAAGAGCGACGTCGACCGCATGTCGGATGCGGCGAAGGAGAAAACCGGTGTCTTCATCGGCAGCTACGCGCTCAACCCGGTCAACGGCGCGCGCGTGCCCATCTGGATCGCCGACTACGTGCTCATGGGCTACGGCACCGGCGCCATCATGGCCGTGCCCGCGCACGACGAGCGCGACCACGAATTCGCCGTCAAGTATCGGTTGCCCATCCCCCGGGTGATCGCGGCGGCTGGCGGCAACGAGCAGCTGCCCTATGCAGGGGAAGGCAAGCTCGTCAACTCGCCCGGCTACGACGGTCTCGATTGGGCCGAGGCGAAGAAGAAAATCACCGCCGATCTCGCCGCAAAAGGCGCCGGCAAGGGCACGGTGAACTACAAGCTCCGCGACTGGCTTTTCTCGCGCCAGCGCTACTGGGGAGAACCTTTCCCCATCGTGTGGGTGGGCGAGGCCGACTACGCGCGCGCCGCGAAGCGGCGCGGCGACCTGCCGGCGCAGCCGGTGACCTTCGTCGAGAACGGCGTGACGCTCTGCGCACTGCCGCTGCCCGAGACGGCGCTGCCGCTGCCGCTGCCCGACGTGCAATCGTATCTGCCCAGCGGCACCGGCGAGAGTCCGCTGGCGAACGTCGGCGAGTGGCTGGATATCTGGTTCGACGCCGAGACCGGCGCGGCCGTGCCCGCCTCGCAAGGCAAGCCCGCGGGCGACACCTGGGTGCGTGGCCGCCGCGAGACGAACACCATGCCGCAGTGGGCCGGCTCGTGCTGGTATTACCTGCGCTACCTCGATCCGCAGAACGCAGCGACCTTCGCGAGCAAGGACGCGCTCAATTACTGGGGCGTGCCCGACCTCTACGTCGGCGGTGCCGAGCACGCGGTGCTGCACCTGCTCTACGCGCGCTTCTGGCACAAGGTCCTGTTCGACCTCGGCGCCGTGCCGCAGGCCGAGCCGTTCAAAAGACTTTTCCACCAAGGCATCATCCTCGGCGAAGACGGGCAGAAGATGTCCAAGAGCCGTGGAAACGTCGTGAATCCCGACGACATCATCCGCGACTACGGCGCCGACACCCTGCGCCTCTACCTGATGTTCCTCGGGCCGCTCGAGGCGATGAAACCCTGGAACCCGAAGGGCATCGAGGGCGTGCACCGTTTCCTCCGCAAATTCTGGCGCGAATGCATCGGCGAGGATGGCCGGCTCAACCCGCGCCTCAGCGAAACCGCAGTCCTCTCCGCCGGCACGGAGAAGCTGTTGCATGAAACGATCAAAAAGGTCGGCGAGGACATCGAGGGTCTTCGCTTCAACACGGCCATCTCGCAGATGATGATCCTGCTGAATGCGCTGCTGAAGGAGCCGGCGTTGCCGCGCAGAGTCGCGGTCACCTTCACGCAAATGCTCGCGCCGTTCGCCCCTCATCTCGCCGAGGAATTGTGGCTGCGCCTCGGCCAGCCGGGCTCGGTCATGAGCGCCGTTTGGCCTGTCTACGATCCCGCCAGATTGGTCGCGTCGACCATGACCATTGTCTTCCAAGTGAACGGCAAGCACCGGGGCGACGCGCAAGTGCCGACAGACTCTACTGAGGCCGATCTGATACGCATCGCCAACGAGCACCCGAAGGTCTCTCCGCACCTATCTGGCAAGTCTCTTAAGCGCACAATTTACGTGAAGGGCAAGCTTCTGAACCTGCTTGTAGTTTAGCTGCTTAGATAAGAAATTTTCCGGGTTTAGGACTTGAAATAGGGTTATCACCCTAATTCACTGACTCCGTTGCGGGAGCTTCTCCTGCCACGGAGCCCTTAATCATGAATACACTTCAACGGATAATCCTCGTCACCATAGCGCTCGCTGTGGCCGTTGCACCTTCCGCTTATGCTCAACGCCAGCTCGGCAAAAAGAAAGGGCCCACGAGCAAACTCTACCTCGCGGAAACGGTTGGCCAAGGCGAGATCACCCACGAAGGCCGCACCTATTCTCCCAAACAGGCGACCGCCTTTGACGCACCGGGCACTGTGATCGAGACCAAGGACGATTCCCACCAGGCCTTCGTCTATTCGAACGGCACCGGCATGTTCGTCGACGCCAACACCCGCATCGAAATCGACCGGTTCGTGCAGGAGCCATTTCGCCCCGATCGCAACACCACCGAAGTCGAGCCCTCCATTTCACAGAGCGATATCTTCGTCGCCCGCGGCCAAGTCGGCATCTGCACCGGCCAGATGGTGTCAGGCAGCACGATGAATTATTCGACCCCGCATGCCTCGGTGAACATCCGCGGTGGCAAACTCTCGATCAAGACGGATGGCAACTCCACGATCGTCTATCTGCTGGAGGGCGACGCCACAGTCCGCACCGGTGCGAAAGACCTTGGCGGCGCCCTGCTGCACGCCGGCGAACAGGCCGTGGTCCATCCAGGCATCGGCGGCCAGCCTCCGACCGTCACCGTCGGCCCGATTGACCGGGCGACAGCCTCCGGTCTCGACGACAAGGTAAACGTGGCCTGCAACGCGAAAAAGACCGTCTCCTTCGAGACCATCGAGAAGAAGGCCGAGACTTCCGGCCTCGAGAGTTCCGAGCAGCCGGCATCGCCCGCCGACAGCGCATCCGGCGAAGGCTCCGCAGACACTCCTCCCGGCGGCGGCTTGCCTGGCGACGACGCCACCCAGGAAATCGTCGCGCGCCCGACCACCCCGACGGCCCCTCCCACCAACATTGTCGTCAGCCAGGACCGCATCGGTCCGGGCTCCTGACTTTCCCACCGCGTTGCGCCCCCGTCTGCATATCCCCTACATCGGACTGGCCGTCTTCGCTCTGCTGGTGCCGCAGCGGAGCGTTTTCGCATTGTTGAACATCGATGGCACGCGCAACCAGATCTACGTCTTCGGCAACGCCTCCTATGCCTACGACTCGAACATCTTCGCCCAAAACGGCGGCGAAGGAGATTCCATCCTCGGGGCATCGCTCGGCGTCGAGCTGAAGCGTCGCGCCGGCATCATCTCCGTCAACGGCCGCGCGCTCTTCGAATACCTGCGCTTCAGCAGACTCAGCCAACAGAACGCCCTGAATCCGACCTTCTACCTCGAGTTCAACAAAACCACGGGCCGCACGACTGGCGCGCTCACCATCAACGCCTACCGCACCTCACGGGCCGACAGCGCTGTCAACATCCGCACCCAGTCCTGGAATTTCCCGCTCGGCCTGAGCATCAAATACCCGGTCAACGACAAGCTCTACGTCACCTCCCAGACGGGTTATCTCAGGCGCACGTTCTCCAACTCCTCGGGGTTGCTGACCTACGTCGATTACTCCCAGGCCATCGATCTGTTCTACGTCTTCACCAGCAAACTCGATCTGGTCGGCGGCTATCGCCTCCGCGTCGGCAAGACCGACCTGGGCACGACCACCGACCACGGCTTCAGTTTCGGCGCCACGAACGGACTCCTGCCCAAGGTGAACGGCACCGTGCGCATCGGCTATCAGATTCGCGACATCGGCGCCACGGACGAGACCTACAGCCAGTTCACCACCTCCGCCTCTGTGACCTGGAACGCCACGCGCAAGCTCAACATGACCGGCGCGGTCGCGCGCGACTTCACCACCACGGCGGTCGGCGGCTCCGTCGACACCTTCTCCGCCGTCGCACGCGGCACCTACATCTTCACCCGCCGCTACAGCGTCGACGCCGGCATCGGGTATGGCCGCAACAAGTTTGTCAGCGGACCGCCCCGCCAGGACGACTTCTTCACCTGGGACGTCGGCGGCACGATCCGCTGGAACGAGCACTTTCAAGTCACGGGTTCCTACACCTACCTGCTCAACTGGTCCACCTACGCCCTGTCCGACTTCGAACGCTCCGGCTACTCCCTCAACGTATCCAGCCGCTTTTGATTCCATGAAGCTCCGCCCCGTCCTCCTCGCCCTGTCCGGCGCAATCCTCACCGCGACCGTCCTCGCGCAAGGCCCGGCGGCGGATGCCAGGAAAACCTACGTGCACCGCCTGCAACTCGCGGATCGCATCCGCGTCGCGATCTATCAGGAGGACGATCTTACCTCCGTGGCGCGCATCGACGCCCGCGGCATGGTCAATCTGCCCCTGATTCAGGAGGTGGCCATCGGCGGACTCACCGTCACGGAGGCGCAGGAGTTGATCCAGCGCCGCTATCAGGAGGGACGCTTTCTCAGAAGCCCGCAAGTGACCGTCAGTGTCGAGGATTATGCTCCCCGCGATGTCTCCATCCACGGCCAAGTGCGCAGCCCCGGACGCTATGCGCTGCCCACGGAGTCCACCTTCACCGTGGTCGAGCTGGTCACCAAGGCCGGCGGGTTGACCGACATCGCCAAGGGCACGGCGATCACCGTGCGGCGCACCTTGCCGGATGGATCAACCAAGACCTTCGTGGTCGACGTCGAGAGCATCATCAAAGGCAAGAAGAACGATCCCAGACTCGATGAGCAGAACATCCTTCTCCTGCCCGGTGACATCGTGAACGTCCCCGAGCGGCTGATCTGACCCCGCATGTCCGCTCCGAACATCGCCCCCATTCCGCCCAAGCCCTCGGCTTCGCTCCACGGCAACGAGGAGCATGTCGTCGAGCGCCGCACGCTGCGGGACTACTACATCATCCTTCGGGAGCGGCTGTGGATCGCCCTGCCCGTCGCGCTGCTGGTGGCGCTTTCCGTCGGCTATTACAAGGCGCAGGAGACGCCCATGTATTCCGCCACGGCGACCATGCAATTCGAGCGCCCCGAGCGCGTCGTGCTGAACGAGCAGGTCGTCGATGCCTCCGTCCGCTCCGAAATCGATCTCAACACCTACAAGCAGATCCTCGAGAGCGGCCGTCTTCGCGCGATGGTGATCCAGTCCCTCACACCGGAGGAAGTGAAGATTCTCCAGCGCCCCTACCTCCGGGATCTCGCTCCCGGCGCCACGCCTCCGGGCGTCCACGGCCTCGTCGGCGGCGTCTCCGTGCAGTCGATCCGCAACAGTTTTCTCATCAGCGTCACCGTGACCAACCGCGACCCCGAGGGCGCGGCCCTGCTCGCCAACCGTTTCACGCAGCAGTTCATACGCTACCTGTTTGAAACCGTCGGCGGGAGAACCGAATTCGCCCAGGACTATCTCCGCGGCCGCGCGGAGGAATTGCGCCGCGAATCCGAGGCGGCCGAGCTGCGGTTGCAGGACTACAAGCGCAAGCACAACCTCGTCTCCCTCTCGGCCAGCGTCGACATCGTGGCCGACCGCCTGCGCTCGATCAACGCCGCGCTCACCCAGGTCCGCATCGAACGGCTCAATCTCGACGTGCTCATGAAGCAGATCGAGCGCATCCGCAGCGAAGGCGGCAATCTGCTCGAGGTCTCCTACATCGCCAGTTACGGCCCGGTCCCGAATCTCAAGAATCAGCTGGCCGACCTCGGCAAGCAGCAGTCGATCCTGAGCGAGCGCTACCTCGAGCGGCACCCGAAGATGATCGACGTCGCCAACGCCCTCGACGTGGTGAACCAGCAGATTCAACGCAACATCGACCAGGCCATCGCGGACCTGCGCACCCAGTTCAGCAAGGTCGCCGACTCCGAGGCCTCCTACGAACGGGAATACAAGGCCGCCGAGAACGAGCAGCTCCGCCTCGGCGAGCTCTCCGTCGAGTTCAAGAGCCTGGAGAGCCAGGCCGAGGTCGCGAAGAAGAACTACATCCAGATTCTCGATCGCCTGAACCAGACCACGACCTCGAAGAACCTCGAGAACATCCCGGTGAAGCCGCTCGATCCGGCCAACACGCCCGGATCACCCTACACGCCGAACATGCGGAACATCATCCGCACCTGCGTCACGCTCGGGCTCTTCGTCTTCGCCGTCGTCGCCATCGGCCTCAGCTTCCTCGACGACCGCGTGAAGAGCGCCTGGGACATCGAAGGCTTCATCGGCGCGCATCTCCTCGGCATCATCCCCGAACTGGCCGATGTGCCGGACACGGAAAAACACACCCTCGTGACGAGCAACAAGACCTCGCCCGGCTCGGAGGCCTTCCTCTCCGTCTACAGCGCGGTGAAGATCCAGTCGAAATTGGATTTCCCCAAGTCGATCCTCGTCACCAGCACCATCCCCGGCGAAGGCAAGACGATGATCAGCTGCAACCTCGCGGCCTCCTTCGCCCGCCACGGCAAACGCGTGCTGCTCATCGACTGCGACATGCGCCGCCCGATGTTGCA
>PNKG01000048.1 GCA_013822585.1 Opitutus sp. | reverse complement strand
CCCGACCTACGCGACCCAGTGGTATGGCGCCGGCGTGAAGGAATACACCGTCACCTGCGCCCTGAAGCACCGCTTCACCAAGGATATCGTCGGCCAGTTCAAGCTCGGCTACGTCAACTCCAAGAACCAAACCACAGGCGGCAACACGAACTTCAAGGGCCCCCTGGCCTACGTGTCGTTCGACTACGCCATCTGAGCCCCGCAGAGGCCGCCCGCACCGGCCCCCAACCCATCCTCGACTCAGCCATGAAGTCCACCACCAAGATCGCGATCGCCAGCCTCGCGCTGGCCTTCGCGGCCGGAGCGGCCCAGGCCGCCACCGCCGCGGAGAACTGGGAAAACTCCTGTGCCTCCTGCCACGGCGCCGACGGCAAGGCCCAGACCAAGCAAGGCAAGAAACTGAAGGTCCGCGATTACACGGACCCGAAGGTTCAGGCCGAGCTCAAGGACGACGCCATGCTCCAGGCCATCCTCGACGGCGTGAAGGGCGAGGGCGGCAAGGAGCGCATGAAAGGCTTCAAGGACGAGCTGTCCGAGCAGGACGCGAAGGACTTGGTCGCCTACATCCGCTCGCTGAAGGCCTGACGCCGCCTCGGGCGGTATTTTCCAGAGCCGACGGCAGCACTGAGCTCCGTCGGCTCTTTCATCCCCCTTTACCCTCGGGACAAGATAGGATAGGCAGTCGCTCCGCCCGGCCTCGTTTGCGCCGGCCCGGTTGCTCCCGCGCCGTCCCGCAGCCCGCAGTCAGCACGCCCCCCACCCGTCATGACCGTCCATCCTCAACCTGCGCCTCGCGCGCCTTCCAATTTCAACAACTGGATCAGCGCCGCCGGCGGCGTGCTCGCCATCGGCGCGCTCTTCTCCTTCGCCCTGCTGGTGTGGATGGATTTCACCGAGGGCGAGAAGAACCCCTACCTCGGCATCTTCACCTACATCGTCGCCCCGGTCTTCCTGATCAGCGGACTGGCGCTGGTGTTCTTCGGCGCCTGGGCCCAGCGCCGCTGGGCGCTCAAACATGCCGCCATCCCCGACAAATGGCGCCTCGACTTCTCCAGCCCGGGCCGCAAGCGCGCCATCGTCCTCTTCGGGATCGGCGGGGTGCTGTTCATCATGCTCAGCGCCTTCGGCAGCTACCAGACCTACCACTACGCCGAATCCAATCTCTTCTGCGGCCAGGTCTGCCACTCGGCCATGAACCCCGAGCACCAGACCTACCAGCGCGGCGCCCACGCGCGGGTGGCGTGCGTCGAGTGCCACGTCGGCTCGGGCGCCAAGACCTTCGTCGAAGCCAAGATGAACGGCACCCGCCAGCTCTACTCCTTCGTCTTCGACAACTACCAGCGCCCCATCCCCACCCCCGTGCACAACCTCCGCCCGGCGCAGGACACCTGCGAGAAGTGCCACTGGCCCGAGAAGTTCCTCGGCAACCTCGACATGACCTACGAGCACTTCCTGTCCGACCGGAAGAACACCGCCTACACCGTCCGCATGCTCATGCGCGTGAACGACGGCCGCCCGGGCTCGCCGCTCAACGGCATCCACTGGCACGTGAGCAAGGACCAGATCGTCGAATACTATGCCGCCGATGAGAAACGCCAGGACATCGTCTGGATGCGCGTGACGAACAAGGTCGACGGCGCGCAGAAGATCTTCCGCAACGAGGAATTCAAGGGCGAGCCGCCCGCGGGCCTGATCCGCGTGATGGACTGCATCGACTGCCACAACCGCCCCGCACACGTCTTCCCGCCGGCCAACGACATCGTCGAGCGCGCCATGGCCCTCGGCCAGCTCCCGCTCGACCTGCCCAACATCAAGCGCCACGCCGTCGCCGCCATGACGCAGGAGAGCATCATCACCTCGGCCGAGGCGCCCGGCAAGATCGCGGAATACCTGAAGTCGAAATACAAGGACGCCGCCTCGCTGCCCGGCGCGATCGCCAAGGTGCAGGAGCTCTACGCCGCCACTTTCTTCCCCGACCGCAAGGCCGACTGGCGGCAGTATCCGAACAACATCGGCCACAAGGACTGGCCCGGCTGCTTCCGCTGCCACGACGACAAACACTCGACGGCCACGGGCGAGAAGGTGCGCGCCAGCGACTGCACCTCCTGCCACATCATCATCTCCCAAGGCAAGGGCTCCGACCTCGCGACGCTCACCGCCGCGGGTCTGCCGTTCAAGCACCCCGACGGCGAATACGACGAGGATCTCCGCTGCGCGGACTGCCACAACGGCGGCATCCAAGGCAAATGACCGCGCCCTTTCCCCGCCGCATGCCCCTTTGCCCTTAGTTGCCCAGTTCATAGGTTAGTGAGGACCGGCGCGGCCCGCCAAAGGCCGCGCCGGTTTCTTGGCCCACTTTCCGTGTTCCGCGGTTGCTGGATGTGGGCCGTCGGCCTGAAGAGCCGCGCCACCAAGGATGCGGGGGTGCGAATCGGGGCGATGCGGACGATTGAACCCGGATTCCGCAATGGGAGAAGATCGCTCCGCATGTGGGAACGGCTTTGCGCCGCGACTTTCCCGTGCGCGGAAGATGCGGCCGATGTCGGGACGCAATACCAAGCCCCCGTAGCTAATTGACTTCAGGGTGGGCGTCGGCGTCCCCGACGACGCCTGTCGCCGCCGGGGACGGCGGCGACCACCTGCCTGCCCAATAGTCCAGAAGCGGGCGGACGCTGGTATAAAGCCCCTCGCACACTCCGGCGATCGCGGAATCCGGGTTGAAGGCCCTGCGCCGGTGCCGAGTGGGGAAGGGGCGCTTCAACCATTGCCCACCGATGCGCAACCCTTGCGCAGCGGCCGGGCGGCTTTTCTGCGCATAATCCCTCCTCCGGCCTTCCCATGAACGCCGATGCGCCCCAACCGAACCCCGACGCCCCGCCCGCGCCTGCCAGCGGCGTAGCGGGCAGCGCCGCACCCGCCGGCCCCGCACCCGACCCGGCGCGGCTGCTCGAGGCCCGGCTGGTGCGCATGGAAAACTACCTCGGGTTCAGGCCGCTCACGCCGGCCGACGCCGAGGCCATCCTCACCGGCCTGCCGCCGCCGACCGCAACGGGCGCCGCGCCGGGCGCGACCGATGAGGGCTTGGAGGAGCACATCGGCGAGTTCTGGCTCGCGCGGGTCGGTGTCATCGCGCTCATCGTCGGCCTCTCCTTCCTCGTGGTCTATCCCTTCGCCGGCCTGCCGGCGTATCTGCCGAGCCTGATCGGTTACGCGGCGGCGGGCGGCTTCTTCGCCCTCGCGCGGCGCTGGGAGCGCACGCTCGCCGACACGTCGCGGATACTCTTCAGCGGCGCGCTTTTCCTGCTCTATTTCGCCACGCTGCGGCTGAATTTCTTCTCCGCGCAGCCGGCGGTGCCGAGTCGCGCGCTCGTCCTCGGCCTGGTGCTGGCGGTGCATGCCGCGCAATACGCCGTGGCCGTGCGGCGCGACAGCGAACTCACCGCCATGCTCGCCGCGGCGCTGGTCGCCATGACCGGCATCGTGGCCGACACGCCGAATTTCTCCCTCGCTGTGCTCGCCGCCGCCGCGGGGGTCGCCGTGTGGCTCTACCGCGGGCGCCATTGGTGGAAGCTCGGGTTGGTCACCACCGCGCTCGTCTACACTGCGCACCTGAACTGGCTGCTCGGCAACCCGCTCGCCGGCCATCCTGTGCGCGCCATGGCCGAGCCACACTGGAACCTGCTCTTCCTCGCCCTGCATGGCGGCGCCTTCGTGTCGGCCGGCCTCCTGCGTCCGCAGGAGAGCGAGGCCGACGTGCTCCGCATCCTGCGCGCCGTGGCGGCGAGCGGCGGCCTGATCGTGCTGGCGCTGCTCAACGCCCAGCTCTACCACCGCGGCCAGCTCCCGTGGGTGCAGCTCGGGCTGGCCGCCGGTTTCCTCGTGACGGCCAACGCCTACTGGCTGCACCATCGCGGGCGCTACGGCCCGGCGATCTATGCCTGCTTCGGCTACCTGGCGTTGAGCGCGGGCATCATGGCTTGGGCCCCGTCTCCCGCCGTCTACAGCTGGCTCGCCTGGCAGAGCCTGTTGGTGGCCGCCACGGCGGTGTGGTTCCAGTCGAAGATCGTCATCGTCGCCAATCTCTTCATCTTCGGCGGCATCTACCTGGCCTACCTGCTGATGGCGCCGGCGGCCGGCGGGGTGAACCTCAGCTTCGCGGTGGTGGCGTTGCTCATCGCGCGCATCCTCAACTGGCAGAAGGAGCGCCTGAGCCTCCGGACGGAGTTCATGCGCAACGTTTACCTCGCGGCGGCGACGGTCATCATCCCCTACGGACTCTATCACACGGTGCCGAAGTCGCTGGTGAGCACCTCCTGGCTGCTCGCGGCCGGCGGCTACTTCGTGGCGAGCCTCCTGCTCGGCAGCCGCAAATACCGCTGGATGGCGATGGCGACGATCTTCGCCACCATTGGCTACGTCTTCGTCGTCGACCTCTCGCGCCTGCAACCGGCCTACCGCATCGTCTCATTCCTGGTGCTCGGAGTGGTGTTGATCGGCTTCTCGATCTTCTACGCCCGCCAGAGGGCCAAGGGCGGCGGGGGCGACTCGCAGCCCGGGCAGGAGAACTGAGCCGCACGGCGCCGGCGTTCCCCGACGGAGCGCGGCAACGCGGCGATGACTGCGGGTGCACCGCGTCGCAGCGCTGCCCGGAGCGCAGCGCAGGGTGAGGAGACCGGGTGCCCGCGTCAGCGGGCGGGGCGACGAACAACGTCCAGTCCGATGGTCAGCTCGTTTGTGTTCATAAGGCGCAGTCTACCGACCCCGTCCTCACGGACGAGACTCGTCTCTTTTGAATAACGGGGCCATGTTGAGCGGAGATACCATCAACGAATCAGGTGAGATCAAGGGCGTTGCTGCTGTGGCGGCTGGATCGGCTCTCTTCAATGCAAGCGCTAGAAACCGAACCGCGTGAAAATGCCGATGACCAAATTCAGCCACCTCTTCCCGCACGCGGAAACGATGCCTGCTGCGGACCCGAAGACCAATGCCGCGAGCGCTGCACTCTTCAGGTCGTGGGCAGGCGGCAGTAATGCGATGGCGAAGAAAGCAATCAAAGCTGCCACCGCGAAACCGATAGCAAACCTGCCGATGGCGCTGCTCGGGAGTAAATCTTTCGCCGCCTGTTTCTTCATCTTCTCTTCCGCCGATCGTTTGAGGTCAGCCACGAAAGGGAGCGTCAGCTCCCCGGAGTTGGCTGTGGCGATTGGTTCGGCTTCTTTTCAGGTTCATCCGGTAGGTCTCGATTCATCTTTGCAGACGCTTTCATCATCTCACCTTGGATCGCAGGCATAACATCGGCCATGTATGTTCCAAATTTCTTCATCGCTGATTTGCCAACGGGTGAGCCGTAGAAATCCGCAAGCGCACTCAATTCATCTGCCGTGAAATTCTTCACCATCGCATCCCGCATCGCTTTGGTCAGTGCTTCCAAATCTAGATACTTCGTGAACGCATCTTTAAGCGCCTGTCGTCTCTCCGGGGGAACCGTCTTGGCGACCTGCTCTGCCATATCTGCGAACATTTCTTTCGGAGGTGTGGCGGCCAGGTAACGATCGGCTTCTCGCGACCGGTTTTCGGGCGTGTCTTCGACACCGAAGAGAACGCCGGCATTTAGGAGGAAAACTAAGTAGATAATTTTGCGCATAAATTTTCGCCGAACGTCAAAGATGAGCCACGATGGCAGCTGGCGCGCAGCGTGCGTCAGCACGCTGCGTGACAGATCCCGGCGTTGGCTCTGGCGACTTCCATGAGAAGGCATGCCGAGGGTTATGTTGAAAATGGTTCACCATTTTTCTGGTCGGTGCCGTTGGCCCTCGGCGGGCCCGGATGGTCAGGCTTCCATACGCACTCGGAGTGGCGGCGTCAACTGCCGTGCCGAGCGGAGGGTCCCGGAATGATCAGCGCGCGCCGCCACAGCCGCAACTGCTGCCGCAGCCGCTCGCGGATGCCGGCGCTGCGCCGCCGGGTGTCGGCGCGTCGGCGGTGGCGACCTGATCGGCGAGGTGGCAAAGGGCCTGGTAGTAGAGCTCGCGGTCGAGGCCGAGCGCGGTGGCGGCGAAGATCTCGGCGTCGTCCGCCGAGGCGAACACGCCGTAGTTGACGAGGACGAGCTGGTAGAGCGCGACGTAGGGCACCATCTCGAGCTGCGATTGGTAGACGGGGTGGACGTGGAGCGTGTAGCCGTCTTCGGGGCGTCCGCCGAGCGGCTCGGGGTGGGCGATCTCGCCGGGCTGGAGCGCGGCGGCGTCGAACTCGAGGCGGCACGGATAGCGCACGCAGGCGGGGTCCCCGAGGATGGCCTGGAGCTGCGCCCAGCCGATCTGCGGGCCGTATTTGGCGAAGATCTCCGCGCCCTTCGCCCCGACGTGGGCGGCGAGAGATTGTTTGGCGTCGTCGGCGGTGAGCTGGCGGGCCATGGGTTCAGGCGAGCGTGGGCTCGGGTTGGCCTTCGTTGGCCTTGGTCATGCGGCCTTGGAGGATCGGCACGGTCATGCGGAGGAACACCGTGTAGAGCAGCAGGCCGAAGGCCCAGATGCCGAGGCAGACGAGGGTCTCGTTGAGGCTCGGCGTGTATTCGACGAGCGCGCCGAGCGGCGTGGGAATGAAGCCGGGGATGACGAGGCCCATGCCCTTCTCGATCCAGATGCCGACGATGCAGCAGATGCAGGCGACATCGAGCCACTTGAGGGAGCGGCTGAGCGGGAGGATGAGCAGCACCATGCCGATGAGGTTGAGCGCCACGGCGGTCCAGATCCAAGGCACGAGGGCGTGGTGGCCGTGCAGGCCGAGGAAGAGGTAGTGCGAGGAGGCGCCGTGCGTGGTGCCGGAGTAGAATTCCTTGAAGACTTCGTTTGCGAGGAGGAACACGTTGATGATCATCGAAACCTGCACGATGCCGCGCAGGGTGAGCAACGCGTGGTCGGTGATGAGGAGGCGCTCCTGCATGCGCGAGCGGACGATTTGGTCGACGGCGCCGGTCTCCATGAGCACGCGGAGGCTGTCGGCCGGCAGGCGGAGCACGAGCGAGGGTTCCTCGGCGGTGGCGGTGGCGGTGCGGGCGGTGCCGTGCAGGGCGGAGATCTCGCCGAACTGGTCGCCGGGGCCGGCGCTGCGGGTGACGCGAAGGCGCCCGCCTTCGGCGCGGCGGACGACGACGCGGCCTTGGAGCACGAAGAAGGCTTCGTGGTCCTTCGCGCCCTGGCGGAGGAGCGCGGTGCCGGGCTCGACCTCCAGCACGCTGGCGCCGGCGAGCGCGCGGGCGCGGGCGGCGGCCGGCACTTCGGCGAGCTCCGGCAGGTAGGCGGCGAGCGCGGCGAGATCGGCCTCGGTGGCGGGACGGCTCGATTTGATCGCGGAGCCGGGGGTGTCGGCGCCGGCGGGCGCCGTGGCGGTGACGCGGCGGATGACTTGGAGGGCGAGGATGATGAGCGCGGGGCCGGCGGCAAAGGCGGAGGCAAGGAAGCGCGGGCCGACGATGGCGGAGTTCCAGAAGGGGCGGCCGCCGAGGCCGACGTAGAGGAACGCGGTGACGGTGTGGATGGAAACGGCCCAGACGATGGCGATGAAGACGAAGGGAATGTAGAACCACTTCGCGGGTTTCTTCTTCTGGTAGCGGCAGTAGATGAGGTAGCCGCAGATGTGGACGTTGAGCAGCAGGTAGCCGTTGAGCACGATCACGTCCCAGCTGAGCATCGAGCTCGGGAAATTCATCTGCCCGATGCCGGGGATGAGGTGCCAGAAGCGGTCGGGCCGACCGAGGTCGACGGTCACGAAGGCGAGGCACATGACGATGGCGGCGACGGCGAGCAGCTCGCCGAAGATGACGAGGTCGTGCAGCTCCTCGTTGTCGTAGATGTAGACGGGGATGACCATCATCACGGCGGCGGCGGCGACGCCGACGAGGAAGGTGAAGTTGGCGATGTAGACGCCCCAGGAGACCTCGTCGCTCATGCCGGTGACGGCGAGGCCGTGGACGAATTGCTTCAGGTAGGCGTTGAGGCCGAGGAGGCAGAGCGCGGTGAGCAGGCCCATCCAGGTGTAGTAGCGCCAGTCGCCGACGAATGCGACGCGCGCGCAACGCCAGAGGAAGGTGAGGTAGTCGCGGGAGGCTTGGATCATGGGGCGGAGGCGTTCAGCGGGTGGGCGGGCGCTTACTTCTCGAAGTAGTAGAAGAAGCGCGGATTGGTGCCCATCTCCTCCTTCAGCTGGATGAAGACGCGCTTCTCGCGGAGGATGTAGGAGACCTCGCTCTCGGGATCGAGGATGTTGCCGAATTTGCGGGCGCCGACCGGGCAGACTTCCATGCAGGCCGGGTAGCGGCCGTCGCGCGTGCGCTGGATGCAGAAGTGGCATTTCTCCATCACGCCCTGCTGGCGCGGGCGGTTGCCGAGGTAGGCCATGTTGGGGTTGAGGCGGTCCTTCGGGATGGAGGGCTTGGTGAAGTTGAAGCGGCGGGCCCAATACGGGCAGGCGGCCTCGCAGTAGCGGCAGCCGATGCACCAGTCGTAGTCGATCACGGTGATGCCGTCGGACTCCTGCCAGGTGGCGTTGACGGGGCAGACTTTCACGCAGGGCGGGTTCTGGCACTGCTGGCACTGCACCGGCATGTAGAAGAAGCCTTTTTCCGGGACGGACTCGGGGTTGTAGTTGTGCTCGGCCTTCTCGATGTCCATCGAGCCGTGCGGGAGCTTGAGCACGCGGATGTATTGGATCTCGGGGTTGCGCGACTGGTTGTTCTCGGCGACGCAGGCGTGCACGCACTTGCGGCAGCCGATGCAGCGGGTGAGGTTGAGGCAGTAGACGAATTCGACGCCGTTCATCGGGCGGAGGTCGCGCACATGGGGACGGATGCCGTATTCGCGCTCCACCTGGGATTCGATGCGCTTGAGGACCTTCGCCATGTCCTCGGGGGTCATCTCCTTGTAGTATTTCTGCATGAACTCCTCGACGGAGGAGAACTCGCCGAGCTCGCGGAGTGGCGCCAGGCTGGCGGCGAGGGCGCTGAGCCCGGCGAAGGCTGCGGTGGAGCGCAGGAAGGTGCGCCGGTTCATGTCCGGGGCGGGGGGGCCGGACGGAGCGGAAGTGGTGTCGGGCAGGGGCATGGTCAGTGCGTGGGGGCTGAGGCGGCGCGACCCGAGGGCTCCGGTGTGCGGAGCGGATGCGGGCCCGGGGCGGGCGGGCGGGCGGGGATGCGCGGGGCGTGCGGGTTGTGGCAGTTCACGCAGTCGAGGCGGCGGGATTCGCCGCGGGACTTGTCCCAGTAACCGTTCTTGCGGCCGTGCACGCCGGCTTCCCAGTCGCGGAAGGTCGGGCCGTGGCAACTGCCGCAGAGGCGCGAGCTGTCGGCGAAGGAGAGCTCGTGCTTCTCGCGCGTGGAGAGCGAGAGGAGGTTGTTCTCGTTATGGCAGTTGAAGCAGAGATTGTTGCGGTTGTGCGAGCCGTGCTGCGTCTCGATGTTGGCGTGCTCCTCGGGGACGATGATGTTGTGCTGGTCGTCGAAGCGCAGCGGGGGCGGCTCGCCCTTCTCGTGGCAGGTGTAGCACTTGAAGTCGGAGAGGTCCTCCTTCGCGCGCACGAGATCGGCGTAGGATTGGCGCGACGCGGTCTGGTCGAGGAAGGCCGGGTCGACGAGGGGGATGTCCTGTTGCGGCGGGGGATGGCCCCAGACGTTCGCCAGCATGGCCGCCGCCAGCGCGAGAAACACGACGCTGACGGCGATGAGCACCCAATTGGTTCTCCGCACGGCCTGTTCCTGCGGAGTCGGTGGAACGCGGGTCATGGCGGAGGGGAATCCGGGGGCAGGCTACTTCTTCAGCGTGCGCACATGGGCGACGAGCGCGTTGATCTCATCGTCAGTGAGGCCTTCGATCGGCTTCATCGTGGTCTTGCCGGTCTCGCTCTTCACACCCTCCTTGATCGCCTTCACGATGTCGGCGTCGGTGAACTTCGCCTGGTAGGCGGCGTCGGTGAGATCCCTGATCTTGAGTTTCTTCCCCATCTTCGTCTCGCCCTTTCCGTCCGCGCCGTGGCAACTGACGCAGTGGTTTTCCCAGTTGGCGGCGACATCGGCGGCGAAAACGCACGGGGCGATGGCCAGGGCGGCGAAGGGGAGCAGGGCGCGGATATTCATGATTTCTTCGGTGTTGGTCTGGGGGGTTGTCTCGACGCCACTATGAAGGACGCCGTGCGGCCGAGCTACCGGAGCTTTGACCATCGTTGCGCATTTTTTGCGGTGGCGCGACGCAGCCGGCGAAATCTCCTGTCCTCTCTCCGGGGAGGCAACCCGGCGCGCGGCTCCGCGCACTCCGCTTCCACAACCCGAGACCAGCGAGCGCCAAGTTGTGCGCAGCAGTTCCGAGTGGGTCCGGGCATCATGCGCCCACGGGAAAAACCATGAACGCGGACGCACGTCTGTCCTGGCCGGCGCGAGGAGCGCTGGCGCTGATTCTCATCGCGGCTGCCACGCTTCGCGCCTCCGGAGAGGCCGCCCCGCCCACCAAGCCTGCGCCCGCCGTGCCCAACAGCGAGTGCATGGATTGCCACGAGGCGGAATTCAAGGCCCGCAAGAAGGGCCAGCCGAAGGAGTGGGTTGGCGTGCGCCTCGATCTGTTCGAGAAGTCCGCCCACCAGAGACTCGCTTGCGTCGAGTGCCACGACACGATCGGCGAGACGCCGCACGAGTCCAAGCTCCCGCAGGTGCGGTGCGCCTCCTGCCACGAGCGCGCGGTCGGCCAGTTCGAAGGCTCGGTGCATGGCGTGAAACAGCCCGGCGGCGCCGCGCCGGTGGCCGACTGCGCCACCTGCCACGGCGGCAACGCCCATGAGCTGCTCCCGGCCCATCACATCGATTCGCCGGTCTCGAAGTTCAACCTGCTCAACACCTGCGCCCAGTGCCACGAGGACGAGAAGGCCATCGAGCGCCTCGGCATCAGGAGCCACGATGCGATCAAGAATTTCCGCGACAGCATCCACGGCCAGGGCCTCTACAAGATGGGTCTCAATGTCGCGCCCACCTGCAACGACTGCCATGGCGTCCACGACATCAAGGAGTCCAAGGACCTCGCCTCCCGCACCCACAAGAGCCAGCTCTCCGCCACCTGCACGGCTTGCCACGTGGGAGTGGAGAAGACCTTCAACGCCAGCATCCACGGCTCGGCCCTCGCCAAGGGCAAGCAGGAGGTTCCGGTCTGCACCGACTGCCACTCCGCGCACAAGATCGAGCGCCCGACCAGCGCGCACTTCAAGCAGAACAGCGACCAGAGCTGCGGCCGGTGCCACGAGAAGCAGCTCGGGAACTACCACGAGACCTACCACGGCAAGGCCATGGCGCTGAACCGCGCCGGCTCCGCTCCCGCCGTCGCCGCCTGCTACGATTGCCACGGCCACCACGACGTCTTCGCCAAGGACGACGTGCGCTCCAAGCTCCACCCGGCCAACCTGCAGCAGACCTGCGCGCAGTGCCATGCCGACGCCAACGTCTCGTTCACGCAGTATCAGCCGCACGCCGATCCGTCCGACGGCCAGACCTATCCGCTGCTCAACGGCGTCTATCTCTTCATGACGAGCCTGCTCATCGGCGTGTTCTGTTTCTTCGGCCTCCACACGCTCCTCTGGATCTCGCGGATGGCGCTCAACTACTTCAGGGATCCCGCGGCGTTCCGGGCCGCCAAGGCCGCGGCGCATGACGATGCGGAGACCTACCGCCGCTTCACGCCCTACGAGCGCTTCCTGCACATGCTCGTCGTCACGAGCTTCCTCGCGCTCGTCATCACCGGCATGCCGCTCAAGTTCTACTACACGGGCTGGGCGAAGGTGATGTTCAACCTGCTCGGCGGCCCCGAGTCGGCGCGCACCCTGCACCACCTCGCGGCGATCGTGACCTTCGGCTACTTCGCCCTGCACCTCGGCTCGCTGGCGATCTCGTTCTGGAAAAACCGCGGCGCGGTCAGAAACCCCGTGACGGGCAGGCTCGAGCCCGGCCGCGTCTGGGGCGCGCTCTTCGGGCCCGACTCGATGGCGCCGTCGCTCCAGGATCTCCGCGAGATCATCGCGCACGTGAAGTGGTTCCTCGGCCGGGGCGAGAAACCGCAATGGGACCGCTGGACGTATTGGGAGCGCTTCGACTACCTCGCGGTGTTCTGGGGCGTGGCGATGATCGGCGTCTCCGGCCTCATCCTGTGGTTCCCGGTCTTCTTCGCGAAGTTCCTGCCCGGCTGGGTCATCAACATCGCCGTCGTCATCCACTCCGACGAGGCGCTGCTCGCCGCGGGCTTCATCTTCACGTTCCATTTCTTCAACACCCACTTCCGGATCGACCGGTTCCCGATGGACATGGTCATCTTCTCCGGCCGCATCTCGAAGACGGAAATGCTCCATGAGCGGAAGAAGTGGCATGACCGCCTGCTGGCGAGCGGCCGGCTCGAGCAGCACCGGGTTCCGCACGACGATTGGGAGACCCGGCGCACGCTCTACCAGGCGCTCGGCTTCGTCTTCGTTGGCACGGGCCTCGTGCTGCTGGCGCTGATCATTTACGCGTTCCTTACCCGGCTCGGCCACTAGGCCCCGACGGGGTTCTTTGTTCTGATCGATACCACACGGCGCGGGCCTCACGGCCCGCGCCGCTATCGTCGGATGGCGATTGCTGGGCGAAGCCGATGTCGCGAGCGGCACTCATCGGGCGTGCCCCCCCCGGCGCACCGCGCCACACCGCTGCAAAACCGCTGTTCCGTGCCGCGGCGGCGCTCCGCCCCGGGAAGGCACGTTCAGGGGGCGGTGGCCATTCTTCCCAAGGCTCGCGCGAACGGCCCCGGGCAACCCTGTAGCGCACATCTTGCCACGCCCCGCGTTGCGCGGGATAATTTTTCTCCAGGCACGGTGGGCCGCTGCGCGAGGCAAAATATGCGCGGGAATTTGCAATAATCCATCAGGGGATTCTTACGATTGCGCGTTTAACCGAGTAGAAAATAGGCAACCCACGACGATCTTCACCGCGATGAAAAGCAACAACCCGCTCGTCCCCTTGGCGCTGGTCGCGCTTTCCTCATTAGCGGCGCACGCCGGCCCGTCGCCGGAGTTCTTCGGACGCAGCGAGGAACCAGCGGAACCGATGCCGGCTCGGGCGCGCCTCCCAGCCACCCGGTCGCAACCCAATTTCGGAGTCGCGGTGGAAAATCAGAGGCAGGGTGTGAACTCTCGCCGCAAGTCCACTACGTCAGCCACCGCGACTCCTTCTCTCCCGACGGTTATCCCTATCCGCCGATGCCCGACGCCCGTGTCCCACGCGCTTCCACGCTGATGGTCTCCCAGCGCCGATGCGGATGACGCAGTCCTTATGCGGAAACCACCGGCTCCCCTTTCACCTCCCTGCATTATCACCATGAAACTCACTCCGTTCCTCTCCTCCTGCGCGATCGCGCTTACGTTGCTCACCCAAGCTCGTGCCCAGCATGTCCATGGCGACTCCATGGACGCGCCGAAGCCCGCGGCCACCAGCCGCGATGCCAATCTTTCATCCGAGGCCCTCAAAGCACTGGGTGTGTCGATGAGCAAGGCGGGCAATGCGTTGGCCGCGGATGATCTCGCGGGCTACAGGGCGCTCCGGCCGGCGGTGCGCAGCGCCTACCACGACCTGGCGGACGCCGACCCGGCGCTCGCGGAGCGGCTGTCGAAGAATGCGTCCGATCCTTTGCCCGATCGCCCGGACATCAAAGAGGCGCGCAAGGACTATGTCCGGTTCAGCACGGCGGTCGCGGATGCTCTGCGCGAGCGCAAGCTGGTGCGTGCCGCCAACCTTCGCCTCTTCGAGTGCAAGATGGCCCCGGAAATTGGAACGGGCCGTTGGCTCCAGACGGAATCCGCCGCAAGAAATCCGTTTTTCGGCTCTTCGATGCTGAAGTGCGGCGTGGAACTCGACCGCATCGCCAAGGCGCTGCCCTCGGGGCATCCGCCGATCGAACACCTTTCGCCCGATGAGAAGGCCAAGTATGCGGGCGCCGCCAAGCCTGCGGCGGCGACGGATGGGGGCTGCGGTTCCTGCGGCATGAGCAAGGAGGCGATGGCGGCCGGCGAACCCTGCGAGCACGGGAAGAAGTAAGCCCCATGAAGAACATCCGAACCCAGGTCTTCGGCGGCGCTGCCGCCGCGGGCGCGGTCCTCCTCGGCCTCGCTGGATGCGCCGGCGTCCCGGCCCCGGGCGAAAGCGAGGCGCGCGCGACGGTCTCCGCCGTCGCCGCGTCCCTCGGCCCGGATGCTCCGCGGGAAAATCCGCCCGCGCTCACGGCCGACTCCAGCCATGCGGATGCGCTGGGATTCGCCATCCTCAACAGCCCGCGCGTGCACGCGGCGTATTTCGACTGGGTCAGAACCGTCGAGCGGATCACGGTCGAGCGGTCGCTCCCGAATCCGCAATTTTCGTTCCAGGCGGACATCTCGGATATGATCGCATCGGCCATGCCCGGGCTGATGTTCGATCTTCCGGGGCCGAAAAAACTGAAATTGGCGGGGCAGATGGCCGCCGCGGAAGCCCAGGTCAAGTTCAACGTGCTGGCGGCCGAGATCCAGCAGGTCGCGTTCGCGTTCAAACGGGCCTACTACCAACTCTACTTCCTGGACGCCAAGGTGCGCGTCAACCGGGAGACCCTCGAGCTTGCCCGGGACATGGAGCAGATCGCCCGCCGGCAGAACGAACTCGGCAAGGTCACGCTCCAGGATGTGCTGCGGGCGCAGATCGAACAGGACCAGATGACGACCGAAATCGCCAATCTCGAGGATTCGCGATCGGCGCTGCTCGCCTCCTACAAGGCGGCGCTCGGGCTGCCGCACGCCGCCCCCGCCCCCGCGATCCCCGGGACGTTCGAGACCACTCCGCTGGGCTTGGACGTGGATCAACTCTGGGAGCTCGCCGTGCGTCAGAACCCGAGACTGAAGGCGATGGAAGCCGAGGTCAGGGCCGCGGAGGCGTCCCTGCAACTGGCCGGACGCTCCCGCATTCCCGATTTCACCGTGGGGCTCGAAGCCGACGTGAAGGCTTCACCCCTCATGGCGCGTCCGACCTTCGCGATGACGCTGCCCATCTGGAAGGACAAGATCGCGGCCGAGATCGCCGCCGCCCAGGCCAGCAAACGGGCGGGGGAGGCGCGGCTGGCCGCCGAGCAGATCATGCTGGCGGTCGAACTGGCCGAGAAGTCGTTCATGCTGCGCGAAGCGAACCGCAATGTCGCGCTGCTCGACGACGCGCTGCTGCCGAAGGCGAAGCAGGCGCTCGAGGTTGCGCGGGCGGGATACCTCACCGGCCAGATCGATTTCTTCGACCTCTTGGACGCCTGGAAGACTCAGCTCGCTTTCGAGCTGCAGCTGATCGGAGCCAGGACGCAGCGCGAGCTGGCGCTCGCCGAACTCTCGTTCCTCGTGACGGGCAACCGGCCCGCCGGCACGCCACTCCCGCCGATCGCAAGCAACTGACCCAACCCCTTTAGACCATGCGCTCATTCATCCTCATCGCTCTCACGCCGCTGCTCCTGCTTGGACTTGGAGTGGCGGGTTGCAGCAAAC
>PNKG01000047.1 GCA_013822585.1 Opitutus sp. | reverse complement strand
GTGGCGGCGATCGTGATCCTCGGACTGCGCGCGTATTTCGTGCAGCCGTTCAAGATCCCGACGAATTCGATGTGGCCGAGCTACTACGGCATGACGCACGAGCTGTTCAAGGCGGGGGAGGAACCCAACCTGGTCGCACGGGCAGGGCGGCTGCTGGCTTACGGCGCCACACACTACGGCGTGGAGTCTCCGGCCGAGGGGGAAGTCCTGGTGCCGGTCAACGCCGATCTGCGCCTGATCTATTCCGAGGAGCCGGCGCGCATGCTCGGCGTGCTGCCGACGGTGAAGCGCGAATACACGTTCCTCGTCGACGGCCACCCGGCCAAGCTGCAGGTGCCGTTGGAATTCGACCTCGAGCGCGTGCTGGAGGAGCAACTCGGCGGGGCTAGGAATTCGCTGCAGGAACTGCTGCAAAGGAAGGCGCTGGCCTTGGGCAAGGCCCCGGAATCGTCGATGCTGCGCTTTCGGGCCAATGGCCGCAGCTACGAGCAGCGCGTCTATTGGCTGCCGGTTGGCAGGAAGGTGCGTCGCGGGGAGGAGATCATCTCGTTCGACATCCATACCGGCGACCTTCTCTTCGTCGACCGCATCACCTACAATTTTCTGCCCCCCAAGGTCGGACAGGGCTTCGTGTTCAAGACCGACCACATCGCCAGCCCTTACATGCAGCGCGCCGGCGAGCAGATCCGCCAGTATTACATCAAGCGCCTGGTCGGCACGCCAGGCGACACGCTCGAGATCCGCGCGCCGAAATCCGTCCGCGACGGTGACGGCGATCCGGGCAATCCGGCCGGCCAGCTGTTCCGCAACGGATCGCCGATCACCGGGGCCGACGCTTTTTCCTCCAACGCCCGCAAAGAGGGGTTCTATCCCGGTTACGTGAACTCAGGTCTGCTGGGCATCGGGCAAGTCGCTGAGGTGCCCGCGAATTCCTACATGGCACTGGGGGACAACTCGCCGAACAGCCAAGACAGCCGCTACTGGGGCTACGTGCCGGAGAAGGACGTGGTCGGGAAGCCGTTGTTCATTTATTACCCATTGTCCAGGCGCTGGGGTCTGGCCAACTGAAGAAGACCACATTCCCCGGGCTCCCGAACAGATGCGAAGTCGCACAATAAGCATTCGGGCGTTGATGACGACATACGGCTAAAAAGGACGGTGGCGGGATTTTGGGGCCGGAATCGGGCCGAGGCCGGCAAAGGGGTTCGTGACCTGAAAGGGCTTGAGGGCGGCGAGCGCCTGAAAGAATTGGGCGGGCTTCACCAGCGAGAATTGGGAGGCGATGAGCTTCGCCACTTCGTTCGCCGAGGGCGCGTTGTGGCCGATACCGTGAAATTCGGCGATGCGCTCCAATCGGACGCGCACGGCGGCAGGCGGGTCGAATTTGATGGGCGGGAATCGGCTCATCCGATGTGCAGGGATTCGAGTTTACACCAAGCGCGCTTCGGCTGGTGGCTGGTCGATTGCCATTCGATAAGGACAAACGATGGGTCCAGGCCGACACTGATAATGCGGGCGCGCACCCCGATTAGTTTGCCGCGCAATAGGCGGTTGAAAGAAACGGCTTGGCCAACGGAGACGGAGGGGGCTGTGGTGTTCATAACGGGAAAATCGGGGGTGCTCCGATTCGGCCGCGCAGCTCAGCCCAGCCGTATTTCGACCGCCATTCGGTGCGGCAGACGCGCTTGAAATACCGGAGACCTTTACCGGCGCGGAGGTAGTGATTGAGGGAATCGACCGCCGATTCGGGCCACGGCGCACCGCCTTCTGAAACGGCGGTTAAGACAAGGCCACGCGCGCCGATCTCGCCGAGCCGGCGCATGAGCCGATTGGCGGCCGAATAATTTTCGACCCGTCCGAGCGAATCGGCGTTCGCGGATACCCGGAGGGCCACGGCCGGAATCGAGAAAAAAAGGTCCATCTCGGCACTCGTGGCCGTCGATACTGGCGGGACTGGAGCGGCGGGGGTCATCTGAAAAAAAACGACGCAAAAGCTAAAATGGTCGCAGCGCATGAGCAGTGAAGCGAGCACATGAGCAATCTGCCGATGCGATTAAATCCGCAGACTCTTAAGAGCATCGACAAAAGGACCAGCCCTAGTGCCAGCGCCAGAAGCGCGAGGGATAGAACTAGAATATTGTCCGAAATGCTCATTAGTCCCTCTGCCATTCCAGCGCTCCGCGTGAATCGTCGATGCCGGCGGCGGCGCGTTTGATGCGCTCGACGTCGCGGAACTCGGCCGCCGCCCCCTCAAAATAGGTGGCAGACACAGGGTCGGATAGTTCGCGGAGCTTGAGGGCAGCGGCGGTGCAGGACTCGGCGATTTCCTTCGCGTAGGTCATGGCGAAGAGGGCGCGCAGCTGGCGGGCGGACGCCTCGATCTGTCCCGAGGCGTGAGAATAACCCACCCTCGCGCCTTCCGAGGGAGCGCCGCCCGGCGTCTGACCGGGGCGCGAGGTGGGGAAAGTGGAGACGGTGGGCGGCGTCATGCGAGTCATGCTAAATAGCCTATCTAGAACTTCAAGCTTTTCCTAGCCGACCCAGTTTCGGCGCTGTCTTATGCACCTGTGGGCAAGATAGGAAAAACACGCATTTTTCTTGGCGCGAGCGCGCCCAAATCACTCGGCGCGACTATCGACAAGCGGCGCGCGCCCCTTGGGTGGTCTAGAGCAAAATTCCTGCTCGCAATTCTCGAGCTTTGGCAGGCGCAAGGATGCCCGCCAGTCAGCGAGCCAGACCGGCTAATGATGGTCGCCGCTGGACGCAGTCGTTAACAAGGCGCGCGGATGGAGACAGACCCCAAGGCCGTTGTAGATGTCACCACTCTGTTTCAGTGGCTAATGGGAACCCTGTTCGCGGCCCTAGGAGTCACCGTTGTCGTCATATTTCGAGTCTCCGTTCTATTTCACTCGCTAAGGGCTCGCCTAAAGGGGACAGAGGAGGAAATCGAAAAACTATCGAGCAGGCTAGAGGACGTTGAAGAGGTGGTAGTTGAAACAGATCCCTATAAAGCCCGCGAGATTCGGCGAGGAAACCTTTCGGGCAATCCGCCTAAAACGTAACCGGGCGGCCGTTGAGGGCCGCCCGGCGTTTGTGGGCTTCACCGCATGGCGCGGAGGGAAGGGGTATACCGAGGTATAGGCCGGGCCGGAATTTCGATTCCTGGGCGGTTTCTGCGGCCTACTTTTGGGGCGCGGCGATGGGCGAGGCCGGACCGGGGCGGTAGCGCGAGGCAAACCACCAGAAAATAGCGGTGAAGCCGGCGAATTGCAGCTCACCGTCCATGTCGGCGCGGCCGGCGGCGTCGGCGGTGAAGTAGGCGTAAAAGAGGAAGGCGAGCAAAAGCAGCGTGAGGGCCGGGCGCATGAGGATGCGGATGGATGCGGCCCACGGCCAGACGCCTGCGGTGCTCTCGGGCTGTTGGGACTTGGCGAAGGCGTCCCACGCCGCGCCCTCGATGCGGATGCGGGCCATGGCCTCCATCTTCTCGATCTCGCGCCTTTGTTCGCGGTCCGCGCGCCAGACCTCGAACCAGCCGCGGCCGAGTTCGAGGGCGACGCCGAGGATGCCACCAGAGGCGGCGTTGAAGAGGAGGTCGAGGATTTTCATTTGTCGCGGCGCCGCTCGCGGGAGAAGCGGAGGTGTTGGCGGACGAGAAAGGCGATGGTGAGCACCCCGGCGATTACTCCGAGCGCGTCGTTCCACTGCGCCAGGCTGAAGGTGGAGACGGTGCCGAGGGTGCCGAAGAGGGCGGGGCGGGGGTCGGTGCTCATGCGGAGCGCTGGCCGCGCGGGCCGAAGCGGAAGAGGGCGATCAACAGGGCGAAGGCGACGAGGCCCCACACAATCCACTTCGTCTCGACGAGGGCGGGGGCGGCGTTGCGGCCGGCTTCGGCGGCGAACGCGCCGAGGTCAAAGGAGGTGTCGGCCAGCTGTTCATAGGTCTGGCCGGCGATGCGGCGGGCGGTGGCGACCTGCTCGGCGGTGAAGGAGTCGGGCAGGCGCAGCACGTCGGCCGAGAGCTGGCGCAGGAAGGTGGCGCGCTGCTCATAGGTCCACAGGGCGGGGGAGTCGGGCAGGCCGAGCCGCGCGCGAATGTTCGCGGACAGGGTGCGCATGTTGCGCGCGGCGTTGGCGGCCGTGGCGGGCATGATCAGCCGTTGGTGGCGTCGGCGTAAAGCTCCTGCGAGCGCAGGAAGGAGTAGAGGAGTTCTCCGGCCGCGTCGTGCAGGGCGACGAGGGGCAGCTCGGCGTCCTCCTGCTTGAGCTGGAAGACGCGCGTCTCGACGGGCGGCAGCTCGGCGGCGGCGTGTTCGGCGCTCGGGTAAAGGCCGACGACGACCTCAAGCACCTTTTCGCGGCGGTTATAGGCGGCCTGCTCGATGCGGTGATAAAGCGCGGCCCACTCTGGGTTCGCGGCGAGGGGGATGGATTTGACGAGTGCCATGGGGAAAGGTCAGCCGATAAGGCCGTGAGACTTGAGGTCTTGAAGGAGGGCGTTGACGACGTTCGCCACGTCCGACGCGGTAGCCGTTCCGGGCACAAGCGCGAGGCGGTTGAGCGCGAGGCCGAAATTCCACCCGGTGATGCGCGTGCCGACGACCTTCGTCCCAGCGACGCGGTATTCGGTGGAAGCGTCGACGATGCTCGGGGCGAACGTGCCGGAGACGGTCAGGTTGTTATCGACCGTCAGGGAGGCATTGAGGCGCGCCGCCTGCGCGCCGCTGCGGTAGAGGGAGAAATCATAGAAGCCGACACCTCCGGCCGCCGTGCCGTGAGCAACCAGCTGGACGCGGCCGTTAGACGCCGTGGCGCCAGTGCCCAGCAAAAGGTCGCCGGTGTTGATAAAGTTGGGATTGCCATCAACACGCAGACGAATGAGTTCGGAATTCGCGGAATTATAGAGCCGGAGCTGTCCGTCGACCGCGCCGCCGATCTGCGCCCAGCCCGTTCCACTCGGCGTGAACGTGATGTTTTGGTTGATGCCGGAGGCGGTGAGAAAAATCGCACCAGCAGAACCCATGGTCAGGTTGTTATTGCCCTCCGGTCCATAGATGCTGTTGGCATCGAAGCGGAACCTATACGCACCGCCGGATGATACGCCGATGGCATTCGCACCGTAACGGTAAAACCCAGTATCCGGGTCGCTGTTGAACGCGATGCTCGGCGCGGCAGCGGTGCCGTCCACGGCGGCGACGCGATTTGCTGGACCGAAGGAAATCATGGCGGCTCAGTAAATGGTTTCGCTCACGTTCAGCGTCGGCGTGCCGGCGCTGCGGGCGCGGAGCGCGCCGGTAATGGCGAGCGACACCTCGGCGTAGGCGTCGAGGTAGTAGCCCTTTCCGGCCGTCAATTCCGCGTCGATCGAGGAGAGCCGGACGACAGCATTGGAGAGATTCTTCACGCGCACCTCGCGCCGGGCGGCGTTCGCGGCGACAAGCAGCGTGTTGGTTGCGGCAACGAGAACCACGTCGGCCGCGGCCGCGCTCAGTGTGGCCGCGGAGGTGGCCTTCACCTGCTGGCCGGCGGCGATCTGCACCGGCGTGCCGAGCGAGAACCGCAAGTCCGAATACTCGCCGACGCCGAAACGGAGAATGATGGTGTTGGGGAACACGGCCGCGCCCGGCTTGGCGCGGACCTGAACGTTAACCCCCTGTTCCGGCCAGCCCATGCGCAGACCTTGGTTGAATTTCAACCAAGGCGAGCCATTGACCGAAACCTCGAACTCCTCAGAGGCCGAATAGCAGGCGACCCACGCGCCGTGCGCGTCGAATTTCTGAATGTCGTTCGCGTTGGCGAGCGTCAGAGGGTAGTCCTGCCAGTAGGGGAAATTCATGCTGTGGCCTTCTTTTTCGATGCCGCGAAAATGAGAATGAGCCCGACGATTGCGGCCACGGCGACGGAACCCCACTTGATGAGGTCGCCGGCAATCTTGGTGTCGCCGGCCTCCTTAAAGCCCAGCACTTCCTTGATCGTGTCGGCGGCGGAACTGCGCGCGGCGGCAGACTCATCCTGACCGCGGTTGGCCAGCTCGCGCGCAATGCCAAGGACTCCAGCGCTGTTGTCGGCGGCCAGCTCCAGGGCGCGGCGGCCGGAGGCGTCGGCGAAAGACAGGGCGCTGTTTCCGGCAGCCCCGGCGAATTCGAGGGCGTCGCGGCCGCTGTCGCGCGCGAAATTGGCGGCGTTGCGGCCGGCGGCTTCGGCGAGATCGAGGGAGTTGGCGTTGCTGGCGCGTGCGAAGGCCAGCACGTCGCCGGTGGTTTCTCCGGCGAGAGCCATGGCCCGGCCGCTGCTCGCGCCGATGGCGTCGAGCGTGTCGAGCAGGTTCTTGCGCGTCGTGTCGGCCACGGCGGTGAGCGCCGTCTCTGCGAGAATGCGGTTTTCACGGGCGGCGTCGGCCTGCGCGGCAAGACTGCTGTTGGCGAGGGCATAGGCACCCTCGCCGAGCGCGACCGCGCCGCCGATGGAGGCCGCGGCGACGCCTTCGTCGAGGTCCACCCTGACCGAGTTGTCGATCAGCGTGACAGACTCGTCTATGGCAGCTCCATCGCCGAGGATTCTGGCGCTATCCGCCGCGCCCACGCGGTTATCGTAATTCGAGACATTGGTGGTGTTCTCGGTTACGTTGGTGGTCTTTTTTGAGGAGAAAAGGCCCATGGCTAGGAGTGGCGGCGGCCGGCGGTGAAGACAAAGAGTAGGAGGCCGACGACGACGGCCCCGATGACGAACAGTGTGTTGCCATCCATCCCGCTGAGGCCGCCGGTGCCGTTGGCGACGCGCGATGAATCGGCCGGCGCGCCGGTCAGGCTGGGGCGGCTGTCGAGCTGGCTGCCCCGGCCGCCGACTTGGAACGCCGCGCCGAACTGGATGCTGGAACTCTGCTTTGCGTCCAGAGTGTTAACGTCCGGTTGCAATGCGGCGTCCGGGCCACCGGCGAGGGCGGCGAGGGCGGCGGCGGCCGGTCCCATCGGACCGGCGCCAGCCGTCGCCCCGAGGATGTCAGTCAGGAATGACGCGCCGGACTTCACCGGCGACGTGGCCGCTGCGGTCGGCAAGAATCGCGAGAAGTCCGCGGAGCCGGACAGGGAGGGATCGACAAGAACAGGCACGGCAGTAGGTCACGAGCGGCGGCTGAACATGAGCCCGAGGAGGAGCGCCAGCAGCGCGATGCCGACGCCGATGATGACCGTTTTTTGCGAGAGGCCGGAGGATTCGGCACTACCAACCCGGACCGGGGCGTCCGTGGTCACGGTGCCGGCGCCGCGGTTCTGGTTGCGCACCGTCTCGACGGCAATCCAGCCCTCGGCCGCCGTTTTCAGCAGGCCGGAGAGCCAAGACGAGCCGTCGAGTGTCGCGCCCGTCTGTGCATCTGTGCGGGGCGTGGTGTCCATGATGGTGGCGGAGATTAGAGCGCCGGGCCGAAAACTTCGGTGATGATGTCGAAGTTGCTCGCGCCGCTGACTGTGACTTCGAGCGGGAAGTCCTGCACAAGGCGGTTGTCGGTGCGGAGCATCGGCAGGAAATCCGTCACCTGCGTTGAGGCGACGAGGTCGAGCGTGAGAACGCCCGCCTGCATGATGGTCTTTTGAGGCCGCCGCGAGTAATGCTTGGCGAGCAGGTCGCGGGAAATGGTCTCGACGATCACGTCGCTGTCGGCCTTGAGCTGAACTTCGGTGGCGCTGGCGGTGAAGATATGAAAGCGCTGATAGGCCTCGCGCGGGTCACGCGGGAGGTCGCGAATCGCCAGCACGCCGGCACCGGCCGTCTGGAAGCTGTTGCGCCGCCATTTGACGATTCCGCCAAGGGGTTCGGTCGAGTCTTCAATCTCGGCGTAGGCCGTGAGGGCGGGAGCGACGGCGGCGGCGTCGATGTCGATCTCGGCGGTAAGCGTGGAGACGTTGAACGTTCCCCAGCCGAGCAGTTCCTCGCCCTGCCAGGTGCGGGCGGTGTTCTCGCTGAACGGCATGAGCACCGTGCCGGCCTGAAAGGTGCGGCCGAGGTAGGCTTCGCGGGCGTTGAGCTGCGAAACGAGGATTTCGCGCTGTGACTTGCCGTTGACGAGGACGCGCAGCGTCTTGAGCGCTGCTTCGGTGGTGGCCTGATTGGCGGTGCCGTCCTTGTATTGGACGATCAGCGAGTGATACTTGCGAGCGCCCACCGGCAAGGTGAGCGTGGCCCGCTGCCCGGCGTTGACGCCGTTGAAGGCGGGCAGTTTGACGATGCGGCGCTTGCTCATGGTGCGAGGGGGCGGGGGTGAGCGTTAGGCCTTGGAGCCGGGAACCTTCTCGGCGACGGGACGCACGAGCGAGGCGAGCCTGGGGAAGGCGACGGCGGCGATTGCACCGGCGGCGAAGCCGGCCCAGAAACAGCCGGAGGTGAGAGCGTGCTTGATTTTTTCGATCATGGGAGTGGGTTGACGCCGCCACCCGATGACTACCGTCGCCGCTCCTGGCAAGGATGTGCGCAACACTGTGCGCAACACCCGCGTTGCGCACAGTGTTGCGCACGCGCTTGACAAGCCTACACGATCCGCTCCGCGCCACGGATACCGGCGTCGAATGTCGCCAGCCTCAATCCCTCGCCCTCTGCCACCTGCACGAGGTAGGCATCGCTCGTGCGCGCCGCCGTCGTGGCCCAGCTCGCGAGCTTCGGCGCGGGTGCGGATTCGACAAACCCTCCCGCGCGCCGCTTGATCGCGGCCAACGCGTCTTGCGACTCTGCCAGCGTATAGCCGAAAACCTGCATCGATACGCGGATAAAGCCCAACTCGCTATGCGCGCATGTCGCCAGTGCGGCCATACCTTCGCGCCCGGCCCAAGCGTGGAATGTGGCGTGATGCGGAGAGCCTTTGTGTTCGCACGCCAACAGCGCGTTTACGTCAAGCAGGTATTTCATGGGAAGTCGGCCAGCGCCGCGCGGATTTGATCGTCCGTCACCACCGGCCCCGAGGCGGCGTTGTAGGGTAGGCCGGAAATCGGGTGGATCCGGCGCACGATCTTGGTTTTCTTCGGCAACTCGCCCAACGCCTGCTTGCGCAAATAGGCGGAGACGGAGGCCGCGCGCGCAGCGCGGGCCTTGGCGCGGATTTCGCGCGCTTCGGCGGCGGAGACTTTGAAAGTGAGGATTGGCATTGATATTAAAGTAATACCGCCGCCCACTCCCGCAAACAAAAAAGCCCGGCGCACCATCAGGCGGCGGCGGTCCGGTCAAGTTTGCAATCGACGCGCGCGAGCGCGGCGGCGATCACAGCGCGCTTCCGGCGCAGCGCGGTCAATCGGCGCGCCTCGATCTGCGTCAAGCGCCGATTCTCGCGGCGCTGGCGATTCTTTTCCGCCTCGATCGCGAGGCACGTTTCGCAGCACCGGCGCCCGCGCGTGGGCGCGCTCTCGCCGCAACGCACACAGAGACGGCGGCGGGCGAGCTTGGTGCGACGGCTGCGGAAGCGGTCGAGTTTCATTCGGACTTTTTCCACCAGTCGGGGTCGTCGTTCAGGTCCATATGTTCGGTGGACTTGTCTTCAGTCCATGCCGCGTCGAAGACGCGGTAGGCGCTCCATGCGTTCAGCATGTAGTTGAGTGCCTGATTTACCGTCATGCCCATCGCCGCCGCCGCGCGGGTGAGCTTGGTGTGGTTTTTCTCTGAGATGTCGAGGGTGATGCGATACCGTCTGGTGCGGTCCGCTGAGGTCTTTTTCATGGCTTAATTTTTGAGAGTTGGTCCGCGCCCCGGACCGGGGCTCTCTCGGGCTTAAGCAACCCGCGACGGTATTCCCGGCTCGCGCCGGTGTTTTATTTCCGCCTGCCGTCCCGGTGAGGGGCTGACTGGCGCGGACACAAAAAAACGGCGCTGACGGGGCCGGTCGGACCGGCTTAAGTTGAGAGAGGCCCGCAGTGAGCGCGAAAAATAGAGCGGTGTCAATCATGTAGCGAGCTTGACGAGGCGCGCCGGGGCGAAGCGCGACGGCTTGTGGAAAAACTGGTGAGGCGGGAGCATGGTCGCGCCGAGCAACGTCTCGTCGTTGAACTCGTCGGCCCACAGGCGCGCGCCCTTGATCGGGACGGCGAAAAGGTAGAGGCTGGCGCAGTTCTCCCTCACGTTGGGGTGAACCATCGCCGCACGCTGGGACAGGTAGAAATTCCGGTGTCCTTCGTGCCGGCCCTGGGTGAAGCAGCGATGGAACCGGGAATCGAATTTATCCACGTCGGCATCGGCCAGCTCCATGAAGCAATCGCAGCTCCGCGCCTTCCAATAGACGGCGAGGAAGTGCTCCGGGTCGTGAGTCTGGAAAACGAGCGGAGCGGCGGGCAGCGGCCACGCTTCGCGCTCCTTATGCAACACGAGCACACCGCGGCCTCCGGCGACGGCGAGGGCGGCGAGCTGTTGGCCGCAGGTCGTTTTTCCTGAGCCGGTCGAACCGATGATCGCGCTGTGCGGCATCAGCGGACGAGGGCGGACAGGGCGACGGCAAGGGCAAAGAGCCACGCCGACTCGCCGCGGAAGAAAACAAGGAAACCACACCCGCCGATGATCAGAGTGCGGCCGGTGATGCGGGCCACATCGCGAACCATTTGGCGGCGGGCGGTGGCGAACGTGGCGAGGTTTTGGAGGTCGGGGTTCATTCGGGTTCAAAAGTGGGAATCAGGTCATAAACGGTGCGGGGTGAGGAAGACGCGGCCGGCGGCCGACTGTCGCCGGTTGCGGCGTCGGCAGATCTGGCTGCGCCGGTATTTTCTGCGCGCGGTGTCACGTCCTTTGCCGCGGCAACGCGGGCGGCCTCGCCGTGAATCCACGAGCGGACCTTGGCGCGGGGCTTCTCCTGCTTGAACGTGCGGAGGAAGTAGCCAGTCAGCACGAGCACGAGCGCCACCCAGGCCGCGGCGCGCAGGCCCATGGCGCGAAAATAGGCGGCGAGGGCTTCGGCCATTTTCTTGTGTTCGGCGGGCGAGCAAGTCGCGTCCTCGAAGGCATCGAGCACGACGCCGGTTACAAACTGGATGCCGTGGGCAACTGCGTCGCCGGCTTCCTCGGAGCAATCGATGCCTCCCGGCTCGGCGGCGGGAGTCGGTTGCGGCGGCGGTGTGCCATTTTCCGCCGCGGGACGCGGAATGTTTTGCGGGATGAAGCTCGCCGGCTTCTGGCCGCCCTTGCCAGTCCCGCGCTTTCGGCCGCCCTTTGGCAGCCACGCGCCTGTGGTCGGGTGCATCTTCGGGATGTGGCGCGCCGGGTCGAACGGAGTCCCGCGCTTGTCGAGAGCGCCGGGTTTTATGTCGCCCGCAGGCGCGGCCGTCGTCGCCGTTTCTGGCGTCGCCGCCGGCTGAACGGGTGACGGGTCTGCCGGCGCTGTCGGCACCGGCACTTCGCCCGGTGCTACCTCCGCGGCTGTGACTGTTTCGGGGTCGGGCATGGCCGATTATTCGAGGGGTTTTCCGTCCGGGCCGTATTCGGAGACAGTGACGGTGTAGCCCTGCTTTTTCAGACCGTCTTTGAGCACGAGCGCCACGGCCGCGCGGTCCATGCCGTGGGACGAATCGTTGATCTGCCGGAACAGCGGCGAAGAGGCGTCGCCAGTGTGCACAATCGTGACGTTCGGGTGCACGTCGAGGAAAACGCGCGACGATGCCGCGCGGCGGGACTTGGAGGCGGTGTCTTTCATAGGGAAATCAGTCAACGGTCTCGGGCTCGGCGCGCAGTCCGTGCGCCTTGATCAGGTGGCAAACGGTGTGGCGAGCGCGGCGGCCAGTCCGGCGCGGCACTCTGCCCGGACTCGGTCGGTTTCGGCGCGGCGGCGGTCGATCTGCTCGGCTATGCGCTCGGCATCCTCGCGGCCGTCCGCGAGCAGGGTGCGGGCGAGGCTGACGGTAGACGACGGCTCCCAACGGACCGTTGTGGGCCGGCCGGTGTTGAGGCCTAAATCGGTCGCATCGCGGTGCCGTCGATGGAGGGCCGATTCGTAGGCCCGGCGAATCCTGTTTCGGTCGAATCCGCGCACAAGAGCGCTGAGGGCGAAGTTGAACGCATGGCCGAATCCGAATCGGACTTTGCAGTTGTCCCAATGCGCCGGAGCAAGTTCGTGCCGGGCGAGGAAGGCGGCGAGCCTCCCGAGCTTGCCCCTGGCCGTCTCAGCCGAAATGCGCCCCGCCGTGTTTCCGAACCTTTCGGAACGAACAGCGGGGATAGGGGGTGTGGGGGAAAGGGGGCGCGGATTGCGGTCCGAAACTTCGACAACGTAAACCCGGCCGACGCGGAGCTTGCGGAAAGCAAACCGCTCCTGCCAGTGGCTCCGGCGGAGCCACGCCAGCGCCCACTCGACGGTGCGGCGAGCCATGCCCGTTGATCTCGCTATGAGGTCGAAATCGAGCCGCCACCAACGGAGGCCGCGTTTAAAAGCGCCGTTTAGGTAGCCGAATAGCCGGAGGACTGAACGCGGCGCATCTGGCGAGGCGGCAGGATTATAAGGAAAATTTTGCCGACTGCGGTCTGAATCCGAAGGGTGGTTTTTTCCCTCGGAAACGACGCACAATAAGCATTATGTCTTTTATCTAATCTGCGAGATTTCCCGTCTGGAAACGTCAGGTGTCAGGTGGCCAGAATCTGTGCCGATATGCACGAAACCACCTCTGCCCCGGCGTCCTCGATCAGGTAGTGCCCGGCGGCGTGAAGATAGTGCGTGTCGGCGTTGGGCAGCAGTGCGGTCCAGCGGTCGAAGTAATGCCGGTTGAAACAGAAATCGGCCCCGCCCCACACGAGCGAAACCGGCCGCTCCCGGAGCAGTGGCAACCGGGCCTCGATTCCGGCCAAGGCCCGGTCCGCCGGGGTGCCCTGCCCGCTCGGGATATCCACCACGAACCGATGGGTGGCGATCCGGTTAGCCCAGGAATCGTAGGGAAAGAGGAAACCGCGCTTCACCTCGGCGGGCAGCGGCCGCGTTACCGCCATCCAGGTGGCCGGCCAGGCAAAGCCGTTGCATCCCCGGACGATCAATTCGCCGACCACCGGTGCACGGCAAAACCGGATGCGCCACGGGACGATGGTGTCGGCGAAGGCCGCGGTGTTCAGTATCACCACTCGCCCGAGCTTCCCGGGCTGCGGCAACAGCGCGCCCAGACCGATCGGCCCGCCCCAGTCGTGCACGACAAGGTGGATTTTCGCGAGCTTCAGCGAATCGAGCAGCGCGCGGAGGTTCGCGATGTGGTTGGGCAGCGTGTAGTCCCATTGCTGCGGTTTGTCCGACAGCCCGCATCCGATGTGGTCCGGCACGATGCAACGCATCCGGTCGCGCAACGCCAGGACCACGTTGCGGTAGAAGAAGGACCAAGTCGGATTGCCATGCACCATGACGACGGCTTCGTCGCTGCGGGGTCCTTCGTCGAGGTAGCTGAGGATGCCCGCGGGCGCCGCGAATTGTTTCGGCTCGAACGGATAGAGTTTCCGCAACCAGTCCGGAATCTGGGCGGCAGTCACCATTCGAGGGCCAGCATGAGGCTGTTGATGCCGCTGCCGATGCCGAGCAGGGCGACTTTCCGTCCTTCGCGCACAGCGCCCTGCTCCACGGCGCGCGCCAGCGTCGTCGGCAGCGCGGCCGAGCCGGTGTTGCCGAGGATCTCGAAGGACGAGAAATCCTTGGAGAGATCGAGGTCCAGCGTCTCGTAGAGTTTCCGGCGGTGGGCGCTGCCGACTTGGTGGCAGATGAACCGGTCCGGCGTCGATTCGTCCCAGCCGGTTTCCCGCTTGAACTCCGTCCATGTGCGCCGCGCGACGTCGACCCCGGCGAGGAGCAGCTGCTCGGAGTCCGTTTCCATCGCCAGACCGTCGCCGGCACTGTCGCCCTGGCACAGGTCGCTGTGGCTGGTGTCGGCCAGCGCGGCGCCCGCGACGAGGCGGTGGCGCGGCGCACCGGCGGGCAACTCGTCCTCGTGGCACACGATGGCGGCGACGGCCGCGGAGCCGATGGTCAGGTTGGCGAAGAAGGGCTTGATGGCGTTGCGGTCGAGATTGGCGGACAGCAGATGCTGGATCGTGCGCTCGACGAGCGGCCGGCCGTTTTCGCCCGAGACGACGATGCCGGCGCGGATTTGGCCGGAGTCGATCATCGATCCGAGCAGCACGAGACCGTTGAGGAATCCGAGGCACGCGTTCGAAACGTCGAACACCTGCATGCCACCCGCCAAGCCCATCTTGTGGTGAACGAACGTCGCCGTCGCCGGCTCGAGCATGTCGCGGCAAACGGCGCTGTGCATCAGCACCCCGAGTTTGGCGGCGGGAATGCGGGAAAGCCCGAGCAGCTTCCGACCGGCGGCGGCGCTGGCGTCGGACGGCCGCGTGCCGACCGGCCACATGCGGCGCTCGCGGATGCCGGACATCCATTCGAGCCGGCCTTCCGGCAGCCGCAGGCGTTCGTAGAGTGGTCGCAGACGGGCTTCGATGGCGGCGGACGGCCAGACTTCGTCGGGCTCGACCGCGGCAATGGATTCGATGCAGGCGTGCGCGAATTTCATTCGCGAAACTCCACGCTCCAACTTCCAGGCACCGGGAAAATCCCCAATGACCACGAGGCTTTATGTCGTCGCTGAGTCATGTGGAGGTTGGAGCTTGTGAGCTTGGAACTTTAGCCGGCGGAGCCGGTGTTTCCGGCCGCATCGCGAGGCGGATGATGTCCTTGTCGAAATAGTTCGAACCGAGGCCAGCGTCGACGACGAGCGTCGTGCCATTCACCCCGCTGCTGCGCGGGCTGAGGAGAAACAAGGCGACGTTGGCGACCTCCTGCGTGTCGAGGGCGCGTTTGCGGAAGGTCAATTTCTCCGCGTAGAGATAGCTCTCGAGGTAGCCCGGGATGCCGGCCGAGGCGCTGGTCTTGAGCGGGCCGCTGCCGAGGACGTTGACGCGGATGGCGGTGTCGGCGCTGAGCGACTTGGCGAGGAAGCGCGCGCAGGACTCGAGCGCGGCCTTGATCGGGCCCATGTAGCCGTAGTTGTCCGGCGTCACGAGCAGCGAGGAGATGCCGATGGTGACGACCGAGGCGTCCTTCGCGAGGTGCGGCTTGAACGCGCGGGTCAGCTCCACGAGCGAAAAGGCCGAGATGGCCGTGGCCTGGAGAAAATCGGCGCGCTTGGTCTCGGCGAAGGTCCTGAAGCCTTCGCTGTAGTTGGCGAAGGCGATCGAGTGCACGAGGCCGTGCAGCGGCGCGAAGCCGGCGGCGGCGACCTCGGCCGCCAGCTTTTCGCCGGCGCCCTCCTGCCCGGCGTCGCACACGAAGACCGGCTTGCCGGCGAGCAGCGTGGCGAGCGACTGCCGGCGCGCCTCGGAGCGCACGGCGTAGACGACCCGTGCGCCCTGCTCCTCGAGCGATTTGGCGATGAGCCAGGCCACGCTCTTCCTGTTGGCGACACCCTGGACAAGGAAGGTCTTGCCCGCGAGTTGGAGGAAGTCGTTTGCCGGAGTGTTCATCGCGCGGCTACAAGGCGGCGGCCGTGTGCAGGACGGAATCTGAGCCGGCTCTCATGCGGTCCTCGGCTGGCCCTCGGGCGTTTTCCACGCGACGGAGAATTCGACGTTCAGCACGCGCTTGTCGCCGCACTTCATCGCGCCCGACATGAGGTGGAAGCCGCCGGCGACCTCGTTGATCTTCACCTCGATGGTGATGGTGTCGCCCGGATACACCGGCGTGCGGAAGCGGACGTTCTCGACCTTGGCGAGCAGCGGCACGCCGTTGGGTTTGCCTGGGCCGGTGTTGAATTTGCCGGCGAGCAGCAGCGCGCCGGTCTGGAACACCGCCTCGCACAGCAACACGCCCGGCGTGATCGGGGCGCCGGGATAGTGGCCCTGGTAGAAATCCTCCTCGGCGCGCCAGGTGCGGCGGGCGACGAGCGAAGTGTCCGTGCGCGAGACGATCTCGTCGACGAAGAGAAACGGCGGGCGGTGCGGGATGAGTTGTTCGACTTCGTTCACGGGAAAGGGACGGAGGCTGCCTGCGAGTGGGCGCGAATTAACGCGAGGAAACCGCGCCGATGCGCAGAAACAATCGTGGCCCGGCGACGAGCGCCGGCCCTACAGTCGAGAGGGAGGTGATTCGCGGACATAGGCGTGGATTCGCGGGAGGCCCTCAGGCGGCAGTGCGCTTCGCGGCGGCGAGGGCCTTGTCGATCTGGTTGGCGACGATGACGCCGTAGTTGATGGTGCCGAGCCAGCCGGACATGATGATGCCGACGGAGCCGGCGTGGTAGAGGCCGGGCAGTTGCGACGGCAGGTCCATCGAGATCCTGAGACCCTCGAACTTCGTGCCGAACGACGTGCCGTGCCAGTGCTTGGTGTAGTATTCGACGGTGCGCGGCGTGGCGGCCTCCTTCCATTCGATCTT
>PNKG01000046.1 GCA_013822585.1 Opitutus sp. | reverse complement strand
CCCCCGCACACCCTACGTCTTCTTCGGCTCCGGCTTCTGGCAGGACCTCGAGAAACAGGTCATGCTCATGATCGCCGAGAAGCGCGCCCCCGCCTGGATGAAGGACTACGTCCTCTTCTCCGAAGACCCCGACGAAGTCCTCCGCTTCTACCGCAAGACCCTGCAGGTGCTGTGAGCTATCCGCCGGCCGGTCTCGCAGCCGGCTTGTCTGCCAATATCTGTCGCGGAAGATCGCGCACGGCCGGCGACGGCAGGATCCACTTCCAGCCATCGTTGGTCCGACGGAACCGGAACATACCTTGCGCCTGAAATCCCGGCGGCACCAACTCGACCTCGTCCTCGCCTCGCGCCAGTTGCGTGAACCGCTCGAAAATCTCAGGTGGGGGCGGCGGGGCGACCACCGCATCGGCCGCGAGCAACAGCGCATAAAGTTTCTCCGGCGAATCGAACTGCGCGCGCCAGCCCTCCGGCAATCCGCCCCAAAAATCCTGTGCATATCTGCCCTCCTCTCCTTCGAAGCAAACAAGCCCGGCGAGAGCCTCCACGTCCGCCCCGTCCTGCGCCCACGCGAGCGTCATGATCGCCTCGCGCGGCGTGGCGCGCCCGCGGTCGCGATGCCCCCCGCCCGGCGCAACCGGAGGCTCGGCTGCATCCGCCGCCGCTTCGCGTCTCGCACGGTGCTGCGCCACCTGCCGGGCGAGCGCTTCCGCCCGCTCCATCTCGGCATGCTGCGACGGACCGTCGGCCGCATCGCGGCGCATGGGAATCTCCTCGTGCCGCACCACCCGCGTCGGCGCCATCGCCGTTTGCCGCGGTTTGCCACCGCTGCGCTCCATCCAGAGCCACCCTGTCGCGCCGCCGGCGATCATCACACCTGCTACTGCCAGAATCGCTTTATTCATGAGTAATATCGTCAGCGTTCCCGCTGCAGGCACGGTCGAGGCGCTTTGCGTGGCCACCGCCGCCAGCCCCGCCGGTGCGGCGACCGCGGGCTGGCTCGCCAGCACCAATCCGAGCGCCGTCGCCGTCAAGACCACGCCCCGCCGTCCGAGGTGCGCCCGCAGCCTCTCCAACGCCCGCTCCGCCCGCATCCGCGCGGCGTTCTCCGCCAGCCCGAGCCGCGCCCCCACTTCGGCGTGCGGCAACCCGGCGAAAAACCGCAACAACACGACCTCCCTGTCCCGCGGCGACAGACGGTCCAGCGCCTCGTCGAGCACCGGACGCAACCGTTCCCAATCGGGCAGTGCCACCGCCGTTGGCTCGGACTCGTTCATCGCCGCCCAGCGCTGCGCCAATTGCGCGCGCCTCGTCTCTTCGCGCAATGCGTCGATCGTCGCGTAGCGCGTGGCCTGGTGCAACCAGCCCGCGAGTGAGGGATGGGCCGCCAATCCCCACGCCTTCCGCGCCGCATCCGCGAATACCCGCTGCGCCACCTCCTCAGCCAAGTCCGACCGGCCGCTCGTCCGCCGGAGCGCCGCTCCGTAAACGAGCGCCATGTGCCGCTGCACGAATTCACCGAACGCGCGTTGATCGTTCTCCCGGGCGTAGCGGCACAAAAGTTCGGCATCGTTCGGCATCTGGCTTCATCTATTAACCGGATCACGGCCTGAAATCGCACAAGAAATCGCGCGTCATCCCCCATCCACGGACTCGACGCCGCCGCGCATCCGTGTCCATCTGTGCCATCCGTGGCTGCCAACGAATCCCTTCCCACCTCCGTCCTCGTCGTCGGTTCCGGCGGGCGCGAGCACGCGCTCGTCCGCGCACTGCTCGCCTCGCCCGCGCGACCGCGCGTGATCTGCGCCCCCGGCAACGCCGGCATCGCGCAGGACGTCGCCTGTTTCCCCGTCGCCGCCGACGCCATCACCGGCCTCGTCGAACTCGCCCAACGCGAACGCATCGCCTTCGTCGTCGTCGGCCCCGAAGTCCCGCTCTCGCTCGGACTCGTCGACGCCCTGCAGAAGGCCGGCATCTCCGCCTACGGCCCCAAGGCCGACGGCGCCCGCCTCGAGGCATCGAAAATCTATACGAAGGAAATCCTCCTCAAATACGGCATCCCCACCGCGCCCGCCGCGTTCTTCGATTCGCCCGCGCCCGCCATCGCCTACGTCCGCTCGCGCCCGGCTCCCATCGTCGTCAAGGCCGACGGACTCGCCGCCGGCAAAGGCGTCGTCGTCGCCCAGACTCACGCCGAAGCCGAAGCCGCCATCCGGCAATTACTGGCCCTCTCCGGACCTCAACCCTCAACTCTCAACTCCCAACCTCCCCGAATCCTCATCGAGGACTGTCTCGCCGGCGACGAGACCTCGATCCTCGTCGTCGTCTCAGGCCGCGACTACGTCATCCTCCCCGTCTCGCAGGACCACAAGCGCATCGGCGACGGCGACACCGGCCCGAACACCGGCGGCATGGGCGCCTACTCGCCCGCCGAGATCGTCACGCCCGACCTGCTCGCGCGCATCGACCGCGAAATCGTCCGTCCCTCCGTGGACGCCATCGCCAGTGAAGGCATCGATTTCCGCGGCACGCTCTTCATCGGCATCATGCTCTGCCCGCCGGACTCTCAACCCTCAACCCTCAACTCTCAACCCGGCACGGCAACAGCCCTGCCGAAGGTCCTCGAATACAACACCCGCTTCGGCGACCCCGAGACGCAGGTCGTCCTGCCGCGCCTGAAGACCGACTTGCTCGACCTCCTCTGGCGCGCCGCCGTCGGTCGGCTCGCCGGCACGAAGATCGACATCCGCCCCGAAGCCGCGCTCTGTGTCGTCGTCGCTGCCAAGGGTTATCCGGACAGATTCCCGAAGGGCGACATCATCACCTTCCCCCCCGCGCTCCCGCCCGGCACCACGATCTTTCACGCCGGCACGGCCAAGAACGCGGCGGGCGCCATCATGACCAACGGCGGCCGCGTGCTCGGCGTCACCGCGCTCGCGCCCACGCTCCGCGAGGCCGCCGCCCGCGCCTACGCCGCGTGCGACGCGATCCAGTGCGTCACCAAATACTGCCGCCGCGACATCGGCGCCCGCCAGCTACACCGCCGATGAGCCCCGGAACATCATGCCGTAATACGGTATTTTCCCGGGCGGCACTCCGCGTCCGCGCCGTCCTCGCCGGTATCCTCGTCGTCGGCCCGGCGGTGTGCGCCCGCGCCGCGGAGCCGGCCGATCTCGGCGAGGGGCTCCTCTACCTGCGCGTGCACTCGCTCGGCGAATCGGCCCAGGCGCTCGAGTCCGCCCTCGCCGGCGGCCGGGCCCTGGTCATCGATCTGCGCCGCGCCACCGCGAATCCGGAGGACGCGGCTTCCTTCGGCGAGGCGCTCGCGCGCCGCAACAGCCGGGCCGCGCTGCTTGCCCTCGTCAGCCCGGACACACCCGCCTCGCTCGCCGCCGCCCTCGGCCGGCCGCCCCGCGGCGCGCTCACGCTCGGCGTGGCCGGCGCCCAGCCGAAGCCCGCGGTGATCGTCGCCCAGCCGGCCGACGCCGACCGCCGCGCCTACGACGCCCTCGACGGGGGCATGAAGCTCGGGGATCTCGTGAACGGAAAGATCGAGAAGGAGCGCTTCGACGAGTCCTCGCTCGTGCAGGAGTTCAAGAACGGCAACGGCAACGCCGCCCCGCCCCCCCCGCCCGATCCGGCCAAGCCTTCCCCCGAAAAAGCCCCCGTCCTGACCGACCGCGTGCTGCAGCGCGCCATCCACCTGCACCGCGCGCTGGCGGCGTTGAAAGCGCACGGCTGAGCCGGCGCGGCACGCCCGTGGCGCTGCGTCACGGGACCGCCCTTTGGCTTGCAGCGACCCGGTTAGTGCTTACGGCTTGCCCTCTCGCATGCCCGCGCCCGGCCACATCCTTGTCGTCTGCACGGCCAACATCTGCCGCAGCCCCATGGCGGAGGGCCTTCTGTCGCACGCGCTGGCGGCGCAGGAAGGTCCGCTGAAAAACCTCAAGGTTCTCTCCGCCGGCATCGCCGCCCGTCCGGGCGAGCCGGTCTCCGGCAATTCCGTCACGGCCCTGAAGAAGGTCGGCATCGACATCTCCGAGCACCGCGCTCAGCCCGTCACGCAGGAGCTGCTCAACGGCGCCCTGACCGTGCTCTGCATGACGAATTCGCACATCGGCATGATCGAGCTGCAGGCCTCGCCCGTGCCGGAGCGGCTGCATCTTTTCCGCGGCTTCATGCCCGAAGGCGCCCTCCGCGAGATTGCCGACCCCTTCGGCGGCTCGCTCAGGCACTACGAGCAGAGCCGCGACGAGATGGTCGAGGCCATCCCCGGCCTGATCGCCTATTTCAAAACCATCGCGCCCGCCGCGTCCTAGCCCATCCGCGGACTTGCCCGCCCCGCCGCCAGCCGCGAGAATTTTGCCCCAATCCCTTCCCATGTCCCTCAATTCCGCTCCCCTCGCCCAGCTCGACCCCGCCGTGCACGCCGCCATCAGCGGCGAACTCAAGCGCCAGCAGCACCACATCGAGCTGATCGCCTCGGAAAACTTCACCTACCCCGCCGCCATGGAGGCGCAGGGCAGCGTGCTGACCAACAAATACGCCGAGGGCTACCCCGCCAGGCGCTGGTATGGCGGCTGCGAATGCGTCGACCAGGTCGAGACCCTCGCCATCGAGCGCGCGAAGCAGCTCTTCGGCGCCGAACACGCCAACGTGCAGCCACACTCCGGCGCGCAGGCCAACACCGCCGTCTACGCCGCCGTGCTCCAGCCGGGCGACAAAGTCCTCGGCATGAACCTCAGCCACGGCGGCCACCTCACCCACGGCAACCCCGCCAACTTCTCCGGCAAGCTCTACAGCTTCTGCCAATACGGCGTGCGCGAGGACAACGGCCTGATCGACTACGACGAGCTCGCCGCCGTCGCCCAGCGCGAGAAGCCCCGCATGATCACCGTCGGCGCCTCCGCCTACTCGCGCACGATCGACTTCGCCCGGATGGGCGAGATCGCCCGCGGCGTCGGCGCGTATCTGTTCGCCGACATCGCGCACATCGCCGGCCTCGTCGCCTCCGGCCACCACCCCTCGCCCGTGCCGCACGCCGACTTCGTCACCACCACCACGCACAAGACCCTGCGCGGCCCGCGCGGCGGCCTCATCCTCTGCAAGGCGACGCACGCCAAGGCGGTCGACTCCGCCGTCTTCCCCGGCACGCAGGGCGGCCCGCTCATGCACGTCATCGCCGCCAAGGCGGTCTGCTTCGGCGAAGCGCTCAAGCCGGAGTTCAAGGACTACAGCGGCCAGGTGGTGCGGAACGCCGCCGCGCTCGCCGCCGCCATGACCGCCCGCGGCTACAAGATCGTCTCCGGCGGCACTGACAACCATCTCATGCTCGTCGACCTCCGGCCGAAGCTGCCGAATCTTACCGGTAAAGTCGCGCAGGAGACGCTCGATAAAGCCAATATCACCTGCAACAAGAACACCGTCCCCTTCGAGACGCGCTCGCCCTTCCAGGCCTCGGGCATCCGCCTCGGCTCGCCGGCCATGACGACGCGCGGCTTCCGCACGGCCGAATTCGAGCAGATCGCCGCGCTGATCGACACCGTGCTCGTCGCCATCGGCACCGAGCGCGAGGCCGCGGCCATCGCCGAGGTGAAGGCCGGAGTCGTCGAGCTGACCGGGCGATTCCCGCTGCCCTACCGCGACTGATGGCGAGCGACCCCGGCGCGGTCGGAGGCCCCGGCCCTTCATCTCCTTCGCCTGCGCCGGCCGTCTCTCCGCCGCGTCCTTTGCCCGTTGCCGCCCACCACGTCGCGATCCTGGCGGCCGTGCTCGCAGCCGGATTGGCGCTCAGCGGGCTTGTCACCTGGTTCGTCAAAGGCGCCGAGGACCGTCGCGTCGAGCTGGATTTCCAGAAACGCGCCGCCGTGCAGATCCGCCTCGCGCGCGAGCGCCTGCGTCTGCACGAGGAACTCGTGCGCGGCATCCGCGCCCACCTGGAGGGCTCCGCCCGGTTGGAGTCGGTCGAGTTCTCGTCCTACGTGCACGTGCTTTTCGAACGCCTGCCCGCGATCCGCGTTGTCCAATGGGCGCCGCGCATTCCCCATGGACACCGCGCCGCCACGGAGGCGGCCCTGGCGGCCGACGGCCACCCTGATTTTCGCATCTGGGAACGCGAGGTGGCCGGCCAGTTGGGCACGCCGGCCATCCGCGCGCGCGAACGCGGGGAATACTGGCCGATCCTCTGGGCCGAGCCGCTCGCCGGCAACGAAGCCTCCCTCGGTTTCGACCTGCACGAGAGTGTCGTGACCCGCCCGATGCTCGATGCCGCGCGGAATGCCAGGAGCCTCCGACTCAGCCCCCAGGTGCGCCTGATCCGCACCAAGGAGCACGAGCGCGGCGCCGGTGTCATCTTCATCGAACCCGTCTTCCGCCCGCGCGAGCCGTCCGCCGCGCCCGACGGTTTCGCCGGCTTCATCCAGGCCATCTTCTCCGTCGACCGCCTGCTGGCCCAGGTGCACACCGAATCGCCCGACGAGGCGCTCGACCTCGCCTACTTCGACGACAGCGCGCAATTCGAGCACCTCCGCCTGCTCTACGCCCGCATCGACGGCCGCGAATACAGCGGCAGCGGCGACGCGGCCGAGCGGGCGATCGCGGCACCCCCCTCCCTGCAAGGCCAGGCGAAGGCGATGGGCGAGAAATTCCGGCTCGGGGGACGCGACTGGCGCATCGTCGTCACCCCGAACCCGGGCTGGCTGGCGCGCCAGGGCACCCTCGTGCCGTGGCTGGTTTTCGGAGCCGGACTGTCCCTCACGATCTTGTCGACGCTTTTCATCCACGCCTTGCTGTCCCGCACCGCGCGCACCGAGGAGACGGTCGCGCGGCGGACCGTCGAGCTCACCGAGAGCCGCCGCCAGCTCGCCGCTCTCCTCGCCGACATGCCCGGCGCCGCCTACCGCAGCGACGGCCAGCCGCCCTACCGCACGCGCTTCATGAGCGAAGGCGTCTTCGCCCTGACCGGCCACCCGGCGCGCGCATTCGCCGCCGGGGAGATCAGCTGGGGCCAGCTGATGCACCCCGACGACCTGGCCTCCGGCCAGCTCCGCCTCGGCGAGGCAATCGCCTCCGGCAAGGGATTCGAAATCGAATATCGCATCCGCCACGCCGACGGCACCCTCCGCCACGTCTGGGACCGCGGACACGCCGTGCCCGGGCCGGACGGCAGCGTGCGCTGGATCGAGGGCCTGATCGTCGACACCACCGCCCTCAAGGCCGCCGAGGCCCGCGCCCGCGCCTTCGACCGCCAGCTGCTCGAGACGCAGAAACTCGAAAGCCTCGGGGTGCTCGCCGGCGGCATCGCCCACGATTTCAACAACCTCCTCACCTCCGTGCTGGGCAATGCCAGCCTCGCGCGCCGGCAACTGCCCGCGAACGCCCCCATCAAACCGCAGCTCGACCAGATCGAAGTGGCCTCCCGCCGCGCCGCCGACCTGTGTGCCCAGATGCTCGCCTATGCCGGCCGCGGCGCGCTCGCGCCCAGCCGGCTCGACCTCTCCGCCCTCGTGCGCGACACCGCCGCGCTCCTCGAGGTCTCGATCGGCAAGGGCCCGCGTCTGCACCTCCATCTGCCGCCGAACCTGCCGCCCGTGCAGGCCGACGCCACCCAGATCCGCCAGATCGTGATGAACCTCGTCCTCAACGCCGCCGAGGCCATTGGCGACCGGGCCGGCGCCATCTCGGTCTCCACCTTCACCCAAGCCGTCACCTCCGCCGACCTCCGCCGCGCCATCCAGCATCCGGAACTCGCCGGCGGCGCCTACGTCGGCCTCGAGGTGCGCGACAACGGCGGCGGCATCCCGCCCGGAACCTTGGAACGGATATTCGAGCCGTTCTTCACCACGAAATTCTCCGGCCGCGGGCTCGGGCTCTCCGCCGTGCTCGGCATCGCGCGCAGCCACCGCGGGGCGCTCTATGTCGAATCGGAGGCCGGCTCCGGCACGAGCTTCCGCCTGCTGCTGCCGGCTGCGGGCGGCGAGGCGGCCGCCAGCCTGCCCGCCGGAGAGGACAGCCGCGAAACCCCCGGGGCGCTGCCGCAACTCCAAGGCACGGTGCTCGTCGTCGACGACGAGAGTGCCGTGCGCGAGATGACCGCCCTCGGCCTGCGCCACGCCGGCCTGCAGGTGATCGAGGCGGCCGATGGCTTCGAGGCGCTCAACCTCTGTCGCGCCCATCCCGCGGAGATCGACCTGCTGCTGCTCGACCTCACGATGCCCAACCTTTCGGGCGAGGAGACGCTGCGCCGCCTGCGCATGCAGGGCGCGAAGCAGAAGGTCATCCTGATGAGCGGCTACAGCGCCAGCGAGGCCACCCGCCGCTGCCAGTCGCTCGGAGCCGTGGCCTTCGTGCAGAAGCCCTTCGAGTTCGCCGCGCTGATCAGCCTCATCGGCTCGCATCTCGGTCCACGTTGATCCGGTCCGGCCGGCGATTACCGGCTCGTCATCCGCCGGCAACCCGGCACCATCGGGTGCGGGCTTCGGCCCGCGCAACTCGATGACGGGATTCGCTCAGCTCTCCTCGCAACGGCACTGGCTGATGGGCGTCGTCGCGGCGGCCGGCCTGGGCGTCGCACTGGCCGCCTGGCAGCAGATGCGCGGCGCCGAGGAGCAGCGCATCCTCGCCGCATTCCGCCGCCGGGCCGACACCCAGGTGCACCTCGCGCGCGTGCGGCTCCGGCTGTATGAGGAGATGGTGCACAACTTGCACAACCTGTTCTCCCACTCCGAGCGGGTGGGGCGCGGGGAGTTCGAGGGCGCGGCCGCCCGGATCTTCGAGCGGCACACCGGAGTGCAGGCCCTGCAGTGGCTGGAAACCGTGCCCGCGGAGGAACTGCCCGCCTTCGCGGCGGCGGCGGAGAAAGAATATCCGGGGTTCAGGATCTTCGAGCGCGCCCCCGAAGGGACGACCCGGCCGCCGGGCGCGCGGGCGGAATACCATGTCATCCGCCTCGTCGCCCCGCTGGCGGGCAACGAACGTGCGCTCGGCTACGATGCCTCCACCGCGCCAAGCGGCGATGTGCTGTCGCGCGCCCGCCGGGAACGCCAGCTGTCGGTCAGCCAGCCGTTCCGGCTCATCCAGTCAGCCTCGCCGAAGGACGAAAACGGCGTCGTCTTCGCCCTGCCGGTGTTCGCCCCGGCCAGGGATGGGACGGCGCACAGGATCCGCGGCTTCGTGCAGGGCGTGTTCCGGCTCGAGACGATGCTCGCCCAATCCCATCGCTCCCGACCCGACGAAACCGTCCTGCTCCATTACACCGACCTGGACGCGCCTCCGGCCCTGGCCACCCTTTACGCCAATCTTGCGGGCCGCGAGGTCCGCCCGGCTGATTTCACCCCGGAAGCGATGGGAGCATCCCCGGACACCACGGTGCGGGAAGTGCTGCGGGTCGGCGGCCGCCGCTGGCAGCTCACCGCGCTGATCAACCCCGCCTGGCAATCCGCGCAGCGCACCTTCACGCCGGCCCTGGCGCTGCTGGGCGGCCTCGCGACGACGGCGCTCGCCGTCTTCTCCCTCGGCGTGCTGTTGCGCCGCGCCGGGGTGGTCGAAAACCAGGTCGCCCTCCGCACCGCCGAGCTCGAGCGCACGAAGCGCGAGTTGGAGAACGACATCGCGCGCCGGCGCGCGGCGGAGCTCGCCTTGCAGAACAGCGAGACGCGGCTCAACGCCATCCTCGACAACAGCCCGCTGGTCATCTTCGTGAAGGATCTGCAAGGCCGCTACCTCCTCAGCAACCCGCAGCACACGCGCAACCTCATGCGCCCCCGCGACCAGATCGTCGGACGGACGGACGCGGAGCTGTTCCCCCCCGAAACCGCGGCCCTCTTCGCCGCCAACGACCGCAAGGTGATCGCCGGCGGCGGGCCGGAGGAATTCGAGGAGACCGCCCTGATGGACGGAAGGCTCATGACGGGCATCGTGCAAAAATTCCTGCTGCGCGACGCGGACGGCCGCCCCTACGCCATCTGCGGCATCTCGACCGACATCACCGAGCGCAAGCGCGCGGAACAGGAGAGGCGCGACCTGGAGCGCCGCCTCCAGGACAAACAGCGCCTGGAAAGCCTCGGCGTGCTCGCCGGCGGCGTGGCGCACGACTTCAACAACATCCTCACCGCCGTCCTCGGGCACGCCTCCCTCGCCCAGCTGCAACTCCCGGCGGACGCCCCGCTCCGCAGCCCCCTCGCGCAGATCGAACACGCCGCCCGCCGCGCGGCCGACCTCTGCTCGCAGCTGCTCGCCTATGCCGGACGGGGCCGCCTGACCCCCAGCCGGCTCGACCTCTCCGCCCTCGTCCGCGACATCGTCAGCCTGCTCGAAATCTCCATCGGCAAGGACAAACATCTGGCCCTCGACCTGGCCCCCGCCCTTCCGCCGGTCCTCGCCGACCCCACCAAGATCCGGCAGATCGTGATGAATCTCGTCATCAACGCCGCCGAGGCCATCGGCGACCGCGCCGGCGAGATCGCAATCCGCACCGCCACCGTCCGGGCCACGGCCGCCGAACTCCGCCGCGGCGTCCAGCAGCCCGAGCTGCCCGACGGCAACTACGTCTCCCTCGAAATCCGCGACAATGGCGCCGGCATCCCGGCGGAAGTGATGGCGCGCATCTTCGAGCCCTTTTTCACCACGAAATTCTCCGGCCGCGGCCTCGGCCTCTCGGCCGTGCTCGGCATCGTGCGCAGCCACCACGGCGCCCTCTTCGTGGAATCGGAGCCGGGCCGCGGCACAAGTTTCCGTCTGCTCCTGCCCGCGGCGGCCGGCCCCGTAGACGGCTCGCCGGCGGGCCGGCCGGCCGCGGCCGATCACGCCGCCCTCCCCCGGCTGCGCGGCACCGTGCTGCTGGTCGACGACGAATCCGCAGTCCGCGAGCTGGGCACGCTGGCTTTGCGGCACCTCGGTCTCGAGGTGATCCAAGCCCGCGACGGCATCGAGGCCCTCTCGCTCTGGCGCGAACGCCGGGCCGAGATCGGCCTGATCCTGCTCGACCTCACCATGCCCCGGCTTTCCGGGGAGGAGACGCTGCGCCGCCTGCGCACCGAAGGGGCCACCCAGAAGGTGATCCTGTTGAGCGGCTACAGTGCCAACGAATCCACCGAGCGCTGCCTGCAGCTCGGGGCCGCGGCCTTCCTGCAAAAACCCTACGAACTGGCGCAGATCTCCCGGACCCTGGCCGCACACCTGCCGGCGCAACCGGACGGGAATCATTGAACCCGGCTTCCGCGTTTGGAGAGGACGGTTCCGCATGGGGGAGCGGCTTTACGCCGCGACTCTCCCGTGCGCGGAAGATGCGGCCGATGTCGGGGCATGAAGCCCCTCCCACACTTCAGACAATCGCGGAATCCAGGTTGAGCCGCGCGCGAGAACCTGGCGGCTCGGGGCGGAACGGATTGACCGCAATCCGCCCGGAAAGCGTCGAAGTCAACGCGTTCCACCCGCGCACCCGTCCATCAGGCCAAGCTCGATCGTCCGGCCGGAGTCCCCGCGCCGCGCGGCCTGAAGATGCGCGGAATCCGCAAAGAGACTTTGCGCGCCCGAGGGATTTCGCCAACGTGGCCGTTCTCTCGTGTCCACTTCTCCCGCCACACCCAAGCCGCTCCCCCTCGGCGTCATCTTCCTGACGCTCTACATCGACCTGATCGGCTTCTCGCTTTTCTTCCCGCTCGGGCCCGAGCTGCTGCGCTACTACGTGGCCCACGAGCCGCCGGGGGGATTTTTCGCCTCGCTCTTCGCGCAACTCCAGGCGTTGGCGCACACCTCGCATCTCCCGGAGATGGCGACCGGCGCCCTCTTCGCCGGCCTGATCGGCTCGGTCTACGCGTTCATGCAGTTCCTCTTCTCGCCGGTCTGGGGCGCGCGGTCGGACCGGGTCGGCCGCCGGCCGGTGCTGCTGCTGACGGTGGCGGGCAACGCCCTGAGCTTCCTCCTCCTCGTCTTCAGCGGTTCCTTTGCCGTCTTCCTCTGCAGCCGGGTCGTCAGCGGCATCATGGGCGGCAACCTGGCCGTCGCCATCGCCGCGGTGGCGGATGTCACCACGCGCGAGCACCGCGCCAAGGGCATGGGCGTCGTCGGCGCGGCCTTCGGTCTCGGTTTCCTCACCGGACCGGCCATCGGCGGGCTCACCTCGGGTTGGAACCTGTTGCACGCCCGCCCCGGCCTTGCCGACTACGGCCTGCATCCGTTCAGCGTCGCCGCGCTCATCGGTCTCGGACTCTGCCTCGTCAACCTCGCGTGGGTCGCCGCGCGCTTCCGCGAGACCCTGCCGGCCGACCGCCGCGGCGCCAGCGCGACCCTGCGCGAGCGCAACCCGCTGCGCGCGCTGCTCACCCTGCCCGACAAGGCCATCCGCCGCGCCAACGTCGTCGGCTTTCTCCTCACCTTCGGCTTCAGCTTCTTCGAGACCCTCATCACGTTCTTCACCGCCGACAGCTTCGGCTACACGCCGCGCGACCTCGTGGGCGTGTTCGTGTTCAACGGCGTGGTGTCCATCTTCACCCAGGGCGTGCTCGTGCGCCGCGCCGTGCCGGCGATGGGCGAGCGGCGCGCCGCGCTCTTCGGCCTCGCCTGCGTGGCGCTGGGCATCTTCGGGCTCGGCGTGGCCATCGGCCTCGCGCGCTCGGCGCCGCTGATGTATGCCGCGCTGGCCTTCTGCTCCGTCGGCACGGGATTCTCCAACGTCGGGCTCTCCTCGCTCATCTCGCTTTACGCCCCGGCGGACGAGCAGGGCAAGGTCACCGGCATCTACCGTTCGCTCGGCTTTCTCGCGCGGGCCTGCAGCCCCGCGGTGGCGGGCACGCTGTTCTTCCAATTCGGCGGCACCGTGGCGTTCTCCCTCGCCGGCGCCCTGCTCTGCGTGCCGCTGGCCCTCGGCTTTTCCCTGCCCCAACCGCACCGGTGACGTGAACCGCCCGGCATTCCAGTCCGCCCTCCGTCGTATTCCGGCCGCACTGCTGGCCGGCGGGGCGGTCCTGCTGGTTGCGGGTTGCGCGAGTCTGCCTTCCGGCGGCCCCCGGCCGGCCCCGCTGAAGGCGCCCGAGACCCTGCCCGCGCGCCTCGTCGGAAATTTCTTCCTCGTCGAAACCCCCCAGCGCGGCGGCCGGCCCAGCCGCCTCCTCGTCGACACGGGCTCCTCGATCAACTACGTGTCCCCGAGGCTGGCCGAGGCGCTCGCCCTGAAGGAACGCGCGGCCCGCACCGTGCGGGTCGAATCCGCCCACGGCGGCACGGCCACCCTGCCCGCCGTGACCCTGCGCCGCCTGCAACTCGGCGCCGCGCGGTTCGAGCGCGTGCCGGCCGCGGTCTTCGATTTCGCGGAGCTCTCCGCCCACCTCGGCCTGACGGTCGACGGACTCGTCGGGTTTCCGTTCTTCCGCGACTTGGTCGTGACCCTCGACTACCCGAACGCCCGGCTCGTCCTCGCCCCCTCCGGCACGGCGCTGCCGGCTGGCGCGGGCGTCTCGACCCTCGCGTTCAACAACGAGCAGCGCGTGCCCTTCATCCCCGTGCAGCTGGGCAACGAGTCCTTCGCCGCGCTGATCGACTCGGGCAGCGACGGCGCGCTGATGCTCAATCCGCTCGGCCTGCACCCGCGCTTCCAGTTCGGTCCGCGCGCCGGCACGATCGTGTCGTCCCTCGCCGGCGACCGTCCGCAGATGATCGGCCGGCTCGGGCAGGAGTTGCTGGTCGGCACGCACGCGATCCGCCGCCCGATCGTGGACTTGACGCAGCACGTCTCCGCGCTCGGCGGCGAGCTGCTGCGGCATTTCGCCGTCACCTTCGACCAGCGGAGAAACCTCGTGGCCTTCGCCCGCGGCACCGGAGGCGCGATCGTGCCCGAGCCGCGCCGCAGCACGGGGCTGGGCCTCGCGCGGGCGCCGGCCTACTGGCGCGTGGTGGCGGTCGTGCCCGAGACGCCGACCAGCGCGCTCGGCGTGCGGCCGGGCGAACTCATCGTCCGCATCAACGGCGAGCCGGTGGGCCGGTGGACCCACGAGCGCTACGCCCGGCTGCTCGCCACCGCAGCGAAGATCACCTTCACCTTCCTTGTCGGCGCGGACGAGCGCGACGTCGAGATTCCGGTCTTCGAACTGGTGCCGTAACGCGCCTCGAGGCGCGCGCGATAAGCACAAAGCTCAAAGCGGCAGGCGCATGAGTGACGCGACCAACTTTGCCGCGGAGCTTATCGCTTAAAGCTTACTGCTTATCGCTTCCTCAGCAGGAACGCCCCGGCGCCGTCGTGGCCGTCGATCCAGGGATAGGCAAGCACCTGGCGCTCGAGTTTCCACGCGCCGCCGGCGGCCTGGAGGAAGCGCTGCACGACCGCCTCGTTTTCCTCGGCCTCGATGCTGCAGGTCGAGTAGACCAGCCGGCCGCCCTCGCGCACGAGGCGCGCCGCGGCGCGGAGCAGGGCGAACTGCTGGGCGGCGTGCCGGGCGAAGTCGCCCTCGCGCAACCGCCACTTCACGTCGATGCGGTGGCGCATCACGCCGGTGTTGCTGCACGGCGCGTCGAGCAGCACGGCGTCGTAGGCCTCGGGCAGGTTGAACTCCCTGAAGAAGCGCGGTCCCGCCTGCCGCAGGTCGCCGGGCATCAGCGCCACCTGCACGCCAGGCCGGGCGCGGGTGAGATTCTCCTTCAACCGCTCGAGGCGCGGGCCGGGCTCGTCGAACGCCACGAGGCGGCCCGTGCCCATGGCGTCCGCGATGGCGAGGCTCTTGCCGCCGGGCGCGGCGCAGGCGTCGAGGATCGTCTCGTTGGCCTGCGGCGCGAGCAGCTCGAGGCACAGCCGTGCCGAGGGATCCTGCAGGTAAAGGGCGCCTTCACGCGCGAGCTGGCGCACGTCGTCCCAGTGCCCGGCCTTCACCTCGAAGTATCCCGGCCACTTCGTCGGCGCGAGGAAGTCCGGCGCCGCCTCCCCGGACCTGCGCCAACGCGCGTGCACCGGCGCGGGCGTCTGGTTCCACTCAAGCAGCTCGCCGGTCGCGGTGACGCCGAACTGTTTTTCCCAGCGCGCAACCAGCCAGGCCGGATGCGCCGCGGCCTCGGCGAGCGTCGCGGGCTTCCCGGCCAGCCGGGCCGCCAGCTTGCGGCCGACGGCGTTGATCAGTCCGGCCTCCTTGGCGCTGGCCACGGTCTTGGCCTGGCCGACCGCGTGGTGGATGACCTTGGCGGCCTCGGCGCCGCCTTCCAACACTTCGAAACCGGCGACAAAAAGCAGCGCCCGGACCTTGGTCCGCGGCGCCTTCGCCATCAGGCCGGCGAGGGCGGCATCGAGGCGGTCCGCCCAGCGCACGACACCGTAGAAAAGATGCTGCGCCCGCGCGCGCTCCTGCGGCGGCAGGCCGGGCGTAAGTTGTTCCAGCAAAACATCCACCCGTTCCTGGGTGGCCAGCCAGCGCTCGGCGAGCAGCACCGCGGTCTCCCAACCGTCGGAACCGGGTTTGAGGACGCGTGACCGGGACTTTGGAAAACCCTGTTTGACAGGTTTGGGCATTACGGCCTGAACTTGTCGGTTCACCGACTCGCTACGCAAATATGAATTCCGAAGCCGTCTCCGCGCTCATCGCCAAGAATCCCGCCCTCAAGGCGTCGAAAGCCAAGCTGGAGGCGATGGAACCGGGCTCCTACGTCGTCCACCGCAGCTGGGGCTTCGGCCAGATCAAAAGCTACGACGAGTCCGCCAACCGCCTCGTCATCGACTTCAAGACCAAGAAGGGCCACGCCATGGACCCGGCGTTCTGCGTGAACACCATGGAGGTCCTCCCGGCCAGGCACATCCTCGTGCGCAAGGAGACCGAGGCGGCCAAGGTCCAGCAACTGATCGAGGAAAATCCCGTCCAGCTCGTCATCGATGCGCTTTCCGCTTACCCGAATCAGGCCGCCTCCGCCATCGAGCTCGAGTCCACGCTCGCGCAGGTCGTCGGCGAGGAGAAGTTCAAGCGCTGGTTCGCCAACGTGAAGAAGCAGTTGGTCAAGGACCCGCGCGTCGGCGTCCCGGCCAAGAAGACCGAGGTCTACGTCGTCCGCGAGGAACCCGTCTCCGCCGAGGATGAGATCCTCGAAGCCTTCGGCGCCACCCGCTCCGCCCGCCGCCGCATCACCCTCGCCGAAGACCTCCTCGCCGCCTCCATCAAGGAGGAGGCCAAGGCCGGCCTGCACAAGGTGCTCGAGGGCCTGACCGAGGCCGTCCGCGACTCCAACCAGCTCGACGCCGCCGAGCGTCTCTACGGCGCCTTCGTGCGCGACGAGCTCTCGCGCATCCTTGGCCACGACCAATCCTCGCTCAACCCGCCGCAATCCGAGCTGATCAAGGAAATCCGCGGCCTCAGCGCCATCGCCGAGAAGATCCCGGTGCACTTCCAGGGCCGCTTCCTCGACCTCGTGAAGGAGACGCAT
>PNKG01000045.1 GCA_013822585.1 Opitutus sp. | reverse complement strand
GGCGTCGACGAGGTAGCGCGCGCCGGTGGCCGCCGCCTGTGCGCGCACGTGGCCGGTGAACGTGGGCAGGATGAACGGATTGTTCTGGAAAAAATCGCGCGCGAGGAAGTGCAGGCGCAGGGGCGCGGCGGCGGCGCGGGTCGCGCCGGACTGGACGTCGAGGGCGGAAGGCGGAGCACCCGCGAAAGTGTAACCTAATAGGTTACACTTTTCGGGGGGGGCGCCTGTTGTTTCACTCGTGGCGCCGTCGGGTTTGTCACCTAATAGGTGACAGGGGCTGCGGGGGACGACTTCGTGGATGACGGCGTCCCAGTCGGTGACGACGCCCTCCTGCGCGTGGCGGAGCAGGAGCGTGGCGCCGCGGGCGTAGCTGCCCGCGGCCAGCCGGCGGCGCACTTCGGCGCGCACCTCCGTGAGCCTGGCGTTGATCTCCGGCGTGGCGATGGGGCACTGCGGGACGTCGACGAGCTCGAAGCGCGAGCCTTGCCTGAGGAAGCCGATGGGGGGCGGCGCATCCGCGCCGCCAGTTGAAGCAGAAGGTTGAAGTCGAGGCTGCTGGTGGTCTGGCGTTCCGCCCTCGGCGTTCCGCGTTGCGCGCACCTGGAAGTGCGGCGTGATCTTCGAGCGGTAGCCGAATTCGCGGGGCGACGGGGTCGTCGGGGCGACGGGGAACTCGATGCCGGCCATGTGGCGGAGCAGCTCCTCGACCTGGCGGCGTTTCCAGGCGAGCTGCTCGGGGTAGGCGAGGTGCTGGTATTGGCAGCCGCCACAACGGCCGAAGAGCGGACAACGCGGCGCGACGCGGTGCGGCGAGGGGGCGAGCACCTCGAGCAGATCGGCCTCGGAGAAGTTCCTGTGGTTGCGGTAAACCCGGGCGCGGACGCGTTCGCCGGGCAGCGTGAAGGGGACCATGACGACCCATCCGCCGAGCGGCTGGGTGGGCTGAATGCTGAGCGCGGAAGGCTGAACGCCGGGCAGCGGCACGCGCCCGAGGCCGACGCCGAGATTGGTGAGCGTGGAGATTTCCAGCTCGATCTCCGTGCGATACGGGAACGGACGGTCGTTGAACTTTTTCTTTCGGCCCACGGAACACACGAAAGACACGAAACCCGCCAACGGAAGCCTGAAGAAACCGCCCGCGAATGAGCGCGAATCATCGCGACTACGGCTGCCTCCCCGATCCGCGCTCATTCGCGAGGATTCGCGGACCGCTCCACCGGGGAGAAATAAGCTTTGGCACTTCCGTGTGTTTCGTGTGTTTCGTGGTCTACTTCCGTGGCCGAAAAAATCACCAGCCTCCAGAATCCCCGCGTGAAGCAGCTCGTGCGGCTGCGCGAACGCCGCACGCGCGACGAGCTGGGGCTCTTCCTTGTCGAGGGCTACCGCGAGGTGCGCCGCGCGCTCGAGAAGAACGTGCGGCTGAAGGAACTCTATTTCTCACCCGACTGGTTCCTCGGCGAGAACGAGCCCGCGCTGATCGGGCAAGCGCGCGCGGCCGGAGCGCAGTTGTTCGAGCTGTCGAAGGACGCCTTCGCCAAGGTCGCCTACCGCGAGCGCCCGGACGGGCTGCTGGCGGTCGCGCCGCAGTGGAAGCGGACGCTGGATGAGCTCAGGCTCGGCCCCGCACCGTTCCTGCTCGTGTGCGAGTCGATCGAGAAGCCCGGCAACCTCGGCACCATCCTCCGCAGCGCCGACGCCGCCGGCTGCGACGCGCTCATCCTCTGCGACGCGGTGACGGACCTCTTCAACCCCAACGTCGTCCGCGCCTCCACCGGCGTGCTCTTCTCCGTGCCGGTGGTCGCGGCCGATTCGCCGTCGGTGCACGCCTGGCTCAAGGCGAAGGGCATCCGCACCGCCGCGACGACGCCGCACACCGAGAAGCTCTACACGCAGGCCGATCTCCGCGGCCCGCTCGCCGTGGTGATGGGCAGCGAGCAATACGGCCTGAGCGAATTCTGGATGAAGAACGCCGACGTGCTCGTGCGCATCCCCATGGCCGGCCAGGCCGACTCGCTCAACGTCGCGATGGCAACGATCATCACGCTCTTCGAGGCCGTGCGGCAACGGAGCGGTTGATTTCTCCGTTCCGGGCGGATTGCCTCGGCCCATGCGCCGACTGCTTTCCCTGCTGGTCGTGTGCGCGATGGCATGGACGGGCCGGGCCGCCGACCAGCCGCTGCCACTCGAATCCTTCTTCAGCCTGCCGACCATCCGCAATCCCGCGCTGTCGCCGGACGGGTCCAAAATCGCCTACCTCTTCCCCAAGGACGGCAAGCTCGCCCTCGGGCTCTTCGAGCGGAAGACCGGCGAGGCCCGTATCATCCTCGAAGGTGCGAAGGAGAACGTGGAGTTCTTCTTCTGGAAGGGCAACGAGCGGCTCGTCTTCGGCGGCGATGTGGGCGGCAACGAGGTGCTGTTCATCGGCGTGACCGATCTGTCCGGCAAGAAGGTGCAGCGTGTCTTCGAATCCGCGCGACTCAGGCGCATCTCGGGAAATTTCGGCGGCATTGTCGATCCCCTGGCCAGCGCCAACGAGGAGATGGTGGTCGCCGGCTACTTCGTCGACGCCTCGACACGCATGGTGGATGCGAACGTCCTGGTGAGCCCGCCGTTCCGCATCCTCCGGTTCAATGCCCGCACCCGCGGCAAAACCACGGTCTTCCAGACGGAGGAACCCTACACGGATTTCACCATCGATCCCGAGGGCCGCCTGCGCTTCGCCTCGATGCGCGCACGCGCGCACATCGTTTGGTTCAAGCGTGACGCGCGCGACGGGGCGGACCTCCGGGAAGTCGCGCGCTTCCCGATCCACGGCTACGCCGAGACGTGGGAGCCGCTCGGCTTCGCCGCCGACGGCGCGACGCTCTACCTCGTGTCGCGGGAGGAGCACGATCGGGGTGCGCTCTACGCCTTCAACACCGCCGCCAACGAGCGGGGCCCCGCCCTCTTCGTGCCGCCGGAGGGGGAGATCACCGAGATCGTGCAGAGCTACGACCGCCGGAAACTGCTCGGGGTCCGCTACCGGGCCGAGCGCTCGCATTACCATTGGTTCGACCGCGGCCGGGCCGAGCTGCAGCAGACGCTGGACAACACTTTCAAGGGCTCGACCGCGGTCATCGTCAGTTCCTCGCAGGACGAGCAGACGCACCTCGTCCGGGTCGGCAGCGATCGCGATCCCGGCACCTACTTCATCCTCGATCTGCGCAACCCCGGGCTCGTGCCCTTCAAGCGCATCCGGCCCGACGTCGACCCGGCGAAGATGCGGCCGATGGAAGGCATCCGTTTCGCCGCCCGCGACGACCTCGAGATTCACGGCTACCTCACCCGCCCGGCGAAGGAAGGGCCGGTGCCGCTGGTCCTGCTCGTGCACGGCGGCCCCTTCGGAGTCCGCGACACCTGGGGGTTCGACAACGAGGCGCAGTTTCTGGCCAGCCGCGGTTACGCGGTGCTGCAGGTCAACTACCGTGGCTCGGGCGGCTACGGGCGCGAATTCATCAACCGCGGCCGGCACCAGTGGGGGCGCGCCATGCAGGACGATCTCACCGATGCCGTGCGCTGGGCTGTCGCCCAAGGCATCGCCGATCCAATCCGCGTCGCGATCTACGGCGGCAGCTACGGCGGCTACGCCGCGCTCGCCGGCGCCATGCTCACCCCGGACCTCTACCGCTGCGCCGTGAACTACCTCGGGCCGTCCGAACTCAGCGTCGTCTACAAGGGCTTCGGCGGGGACGCCCACCTCGGTTCCAATGTATTCAATTATCAGACCGCCTGGGTGGCGCCCGATGCGGATTACGCCGCCGCCACCTCGCCGGTCAATCTCGTCGACCGCTTGCGGATCCCGATGCTTCATGTCTACGGCGAGAACGACGCGCGCGTGGACATCCGGCACTGGCATCGGCTCGAAACGCAGCTCAGGAAATCCGGCAAACCCCACGAGATCATCATCGAGAAGGAGCAGGGTCACGGGTTCCGCCATCAGCAGGCCTCGCTCAACTTTTACCGCCGGCTCGAGCAGTTCCTCGCCGCCCATCTGAGATAGCGCCGCCGCCTTCCTCCTCACGGCCGTCGTCATCCTCCTGCTGATGTGAGCCGGCGGGCCGCGGGTGTGCGGCACAGGGTGGCCCGCGCCGCCCGCACTGCGCACGAGGATCGGGATCGTGCGGCTGATACCTTGCCGGGCCGCATCCGGGGCGTTGTGTTGCGCGAGGATTGCTGCCACGTTGCCGGCTCCACCGTCCCGCATGGCCAAGAAATCCCCCGCCTCCCCCCTTCCCCACGCCGCCTCGTCCGCCGCCGAGCCGCCGCTCTTCAACTGGCTGCAGTCCCGCGGCGCCGGCGTGCTGCTGCATCCCACGTGCTTTCCGGGCGACCAGGGCATCGGCGTGTTCGACGCCCATGCGGTGCGCTTCCTCGATTTCCTGCAGGCGGCCGGGATCAGATACTGGCAGCTCTGCCCGCTCGGGCCCACCGGCTTCGGCGACTCGCCCTACGCGGCCTTCTCCGCTTTCGCCGGCAACCCGCTGCTGATCGACCTCGCCGCGCTCGTCCCCCACGGCCTGCTCGACGGGGCCGACCTCGCGCCGCTCCGCGCGCTGCCGGCGGACCGGGTGGACTACGGCGCGCTTTACGGCCTGAAGCGCGCGCTGCTCGACCGCGCGCATGAGAATTTCCGCGCGCGCAAGGGCGCCGCCCCCGGCGGCGACTTCGAGCGCTTCCGGCACGAGCACGCCGCGTGGCTGCAACCCTATGCGTTCTTCATGGCGCTGAAGGACCACTTCAACGGCCGCGCGTGGACCGAGTGGCCGGTGGAGGCGCGCGATTACGCCGCCGCGCGCCGGTCGTCGCTTTACGCGCTGCTCGAGGGGCGGATCGAACGCTGGGCCTTCGTCCAGCATCTTTTCTTCAGCCAGTGGCGCTGGCTGCGGGCCGAGGCCCGCGCGCGCGGCATCGGGATCGTCGGCGACCTGCCGATCTTTGTCGCGCTCGACTCGGCCGACGCCTGGGCGAATCCCGGGCTCTTCGAACTCGACCCGGAGACGCGCCAGCCGCTCGCCGTCGCAGGCGTGCCGCCGGATTATTTCTCGGCCGACGGCCAGCTCTGGGGCAACCCGCTCTACGCCTGGGAGGCGCACCGCGCCGACGGCTATCGCTGGTGGATCGAGCGGATGTGCGCGGCCTTCGCGCTCTACGACGTCGTGCGCATCGATCATTTCCGCGGTTTCGACACCTGCTGGCGCATCCCGCTGCCCGCGGAGAATGCGAAGACCGGCGAGTGGCGTCCCGGGCCGGGGCTCGATCTCTTCCGCGCCCTCCGGAGGGAGTTCCCCGCCGCGCGCATCATCGCCGAGGACCTCGGCGACCTGCTGCCCTCCGTGCGCGAGCTGCTCGCGCAGACCGGCCTGCCCGGGATGCTCGTGCTGCAATTCGCCTTCGGCGGCGACGCGAAGAACCTCTACCTGCCGCACCACGCGACGCCCAACAGCGTGGTGTATCCCGGCACGCACGACAACGACACCACCCTCGGCTGGTATCGCGCGGCGGGCGAGCACGAGCGCGACTTCGCGCGGCGCTATCTCCGCGTCTCCGGCGCCGAGCTCCCGTGGGATTTCCTCCGCGCCGCCTACGCCTGCGCGGCGCGCCTCGCCATCGTGCCGCTGCAGGACGTGCTCTCGCTCGGCAACGAGGCGCGCTTCAACACCCCCGGCCGCCCGCAGGGCAACTGGCAGTGGCGCTACCGCGCGGCCGACCTCGAGAAGCTTTTCGGCGGCACGACGGGCTACCTGCGCGAGCTCGCGTCGCTCTATGACCGCTGAATGCCTCCGGGCGCGCGGAAATTCGGCGCGGAACGGGCCGCGAAGATATTTCCGCGCGCCGGAAAAATATTCGTGCGTTGCGCGGCATCGCCGCCTAGAAAATTTTCATGGCTAAGAAAAAAGCGGCCCCCAAGGCCAAGAAAGCCGGCAAGAAAAAGAAGAAGTAACCTCGCGGTTGCCTCTCCCTGCCCCAAATCCGCCGGCTCTTCGGAGCCGGCGTTTTTTCCGCGCCGCGCGGCGCTCACGCCAGCACTTCCGGCCGGTATTTCCGCCAATAGCGCGCGAGGCCGGCGACGCTCATCGCGGCCGGATCGGCCTGCTCGTAGGTGTCGAGCATCTCGTCGGAGAGCCCGGCCAGCTTGAGCTCGCCGCGCACGCGCTGCTCGAAGAGCGGCACGATCTTCTCCTCCGGCATCCCGATCTTCAGCTCCTCGGCGATCCATTCGGCCCAGTCCAGCAGGCGTTCCGCGAGTTCGTTGAGCCGCTTCACCGGATCGTCGAGCTCGCCGAAGTGCGTGAGGAACACCCGCGCCGGCCGCAGCGCCATGAGGAGTCGCAGCGACGCGAACCACTGCTCGAGGTTGATGTCGGGCGGCGGGCAGGGCGGCAGGCAGGGGCCGCCGTCGATGCACACGCCCATCACGTCGCCGGCGAAGAGCGTGCGCTCCGCCCCGATCCACCACGCGTGGTGGTGCTGGGCGTGGCCGGGCGTGTCGAGCGCCGTGAACACCGCGCCGCCGGCCGCGACCGCCTCGCGGTCCTGCACGACGCGGAGCCGGTCGGGCCGCACCGCGCGCATCTCGCCCCACAGCCCGCCCATCCGGTCGCCAAAAATCTTGGCCGCGCTCGCGAGCAGCTTGGACGGGTCGGCGAGGTGCGGCGCCCCGCGCGGGTGCACGCAGACCGTCGCGCCGTATTCCTCGGCCCAGCGCCAGGCCGCGCCGGCGTGGTCGAAATGGATGTGCGTCACGAACACGTGCGTGACGTCCTCCGGCCGCAGCCCCTGCGCGCGCAGCCCGGCGGCGGTGTGGTTGAAGACCGATTCCGGCCCGCAATCGACCAGCGCAAGCGGTTCGCCCGCCTCGCCGATCACGGCGGTGCCGATGACCTTCGCCCGGCCGAGGTGCAGCCCGTCGACGAAGCGGATCATCTTGAGCACTCCCGGTGGAGCGCGTTGACCTCAACGCGCCCGGAGCGGATTGAGGTCAATCCGCTCCACCCTTTGGCGCCGTGCGCATCGCCGTTCACTTCACCGCGGCCCAGACGCGCTGCACGTCGTCGTGGTCCGCAAGTTCCTGCAGGAATTCGCCCACCTCGGCGCGCTGCGCGTCGTTCAGCTCCGGGAACTGCTTCGCGACGTGGCCGATCTCGGCCGTGATCACGTTCCAGCCGTTGCCCTTCAGCCAGGTGGCGACGGTGTGGACGGCGGTGCGGTCGCAGAGGAAGCGCGCCCCGGTGGCGCCCTCGGGGACGTCGTCGTTCTCGGCATGGGACAGCGGGGCGAAGTCGTTCGCGCCCGCCTCGATCGCGACGGCCTCGAGATCGGCGCCCGCCGCGGCGGTGTGCGCCTCGACGATGCCGGTGTGGTCGAAGAGGAACTTGTTGGAGCCGGCCGCGCCGAGCACGCCCTTCTTGAAGAGCACGCGGATCTCCGGGGCGGTGCGCTGGACGTTGTCGGTCATGCACTCGACGATCACCGGCACCTTGTGCGGCGCGTAGCCCTCGAAGGCGACGTGGTCGAGGCTGGCCTTCTCGCCGCCCGTGCCGGCGCCCTTGGCGATGGCGCGCTCGATCACGTCGCGCGTCACGCTGGCCTTCTTGGCCTTCTCCACCGCGGCGAAGAGCCGGGCGTTGGCGGTGATGTCGCCGCCGCCGAGCTTCGCGGCCACGGTGATTTCCTTCACCAACTTGCCCACGACCTGCCCTTTCTTGAGGTTCACGATCGCGCGTTTCGCGTGGAGCCATTGACGTCCCATAAGGCGCGCAGGCTAGGCCCGCCCCGGGCCGCGCGGCAACGCCAGAATCCACCCCGTCGGCACCACCCGGCCACCCGCCCCGCTTTCGGCTCGGCTCCCGGCATAAACTCCGTAATACGGAGTTTATGGATTACCCTGGCCCCGTTTCCCTTCGCCTTGCCGCAGGCGTCGCCGAATTGCTGGTCGACGCCTCCGTTCTCGCCGTTCAATCCGGTGTGCGCAAACTCCGCCCGGCCCCCGTGCGCAAAAGCCGTGGCGCCACGCTTCGCCCCGGGGCCGAGACGCCGCTGTGGCTCGCGCTCTCGGACAAGGCGCGGCCTTTGCTGCGCCGGCGAGGCGCGCGCACGCTGCTGGCGCGCGAGCTGGGCGTGCATTGCTCCCGCATCACGGAGTATTTTCTCAAGCAAAACGCCATGCCGGATGCCGAGCGGACCATCCAGCTGATGATCTGGCTGGCGCGGGAGCAGCGGATGCGCGGCGAACGGCCCAAACGCAAAACTCCGTATTACGGAATTTGAACCGCGGGCTTGGGAATTAACGGCCTGCCCGCGGGGGACGGGAAACACCGCGGTTGCGAACCGCGCGGGTAAATGCCTGTCTCGTCCCGGATGAGACTCCCCGGATTCCTGCTTCTTGTGCTGGCGGCCCTGTGCGCCGGCGGCTGCGCGCAGATCTCGCGCGAGGGCCACGGGGACCTCGGCCGCTTCCGCCGCGTCTTCGTCGAGCAGCGCCAGAACGACAACATCGGCGCGCACCGCATGATCGTGGATGAACTCCAGACGCTGGGCTACGAGGCCGACAGCGGCTGGCTGACCATGATGCCTGTGACGACGGACCTCGTGGTGACCTACGATGTGCGTGAGACCTGGGATTTCCGCCCCTACGTGATCGAACTCAACGTCGCAGTGCGCCCCGCCAAGGACTACAACCGCGTGGTTGCGACCGCGCGCTACTTCCGCCCCGGCGTGACGAACAAGCCCGCCGCGGCGATGGTGCGCGAGCTGATGCGGAAACTGTTTCCGCCGGTCCGACGCTGAGCGCGCTCAGTTCAGCAGCACGTTGACGACGGCGTTGCCGATGCCGACGGACACGGCGGAGATCGGGAACCGGCCCTTGGTGCGGATGCGCAGGATCTCGAACGCCGCCGCGACGATCATGGAGACAACCGTCGAGGGCGGCAGGCTGGTGACGCCCTTGGCGATGAGGTCGGCCACACCCTTCCACTGCGGCGCGGCCGGCATGGCGAACTGCTCGGAGACGAGTGTGGCGGTGGAGCGCAGGCCCTCCTTGTTCGGCGGGGGGAAGAACAGGTAGAACAGTAGGATCGCCGCCAGCGCGCCCGAGAAGATGCCGATGACGTGCCCGACAGCCTGCTGCCGCGGCTTGGCGCCGAGCATGTAGCCGGGCTTGAGGTCGGAGAGCAGCGTGGCGGCGTTGGCGGGGATTTCGCCGGTTATGCCGGCCGGCATGATGTTGCTGGCGGGGTTGGAGCGGTCGATCGCGCCGCCGGTGAAATGGGTGCTCTTCGAGAGCGAGCCGGTGGGTGTCCACGAGATGAAGGCCTTGGAGTTTGTGCAGATGATCGAGAGCACGAAGATGAGCGGCAGGGAGATGAAGGACATCAGCCACGGCACGCCGAAGAACGCCTGGTGGACCCATGCGCCCGGCACGCCGAGGATCGAGACCACCATCCAGACCAGCATCTGCCAGCAGGGCAGGATCACGCCGGTCACGAGCATGGAGCAGGCGAGGCGGGTGATGAACGGGGGATCATGTAGCCCGCCGCCGTCGCGATCGACCGCGTGCAGTTGTTCTCGGGGAGGGTGAAGTCCCGGCCCAGACCCGCCTTCGCCATCAGCCGGAACAGCGCGAAGGCCACAATGACCGAGGTGAGGCCGACGCCGATGTAGAGCGCCCGTGACGGCGAGCACGCCGCCGAGCAAGAAGCCCGTCAGCACCGAGCGGGACGTCAACTGCGGCATGTCGCCGCGATACACGTTGTCGAGCCACCATTTGACCCTCTCGGCGTGGGTCATCGTCCCACCTGTTCGTCCGTCAATTGCTGGAGGGCCACGGGGAGGTAGCTCGCGCGAACCTGCACAGTCGGCCGGCATTGGCGAACGCACAATTGCCCGCCCCCGCTCGTCCGCTCCCGTCCTTCCATATTTCCCGCTCGTCTTCCGAGCATCATGCCGTAATACGGCATGATGCCAACTGACGGAGGCGCACGCCTCAACCAACTCCTCGGCCTGGCCGAGATCCTCGAAATCCCGGCCGCCACGATCGCGCGCGAAATGCGGCGGCGCCTCAAGCCCAAACCGCGGCGCCGTGGCGGCACGCTCAGGCCCGGCCACGAAACACCGCTCTGGCTCGCTCTGGCCGCCGCCGTCGAGCCCCATCTCAGGCCCCGCGGCGAAAAGGCCCGCCTCGCGCGCGTGCTCGGCCTGAGCCCCGGGCGAATGCAGGAGTTCTTCCGCACCCGCACCGCCATGCCCGATGCCGAGCGCACCCTCTTCTTGCTCCTGTGGCTTGCGGCGCGGCGCCGCGGCGCCGATCGCGGCCAGTGACCGCTGAGCCGGCCTATATGCCGTATTACGGCATCTTGCCCCGCGGCTGCGCACCCAGCCCGCGCCGCGGGCGGAAACGCTGCTGACACAGGGTTGTCGCGCCGTTCGGCTAGCCTCGCCTGATGAATAACCGCTGCCCTTGGGCCGAGGCCGAGATCCACCACGTCTACCACGACACCGAGTGGGGCGTGCCGTCGCACGACGACCGCCATCTTTTCGAGATGCTGATCCTCGAGGGCGCGCAGGCCGGGCTCAGCTGGTCGACCATCCTGGCCAAGCGCAGGAGCTACCGCGCCGCCTTCGCCGGCTTCGATGCGGAGAAGGTCGCGCGCTTCGACGCCCGCCGCCGGGCCGCGCTCATGCAGGACGCCGGCATCGTGCGCAACCGGCTCAAGATCGAATCGGCCGTGCTCAACGCCCGCGCCTTCCTCGCCGTGCGCGGGGAGTTCGGCGCCTTCGACCGCTACCTCTGGACCTTCGTGGGCGGAGCACCCCTCCAGCACAATCTGACGAAAAAGGAACAGACGCCCGTCAGCACGCCCGAGTCCGACGCCATGAGCCGCGATCTGAAGCGGCGCGGCTTCAAGTTCGTCGGCACCACCATCTGCTACGCCTTCATGCAGGCGACCGGCATGGTCAACGACCACCTCATCACCTGCCCCCGCCACAAGACCTGCGCACGCCTGCGCTGAGGGCGCCCGACCCCCAGGAATAAAACCCGCGGCGATACCGGACAGGCAGAACGCAGTCTTTTCGGGGCGCGCACACCAGCCTGACGGGTAGGGCGGCCCGGCCCGGTCCGCCGCGCGAGCGGCATCACATTCTCGGCGCACCGAGCCGGTGCGCCCCACCTCGTTTCCAACTGCGCAGGGTATGGCGCAGAGCTCAACAGGCCCATTTCCGCATCGCGCCCCGGCGGCACGGCGCGGCATGGTGGCCGCGTGCTGCTGCGGTGCCGCGCGGTCTGGCTCCTGGCTCCTGGTCAGCAGGAGGAATGAGGGTTGGCGGAAGGAGGGGCGGGACGAGCCGGAAGATCGCGGGACTTTCCGTTTGGCGTCGGAGCCGCCGCGGGCAAACTCTGGGGCCGCTCCCCATGACTTCACCCCTGCGCAAGCGACTCCAGATACTCTTTTCGCTGCTCAGCCTCCTCGCCGTGCTCGCGCTCGCGGCGGCGGCCATCGCCTACTCCGTGATGCGCAGCAGCCTGCCGCAGCTCGACGGCGCGGTGCGCCTCGCCGGCCTGTCGGTCCCGGTGAAGGTCGAGCGCGACGCGCAGGGCGTGCCGCGGATCACGGGCGCCGCGCGCAACGACGTGGCCCGCGCACTGGGCTTCCTGCACGCGCAGGACCGCTACTTCCAAATGGACCTGCTCCGCCGCCGCGCCGCGGGCGAACTGGCCGAACTCTTCGGGCCCGCGGCGCTGCCGCTCGACAAGAGCGCGCGGTTGCACGGGTTCCGCGGCACGGCGGCCAAGGTCGTCGCGGCGATGCCGCCCGGGCACCGCGCGCGGCTCGATGCCTACGTGGCGGGCGTGAACGCCGGGCTGCAATCGCTCCCCCGCCGGCCGTGGGAATATCTCGCGCTGCGCCTCGAGCCCCGGGCCTGGACCGCGGAGGACTCCATCCTCTGCGTCTACGCCATGTGGTTCGACCTGCAGGACAGCACCGGCTCGCAGGATCTCTCGATGCGCGCGCTGGCCGGCGCCTATGGCGCGGGCGGCGCGGCCTTCTTCGCGCCGCGGGGCAACTCGGCCGATGCGGCGATCGACGGCACGGCCTTCCCCGCGCCCGAGCTGCCCGCACTGCGGCTCAAGGCGCCCGAGGAAACGCCCACCGCCGCGCTCGCGCCCGCCGACCTCGACCCCTCGCTGCGGCCCGGCAGCAACAGCTTTGCCGTGGCCGGCACCCACACCGCCAGCGGCGTGGCGCTCCTCGCGAACGACATGCACCTCGGGCTCAATGTCCCGCACGTCTGGTATCGCGCGGAGTTCAACTGGCGCGACCCGGCCGGCCGGCCGCACCGCGTGGTTGGCGTCACCCTACCCGGCACGCCCACGATGGCCGCCGGCAGCAACGGCTCTGTCGCGTGGGGGTTCACCAACTCCTACATCGACACCACCGATGTCGTGATCGTCGACACCTACGCCGATCTCCAATACCGCTCGCCCGCCGGCTGGCGCGACATCGAGGACCGCACCGAGACGATCAAGGTGAAGGGGCAGGCCGACGCCCAGCTCACCGTGCGCTGGACCGAATGGGGCCCGCTCATCGGTGCCGCCGAGGAAGGCCGCGCCTACGCCCTGCGCTGGAGCGCGCATTCGCGCGAGGCGATGAACCTCAACCTGGCCGAACTCGAGACCGCCGGCTCCGTGGCCGACGGCATCGCCCTCGCCCACCAGATCGGCATGCCCAACCAGAACATCCTGCTCGCCGACCGCACCGGGCGCATCGCCTGGACGCTCACCGGACGCATCCCGAAGCGCGTCGGCTACGACGGCCGCCTGCCGGTCTCCTGGGGCTACGGCGACCGCAAGTGGGACGGCTGGCTGAAATCGGAAGAGACACCCGTCGTCACGAGCGCGCCCCTCGGCCTGCCCGCCGAAGCCGCGGCCAAGGAGGGAGTGCTCTGGACGGCGAACAACCGCGTCGTCGGTGGCGAGGCCTATGCCAAGCTCGGCGACGCCGGCTACGACAACGGGCATCGCGCCAAAGCCATCCGCGACGACCTGCTCGAACTCGTGGCAAAGAAGAAGGCCGAACCCGCGGACCTGCTGACCGTGCAACTCGACGACCGCGCGCCCTATCTCGGGCGCTGGCGCAAGCTCCTGCTCGAAACGCTGGATGACAAGGCCGTGGCGCAGAAAAAAGCCCGCGGGGAGATGCACGAGCTGGCGCGCGGGTGGCAGGGCCGCGCGGCGACCGACTCCGCCGGCTACCGGCTGATCCGCGGTTTCAAGGCCAAGGTCACCGAGCGGGCGCTCGCGCCCTTCCTCGTCAAGCCGCAGCAGAGCTACGAGCGCTTCCGCTGGGGCCCGATGGTCGAGGACGCCGTCTGGCGACTCATCACCGAGAAGCCCACCCGCCTCCTCAACCCCGACCACCCATCGTGGGAATCGCTGCTCCTCGCCGCGGCCGACGACGTGATCGCCGACGCCGACAAGGACGGCCGCACGCTCGCGCAGTTCACCTGGGGCGCGCGCAACACGTTGCGCATGCAACATCCGTTCAGCCGTTTCCTGCCGGCCTGGCTCGGTCGCTGGCTCGACATGCCGGCCGAACCGCTGCCCGGCGACAGCAATCTCCCGCGCGTGCAGTCCGCCACCTTCGGCGCGTCGCAGCGCCTCGTCGTCGCGCCCGGCCGCGAGGACGAGGGCATTTTCCAAATGCCCGGCGGCCAAAGCGGCCACCCGCTCTCGCCGTTCTACCGCGCCGGCCACGACGACTGGGCCCAGGGCCGCCCCACCCCGCTCCTCCCCGGCCCGGCCGCGCACACGCTGACCCTCACCCCGCAGTAGCAGCGCCGGTCTCCGACCGGCGGAAAAGCCTCGCGCACCGCCGCCCCACCAACACTTCGCGCCCGCTCCAATCGAGAATCCAAAATCGAAATCCGAAAACCCCATGCCCCTGCACGTCCTCCAGCATCCGCTCGCGCAACACGTCCTGACGCACCTGCGCGACAAGACGACCAAGCCCGTCCTCTTCCGCACCCTCAGCTACCAGATCTCGCTGCTCCTCGCCCTCGAGGCCACGCGCGACCTGGCCACGGTCGAGAAGGAAATCGAGACGCCGCTCGAGAAGATGAAGGGCCGCGTGCTCGCCAAGCCGCTGGTCGTCGTGCCGATCCTCCGTGCCGGCCTCGGCATGTTGCAGCCGTTCCCTGACGTCTTTCCCGACGTCTCCGTCGGCTACGTCGGCCTCGAGCGCGACCACCAGACCGCGATCGCCCGCAGCTACTATTGCAAGCTCCCGCCTCTCGCCGGCGCGCGCGTGCTCGTGGTCGACCCGATGCTCGCCACCGGCGGCAGCGCCGCGCAGGCCCTCACGCTCGTGAAAGCGCAGGGCGCGACCGAGGTCGGCTTCATCTGCATCGTGGCCGCGCCCGAGGGCGTCGACACCGTGCAGCAGGCGCACCCCGAGGTGCCGATCCACGCCGGCGTCGTCGATCGCACGCTCAACGACCGCAAATACATCCTGCCCGGCCTCGGCGATTTCGGCGACCGGCTCTACGGCACCTGAGCCGGAATCGTTCAGTTAAACCACAGATGAACACAGATTGGCACAGATAGAGAAGAACCTGTGGGGCGACTTCTGAATCCTTCTGTTGACTTCGGCTCTGTTCCCCCCGGTGACCTTCGCCGGACATCTGTGTTGGTCTGTGTGCATCTGTGGTTTTCCGACCGCATGATTCCGGCTGGGCGCCCTTCGTGGACCATCGGCTAGGTGGCGCAGGTCTGCGATTGCCCCGCGCGCGACCCAGGCGTGAAGTGCGCGCATGGAACTCGCCCAACTTTCCGCGCGCGCGATGCAGATCCGCGAGTGTTTCGCCCGCTACGAGCAGCGCCGCACCGGGCGCACCTGGACCCGCGAGGAGATCGCGCAGGGCTTCGTGGTCGACGTGGGCGACCTGATGAAGCTCGTCATGGCCAAGGCCGGGGCGCGCCGCGTGGCGGGCGACGTCGACGCGCAGCTCGCGCACGAGCTGAGCGACTGCCTCTGGAGCGTGCTCGTGCTGGCGAAGCTCTACGGTGTCGACCTCGAGCGGGAATTCCTGCGGACCATGGATGAGCTCGAATGCGGCACCGACGCGAAGACCGACGCCGATTATTGAAGCAGGGTTTTGCTCGTGCCGGGACGACCGAGGACCTACAAGCAAGAGCATGCCCGCCGCGGAAATCGAAATCACGGCCATCCCCCCGCTCTCGCCCGACCAGGTTTCGCTCCTGGACATGCATTCCGTCCTCAACGTGCTGAACGTCCTGCACGGCGAGCTGTATCTGCTCGGCGTGGCCTTGGGTGACGAAGAGGTCCTGCGGCCGGCGCTCGCCCGCGGCGAGGGAATCCGCCGCGACCTCGCCGACCCCGCCGCCGCCCTGCGGCATGCCGCCACCCTGGGCGAACACGAGGCGGCCGTCCTCGCCAATGTGGAGGCCGCCCTGCGGGCGCACGCGGACAAGGCCGGTGCGCCGGAGGTCGCGGAGTCGGTCGGGAACATCCGCTCCGTCTTCCAGGTGCTCGGCGTGCGCGCGCGGGAAATCCTGGCGCGCGCCCGCGCCCCCGGCGAATGGGTGGACGTGCCGATCGAAGAGCTGCGCACGGATTTCCGGCAGATCTTCGCCGCGATCGAGAAGAACAGCCACGGCCGCTACCGCATCATCTACAACCTCGCCCGGCAGGAGCACGCCGACTACTACATCGACTTCGTCATCGAGAGCGACAACCAGCGCACCGTGTCGCTCCCGCTGCTTTTCAAGGACGTGATGCGCGACCTGATGGCCAACGCGCGCAAATACACCGCCCCCGGCGGCACGATCAACGCCGGGCTCTACGAGACGGCGGAGAAGCTCAAGTTCACCGTGCAGGACAGCGGCTGCGGCATCCCGACGGGGGAGCTGCAGACCGTGATGCACTACGGCAAGCGCGGCAGCAACGTGGCGAGCTTCCGCACCATGGGCGGCGGATTCGGCCTGACCAAGGCCTTCTTCGTCACGAAGCAGTTCGGCGGGCGCTTCTGGATCCGTTCCGAAGTCGGCGCCGGCACGCGCATCCGCATCGAAATCCCGCGCAGGTTCCAGGCGATGGACTGAGCGCGGGGGTCCGCACCCCGTCATTTTTTCGTGTCCATCCGCGGGTTTCGCGGGCAATCCTCTGGCCGCGCATGCAAATCGAACGCCCCGGCCTCATCGTCGCCGACCAGTGGCAGGACTACCAGCTGCTCGACTGCGGCGACGGCATGAAACAGGAGCGCTGGGGTCCCTACACGCTCGTGCGGCCCGACCCGCAGATCATCTGGCCCAAGACCGGCGGCCGCGAATGGAAGGGCTGGGACGGCTTCTACCACCGCAGCGAGAGCGGCGGCGGCAAGTGGGAGTTCCGCACCAAGCTGCCCGACCACTGGACGATCAGCTACGGCACGCTCACCTTCCGCATCCATCCCACGAGCTTCAAACACACCGGGCTCTTCCCCGAGCAGGCCGTGAACTGGGACTGGTTCACCGCCCGGATCAAGGCCGCCCGTGCCGCCGGCCCTCGCGGAGACGGCGCCGCCGGCCGCGAGATCAGCGTGCTCAATCTCTTCGGCTACACCGGCGCCGCCA
>PNKG01000044.1 GCA_013822585.1 Opitutus sp. | reverse complement strand
GCTCAAGCCCGGCACGCTCGCGCGCCGCGCCTACGGCCAGGACACCGTCACCGAGCGCCACCGCCACCGCTACGAGGTGAACAACGACTACATCGAGCGCCTCGAAAAGAAGGGCATGGTCATCTCCGGCTGGAATCCCAAGCGCGGCCTCGTCGAGGTCGTCGAGCTGAAGGGCCATCCGTGGTTCCTCGGCGTGCAGTGCCATCCCGAATTCCAGTCCAAACCCAACAGGGCGCACCCGCTCTTCGCCGCCTTCATCGCCGCCGCCATCCGCAAAAGGCTGAAAGGCTGAAGGCGTGAGGCGAGTTGAACCACGAATGAACACGAAAGGACACAAAGCAGTTCGCGACGTGCGCCTTCAGTCCATTCGTGCCCATTAGTGTTCATTCGTGGTTAGTCCTCCGTCCCCCATGATTTTCCACCCGGAGAAACTCCTCCTCATCGCCGGGCCGTGCTCGCTTGAGAACGAGACGGTCTGCCGCGCCGTGGCCACGACTCTCAGGCAGCTCGCCGCCGCGCACCCGGAGCTGAACATCGTCTTCAAGGGCTCGTTCGACAAAGCCAACCGCACCTCGCTCGCCAGCGATCGCGGCACGGGCATGGAGGAAGGCCTGAAGCTCCTCGCCCTGATCAAGCGCGAGTTCGGCTTCCCCGTGCTGACCGACATCCATGAACGCCAGCAGGCCGCCCCGGTCGCGCAGGTGGTGGATGTGCTGCAGATCCCGGCGTTCCTCTGCCGCCAGACCGACCTGCTCCTCGCCGCCGCGCAAACAGGCAGGACGGTCAACGTGAAGAAAGGCCAGTTCCTCTCCCCGCAGGAAATGGAGTTCGTCGTCGGCAAACTCCGCGACGGCCAAGCCGCCGAGATCTGGCAGACGGAGCGCGGCACCACCTTCGGCTACCAGAACCTCGTTGTCGACATGCGCTCCTTCGCGATGATGAAGGCGCTCGGCTATCCCGCCATCTTCGACGCCACGCACAGCGTGCAGCTGCCCGGCGCCGCCGGCGGCAAGTCGGGCGGACGCCGCGAATTCGTCCCGCCGCTCGCCAGGGCCGCGCTCGCCGCCGGCGCGGACGGCTTGTTCATCGAGACGCACCCCGACCCGGCCAATGCGACTTCGGATGGCCCCAACATGATCCCGCTGGCCGAACTGCCTGCGCTGATCCGCTCCTGCCTCGCCATCTGGCGCGCCGCCCGCGGTAGCGCCGCGAAGTAGCGCCGCAAAGTAGCGCAGGCGTCCCGCCTGCTTCCGTTACACCGGGAAGGAAAACGTGCAGGCGAGACGCCTGCGCTACGCCATTAGCCCCGCCGACCTGCCGGTCCGGAAAATTCATACCCGCGCGCCGCGCCCGTTTCGCTCCGCCCGCGGCATTGACCGCCCCGGCCCGACCGCGCAACGTCCCCGCAGCCATCCTCCCCATGTCCACGTTCATCATCGATGTTCCCATGCCCTCGATGGGCGCCACGGTCAGCGAGCTCACCATCGTCAACATCGTCGTCGCCCCCGGCGCGGCGGTGAAGAAGGGCCAGAAGCTGGCGGAACTCGAGAGCGACAAGTCCGCCTTCGACTTCGAGTGCCCCGCCGACGGCAAGATCCTCGAGGTGCACGGCAACAAGGGCGAGGTGAAGTCCTCCGGCCGGACGCTCTTCCGCATGGAGACCGGCGACCAGAGCCTCCAGCACCTCGCGATCGCCACTGCGAAGCACGACGCCGAAGTCGCAGCCCAGGCCGCCGCTCCGGCCTCGGCCCCCGCCGCCGCTCCCGCTGCCGGCAAGGCGCTCGTGTGGACGCCCCGCGCGACCAAGATGGCGCAGGAAGCCGGCCTCGATCCCGCGAAGATCACCGACATCGAGGCGACTGGCCCCGGCGGCCGCGTGTCCGGCGACGACGTCTCCAAGTATCTCGCCTCGCGCAAGTGAGACCAGCGCGTCGCTACGAGCTCAGTTCGTAGTTCAGCACACTGAGCGCCGCCACCGCCGCGGTGTCGCAGCGCAGCACGAGCGGGCCGAGCGTCACCGGCACGCCGCCGGCCATCACGCACGCGGTCATTTCCGGCGGCGAGAAATCCCCCTCCGGTCCGACCAGCCAGAGCACGCGCTGGGGGGCGCGGTTGTGCTGGGTGCGCCAGTGCGCCACCACGCCGCGCAACGGCCTCGCGCCGGCGTGCAGGCTGGCGATCAGCTTCAGATCGTAGTCCTTTGCCGCCGTCGTGAGCAACCAGTCGAGCTTTTGCACCGGTGCGATCTCCGGCACCCAGGGATTGCCGCATTGTTTGGCCGCTTCGATCGCGGTCGTGCGCCATTTCTGCACCTTCCTGTCTGCGCGGTCGCCGTCGAGGTGCACCTGCGTGCGCCCGGTCAGCAAGGGCACGATGCGCGCCGCGCCCAGTTCGGTGGCCTGGCGCACGATCTCGTCCATGGTGGAGCCTTTGGGCAGCGCTTGTGCCAGGGTGATGGCGCAGGGCAGGGCGGGGGCTTGGCGCGTCGATTTCACGGTGAGAACCGCGCCGCTTTTCGCGGCATCAGTGCATTCGCACTGCCATTCGCGGCCGCGGCCGTCGAAGGCCACGAGCGGATCGCCGCGGGAGCAGCGGTTCACCGCCACGAGGTGGTGGCTTTCGTCCGCATCGAGCCGGATCTCGCGGGCGTCGGCGGTCGCCTGCGGGGCGTAGGCACGGAAATCAGGCATGGGGACGGAAGGCGGAGATGGACACGGCCCACCTTCGCCTGGGCTTAGGCGGGAGCGTTCTTTCGGAAGCCGAGAGAACATGGTGCCCGGAGAGGGGGTCGAACCCACACGCCTTTAGAGGGCGACGGATTTTGAGTCCGTTGCGTCTGCCAGTTCCGCCATCCGGGCGAGCCAAGGCCCGGAAGCAAATCCCCGGGGGCGGGAATGTAAACCCTGATTTTTGCGGCGCGGGTTGCGCGCGGTTCACTTTGTCGCGGCTTCGCGGAACTGGCCGAGGGCGCGGTAGCGTTCGTAGCGGCCGTCGAGGAGCTCATCCTCGGATTTCCCGAGCAATTCGTGGAGGTGGCGCTTGAAGGCGTGCTTCAGCGCGGCGGCGGCGGCCTCGGGGTCGTTGTGCGCGCCGCCGAGCGGCTCGGGGATGACTTCGTCGACGACGCCGAGGTCCTTGAGGTTGGCGGCGTTGAGCTTGAGGGCCTCGGCGGCCTTCGGGGCGTTGGCGCGGTCCTTCCAGAGGATGGCGGCGCAGCCTTCGGGCGAGATGACGGAGTAGTAGCTGTTCTCGAAGATGAGCACGCGGTCGGTGACGCCGATGCCGAGCGCGCCGCCGGAGCCGCCCTCGCCGACGATGACGGCGACGGACGGCACCGAGAGCATGGCCATCTCGCGGAGGTTGACGGCGATGGCTTCGGAGACGTGGCGCGCCTCGGACTCGACGCCCGGGTAGGCTCCGGGGGTGTCGATGAAGGTGAGCACCGGCAGGCCGAATTTTTCGGCGAGTTTCATCAGGCGGAGGGCCTTGCGGTAGCCTTCGGGCTGGGGCATGCCGAAGTTGCGGAGGATGTTTTCCTTGGTGTCGCGGCCCTTCTGCTGGGCGATGATCATGACGGCGCGGCCGTCGAAGAACGCCATGCCGCCGATGAGGGCCTGGTCGTCCTTGAACTGGCGGTCGCCGTGCAGCTCCTGGAAGTCGGTGCAGAGCTGGGCGACGTAATCCAGCGCGTAGGGGCGCTTCGGGTGGCGGGCGACCTGCACACGCTGCCACGGGGTGAGGTTGGAGTAGATGTCCCGGCGCTCCTGCTCGAGCTTGGCCTCGATGGCCTTCAGCTCGGCCGACATGTCGATGTTGTTCTCGAGCGACTGTTGGTGCAGGGCATCGAGCTGCTTTTCCAGTTCGCGGAGCGGCTTCTCGAATTCGAGCAGGTAGACGGGTCTCTCCATAAGGCGGCGAGGGTAGGGAGCGGCGCGGGGCGCTGTCAATGGACGGGGCGGTGCGGGCAGAAGACGGGTTGACAAGCGGCGACAAAAGCCGGACGCATGAACGCCACGGGCCATTAACCTCTTACACAGGGGATCGTCATGCATTCTCTCGGTCTGATCAACCACGTCAGCGCGTGGTGGGAAACTCTCAGCGGCGCGCGGCAGTTGTTTTACGGTATCGGCATCGTAGCCGGGGTGGCGTCGCTGGTGATCGTCGTGCTGGCGTTCATCGGCCTGGAGCATCACGACGCGACGGACATCGGGGCCACGCACGCGGGCGACACGGGGGGGATTTTCTCGGTGAAGCCGCTGGTGGGATTCTTCCTCGGCTTCGGGTGGGCGGGCGGCATCGCGATGGACGGCGGGCTGTCGCTGTTGCCGGCGACCGCGGTGGCGTTCGTGACCGGCGCAACGATCACGGCCGGCATCCTCGCGATCTATCGCGGCATCTATTCGATGCGCAGCGACGGCACGATGCGGATCGAACAGGCGGTCGGCGCGGTCGGCACCGTCTACGTGACGGTGCCGCCAGGGCGCAAACCGGGCGGCCAGGTGACGGTGAATTTCGCGGGGCGGCAGGAAACGCTCGCGGCCCTCAGCAACCGCAGCCTGCCGCTCCCCAGCGGGGAAAAGATCAAAGTCATCGCGATCGTCGACGGCAGCACCGTGCAGGTCGAGCCGCTCTGAATTTTTCCCAACCCCGAACAATCCCATTCCCATGATCCAAATCATCGCCCTTTCCCTGCTGGTCGTATTCGTCATCATCATCGCGGCCACGCTGATCTCCCGCTACCGGATGTGCCCGCCGGATCGGATCCTGGTTGTCTACGGCAAGCTCGCCAACGGCCAGTCTTCGAAATGCTACCACGGCGGCTCGACGTTCGTGATGCCGTTCTTCCAAAGCTACGGCTATCTCGACCTCACGCCGATCAACATGGAGATCGACCTCAAGGGCGCCCTCTCCAGCCAGAACATCCGTATCGATGCGCCGGCCTCCTTCACCATCGGCATTTCGACCGATCCCGAGGTCATGCAGAACGCCGCCACGCGCCTGCTCGGCCGCACGCTCGACGAGGTGCAGCAACTCGCCTCCGAAATCATCATGGGCCAGATGCGCGTCGTGTTCGCCTCGATGTCCATCGAAGAAATCAACACCGACCGCGAGAAGCTCATCGCGCTCATCACCAAGGGCGTCGAGGTCGAGCTGCACAAGGTCGGCCTGCGCATGATCAACGGCAACATTCGCGACATCAAGGACCACTCCGGCTACATCGACGCCCTCGGCAAGGAGGCTGCCGCGAAGGCCATCAACGACGCGCAAATCAAAGTCGCGCAGGAAAACCAGCGCGGCGCCATCGGCAAGGCCGAGGCCGAGCGCGAGCAGGCGATCCGCGTCGCGACCGCCCAGGCGGAGGCGCGCAAGGGCGAGAACACCGCTCAGGTGGTCATCGCCAAGTCGAATGCCGATCTGGCCACCGAACAGGCCGAGGCCAAGCGCCGCACGGAGGCCGCACAGAAAGTCGCCGAGGCCCGCGCCCTCCAGGAATCCTACAAGGCCCAGCAGGAGGCCGAACTCGCCCGCGCCGCCCGCGAGAAAGCCCAGCAGCAGGCCGACCAGATCGTCAAGGCGGAGGTCGAGAAGGAACGCATCCGCATCGAAGCCGAGGCCAAGGCCGCGCAGGCCAAGATCCTCCAGGAAGGTCAGGCCGCCGCCTACGTCATCCAGAAGGACGCCGAAGCCGAGGGCATCAAGCGCGTCGCCGAGGGCGAGGCTCAGGGTATCAAGGTCAAGCTCGGTGCTGAAGCGAGCGGCATCCAAGCCAAGCTTACGGCTGAGGCGGAGGGCACGCGCGCTTTGCTCGACGCCAAGGCACAGGGCTTCGAGAAGCTGCTTAAGGTCGCGGACGATACGTCCGGCGCCACGCAGCTGCTCATCGCGGAAAACATCGTCCGCATCGCCGAGATCCAAGCCGGTGCGATCAAGGGCCTGCAGTTCGAGAAGGTTGTCGTGATGGGCGGTGGCGCACAGGGCGGCGCCGGCCCAGGCCAGTTCGTGCAGGACCTCTACAAAGGCGTGCTGCCGCTGAACGAGCTGGCGAAAAGCGTCGGCTTGAATCTGCCGTCATTCATTGCGGGCCCGAGCACTACGGAAGACACTGCACCGGCCGCGAACAGCACCGAACGCCAGAAAAGTTGATCCGCCGCGCGATGCCGTTCAGTGCCCGCCCGAGCGGTTCTACCTGGATTTTGCGATGGGAGAGGACCGCCCAAATGTGGGAGCGGCCTTGCGCCGCAATCGTAGGCCGGATCGCGGCGCAAAGCCGCCCCTACGATTCCATCAATCGCGGAATCGGGGATGAAACTCGGGACGAAGCGCGACTGGTATGACGGGGCGGACGGAATCGCCGCGCAGCCGCACGCGGCCCGTTCAGCGGCCCGCCCAGAGTTGCGCCAGATGGACCAGGGTCTCCGTGGCCTTCCCCATGTCCTGCCGCGTCACCCATTCGCGCTGGCTGTGGACCTCGTGCATGCCGGTGAAGATGTTGGGCGTGGGAAGGCCGCGCTGGGTGAGGCGCGAGCCGTCGGTGCCGCCGCGGATCGGCTGCGCGAACGGCTCCACGCCCGCGCGCCGCGCGGCCGCGCGCGCGAACTCGACCGGCCGCATGTCCTGCTCGAGCCAGTAGCGCATGTTGCGGTATTGCTCGGTGAATTTCAGTTCGACGCGCGCCTTCGGCTCCGCGGCGCGGAGCTCCGCGGCGATCTGCTCCATCAACGCACGCTTGGCGGCGAGGCCCTCGACTTCGAAATCGCGAAGGATGAACGACACCGTCGCCTCCTCGGCCGAGCCGGTGCACGAGATCGGGTGGATGAATCCTTCGCGTCCGCTCGTGCGCTCGGGCGATTGCGCCATGGGCAGCGCGGCGAGGTAGCGGCCGGCGAGCCGGAGCGCGTTGACCATGACATCCTTCGCCCAGCCGGGGTGCGAGGCGACGCCGGCGATCGTGAGCCTGGCGGCATCGGCGCTGAAGGTCTCGTGGCAGATCTCGCCGCGCTCGGCGCCGTCGAGCGTGTAGGCGGCCTGCGCGCCGAGCTGCGTGAGGTCGAGTTTGTCGACGCCGCGGGCGATCTCCTCGTCGGGATTGAAGCAGACCCGGATTTTGCCGTGCGGGATTTCCGGGTGGCGCAGCAGATGCCGCGCGGCCTGCAGGACGATGGCGATGCCGGCCTTGTCGTCCGCGCCGAGCAGCGTCGTGCCGCTGGCGGTGATCACGTCCTGGCCGATCGCCTCGCGCAGGAACGGGATCGTCTCGACCGTGAGCCGCTGCGTCGGATCGTCCGGCAGGACGATGGGCCGGCCGTCATAGGCGCGATGGACGATCGGTTTCGCGCCGCCGGGGAGATTGGGCGCGGTGTCGACGTGCGCGCACCAGGCGATGACGGGAGCGGTTTCGCAGCCGGGCGTGGCGGGCAGCGTGGCGGTGACGTAGCCGAACTCGCTCGTCCCGACCTCGGCGGCGCCGATTTCCTGCAGCTCGCGGGCGAGCAGGCGGATGAGGTCCCATTGGCCGGGCGAACTGGGACAGGTCGGCGAGTCGGGATGGGCGCGGGTGTCGATCCGGACGTAACGCAGGAAGCGTTCGAGGAGGTCGGCGGTGTCGATTTGCATCCGGCCGGTTTAGCAGCGCCCCGCGGCGCGCCAATCCCGAAGCGGCCCGCGCGCCGGTATCGGATTGCCGCGGCCGAGAGGGTTTGCTATCGGGCATCCGTCGTTTTCCCCACCGCCCCCGGCGCAACCCCGCTTCCCCCATGCACGGACTCATGATGCAACGGCCGCTGCTCGTCTCTTCGCTCATCCGCCATGCCGACGCCTGCCACGGCGACACCGAGATCGTCACACGGCTGACCGAGGGCGGCCTCCACCGCTACACGTATCGCGATTCGCACCGCCGCGCGCGGCAGCTCGCGCGCGTCTGGCAGCGGCTCGGCGTGCAGGCCGGAGACCGCGTGGGCACGCTCGCTTGGAACAACCACCGGCACTTCGAGATTTATTTCGCCACCTCGGGCATGGGCGCGATCTGCCACACGGTGAACCCGCGCCTCTTCCCCGAGCAGGTCGCCTACATCATCGGGCACGCGGAAGACGCCGTAGTGTGCTTCGACCTCACCTTCCTCAAGCTCGTCGAGGCCGTCGCGCCGAAGTGCCCGAGCGTGCGTCATTGGGTGGCGATGACCGACCGGGCGCACCTGCCCGCCAGCGCGCTGCCGCTGCTGTGCTCCGAGGACCTCCTGGCCGCCGAGGGCGACGGCTACGAATGGCCGGAGTTCGACGAGCTCACCGCCGCCGCGCTCTGCTACACCTCCGGCACGACCGGCAACCCGAAGGGCGTGCTCTACTCGCACCGCGCCACGCTCCTCCACGCCTACGCCATCAACCTGCCCGATGTGATGGGCCTCTCCGCGCGCGACACCGTGCTGCCCGTCGTGCCGATGTTCCACGTCAACGCCTGGGGCATCCCCTACGCCGCGCCGCAGGCCGGCGCCAAGCTCGTGCTGCCCGGCCCCGGGCTCGACGGGGCCAGCCTCTGCGAACTCTACTGCGCCGAGAAGGTGACCATCACCGCCGGCGTGCCCACCATCTGGCTCAACACCCTCGCGCACCTCCGCGAGAAGAACCTCCGCCTGCCGCTCCCGCACCGCACGATCATCGGCGGCTCCGCCGCGTCGGCCGCGCTCATCCACGCGCTGGAGGGCGAGCAGGGCATCGAGGTGCGCCACGGCTGGGGCATGACCGAGACCAGCCCCGCCGGCACGATCAACACCTTCAAGGCCAAACACGCGGGCTGGCCCGCCGAGCGGCGCGACGCCGTGCACTGCACGCAAGGCCGCATCCTGCCCGGCATCGAGCTGCGCATCGTGGACGAGGAGGGCCGCGAGCTGCCGCGCGACGGGCGCGCGTTCGGCCAGCTCCAGGCGCGCGGCCACTGGGTCTGCGGCGGCTATTTCCGCATGCCCGGCGAGCCGCAGCTCGCGGACGGCTGGTTCAACACCGGCGACGTGGCCACCCTCGACGAAGACGGCTACATGCGGATCGTGGACCGCACGAAGGACATCATCAAATCCGGCGGCGAGTGGATCAGCTCGGTCGAGCTCGAGAACGTTGCGCTCGGTCATCCGGCCGTGGCGCTGGCCGCGGTGGTCGGCCTGCCGCACCCGCGCTGGGAGGAGCGGCCGCTGCTCGTCGTGGTGAAACGGCCCGGGCACGACGTCACGGCGGAGCAGATGCTCGACTTCCTGCGCGCGAAGGTGGCCAAGTGGTGGCTGCCCGACGCCGTGGTCTTCGCCGACGCGATCCCGCTCACCGCCACGGGCAAGATCTACAAGACGAAGCTCCGCGAGATCCACGCGGGATTCTACATGAAAGCCGGCGGCGCGGGCTGAGCGCCGGGCGCGCGCCCGGGCTCACAATTGCCGGCCGAGCGCGGCGAGGCGCTCGCGCAGCTCCGGCAGGTAGCGGAAGCTCGCGCGCACCGGCTCGGGCAGGCCGGCGAGGCGCAACAGCGTGGTCTCGGAGCTCACGCGATCGGCCCCGCGGTAGCGGGCGAGGTTGACGATGGTGCTGCGGTGCACGCGCACAAACTGGGCGGGGGGCAGCGAGTCTTCCCAGGCCTTCATGGTGCGCCGCACGAAGAGCCGCGTGCCGCCATCGAGATGCGCGATCGAGTAGTTTTCGTCGGACTCGATGGCGGCGATGTCGGCGAGGCGGACGAAGCGCGAGGCGCCGTTGCCGGTCTTGAGGTAGACGAGGTCGTCCGGCGCGAGCGTGGCGGCGGGGGCGGAGGCGGGGGTCTCGGCGGGAGGCGCGACCACGCGGCGGAGCGCGGCGGCGAGCCGCTGGGGCCGGACGGGCTTGACCAGGTAGTCGAGCGCGTTCACTTCGAACGCGCGCGCGGCGAAGTGGTCGAAGGCGGTGACAAAGACGATGCGCGCCTCCGGCCGCACGTGGGGCACGAGGTCGAAGCCGGTGCCGCCGCGCAACTGCACGTCGAGAAACACCAGGTCGTAATCCGCCGCGGCCAGCCGCCGCACCGCGGAGTCCAGCGTGTCCGCCTCGCCCGCGAGGACGACCGACGGGTGCTCGCGCAGCAGCGCGCGCAGCGCGGAGCGCGCGGGAGCCTCGTCGTCGATGATCAGCGCCCTCATGGCAGCGGGGCCTCCGCGGGGGAGCGCGCGGCCACGGCGACGGTGGGGCCGGTCGCGGGCAGCTCCACCCGGGCCGCGACCCAGCCCTCCAGCACCTCGATGGCGAAGGTGTGCGCGTCGGGGTAGTGGCGCCGCAGCCGTTGGCGCAGGTTCTCCAGGCCGATGCCGGTCGAGTCGGGCTGCGCCTGCCCCGGCTCGACCCATCGGCCGGTGTTGGCGACTTCGATGCGCACGCGGCCGGCGTCGGCCTGCGCCCGCACGAGGAGCTGGAGCACGCCGGGGGAGGTGCGGCTGCCGTATTTAATGGCGTTCTCGACCAGCGGCAGCAGCAGGAAAGGCGGCAGCCGCACGGAGGCGACCTCGGGCGCCACCTCGAGGGCGATCCGCAGCTGTTCGCCCCAGCGCACCTTTTCCACGTCGAGATAGTTGCGCAGGACGTCGATTTCGGCGCCGAGGGTCGGGAACTCGTCCTTCGTGCCGGTGAGTGTGGCGCGGCAGAATTCGGACAACCGCAGCACCATCTCGGCGGCGTCGCGCGCGTTCTCGAACAGCAGCCCGTAGATGGAGTTGAGCGAATTGTAGAGGAAGTGCGGGTTGAGCTGGTAGCGCAGCACCTCGAGGCGGGCTTTTTCCTCGGCCAGCTGGGCGGCGAGCTTCTCGTCGGACTCCAGCCGGTGCCGGCGGGCCAGCTCGGCGTTGCTGGCGGCCAGCCGGGCCTCCGCCACGTCGCGTCGCGAGACCATCGTGCCGAGCCCGAGGCCGACGCCCGCCACCGCGACCTCGAACATGAGGAAGACATACGAATACCCGGCGGTGGTGCCGGCCAGGCGCATGCCCACGAGGCCGACAATCATCACCAGGAGCGTGGCCAGCGCGGCGCCCGGCAAGCCGTGGTCGACGCACACCCAGACGAGCGGGAGGAAGCAGAGATAGAACGCCCGGTGCGGATGCAGCGCGGGCACGAGCATGACGAGCCCGAGCGTGCCGAGGAGGACTCCGGCCTGCAGAAGGGCGAGCCACGGCCGCCAGGGGCGGGCGCGGGGCGCCACGGGCCGGTCCTCGAGCCACGGTCCGACGAACACCATCGCCGCCGGCACCACGGTGAGCAGGCCGCTCGCGTCGCCGATCCACCAGGCGCGCGTCGAACGCAGGAACTCGGAGAACGTGAGGGGCACGTCGCCCGGGCGCAGCGCGGTGGCCACGGCCACGCCCGCGAGCGCCGCCGCCAGCGGGGCGCCGACGATCGTGCCGTAAAAGACCAGGGTTTCGCGGGAGTTGCCGGGGAGCATCCGCGGGCCGCACCAGCGCCGCACCAGCCAGGCCGCCGTGGCGTAGCTGGCGGTCAGCAGCCCGGGGAAGAGGAGCGCCGACCAGAGCGGGCGCGTCGGGGACCCGAACCACGCGGTGGCGAAGTTGGCGAGAAGCACCACGGGCCAGAACCGGGGGCCGAGCAACACGAGCAGCGACAGCGCGAGTCCGGCCGGCGGATACCAGATCGAAGTCGTGATGGCCGGCAGCACCTCGAACCACCGCGCCGAAAAATGCACCAGCGTGTGCGCCAGCACATACGCCAGGCAGAGCCGCTGTGTTTTGGCGAGGCCGTGACGGTGCATCGGGGCGCGGCACGTCCCTGGTTCAGGGCGTGAAGTAATAGAGGTGGGAGTCGTCGCTGCCGCCGACCACCGCGTTGCCGCTGGCGGAAAACGCGATCGGCCAGCTCATGTTGCCGGTCGGATAAATCCAGCGCAGGCGCAGGAGCGGCTGCCCGGCGCCGGTGGGGCAGCTGTAGAGGTAGAAGTGCCCCGGCGTGCCATCCGGGTGTCCGTCCGCAAACACCACCCGGATCATGCCGCCCGAGACGTTGATGGCGGCGCAGTTCGGGTTGCGCTTGAGGGAGAGCGCCGGCACGGCGGGAGCCTCGCCGTCGACGATACGGGCCACGTAGGCCTTGCCCGCTTCGCCGTCGTTCACGACGCCGGCGAAGAGGCTGCCGTCGGCTGATCCCGCGACCCCATACACCGCTTCCTTCACGCCGGTGCCGTAGGTGACGGTCGGCCCGCCGGTGGCGATGAACTTCGCGACGTCGAAAAAGAAGAACTGTCCGCCCGACCCGCCGGCGACGAAAGTTCTCCCGTCCGGGGCGAGGCTGATCATGTGGCAGAAATCGGACTTGCCCGCACCGGGCACCTTCCACCTGGCGCGCGGCGTGAGCGCGCCGTTGTCGTTGGCCAGGACGCCGATCCACCCGGCGTAGTCCGCATAGGCCACCGTGCCGCCGTCCTGCGAGATGGAGGCGCTCACGATGCTTTCGTTGCCGGGCGAGGTGAATTCCGCCGTCTGCTGGTAATATGGCAGGCCGGCGCGAAACAGGAGCAGGGTTTCCGCCGCCGAAACGAGCCAGGCGCCGTCGGCCGAGAGCGAGACCTGATTGACGCGTTTTTTCGTGGGGTGGGAGAGCAGCATCCGGCCCCGGTTGGCGGCGTCGTAGGCGCGCACGAAGCCCTGCGGTCCGGTTTCCGCCATCAATCCGCCGGCGGCCGCACGCGAGCCGTCGGCCGAGACCGCCACCCAATACACGCCCTGCCAGCCTTGGAATTCGTCCTTCCACAGCAGGCGGCCCGTCTGGTCGTAGCCGTAGGTGCCGAACGTGCCGTTGTCGGACGAGGAGGGAGTGGCGACCGGCGGGGGAGTCGCCCCCGGCGGCGAGCGGCGCGATTCGCCGGCGCCGTAGACGTGATAAAACGTGCCGGCCACGACGCGGCTGCCGTCGGCGGAAACGGCGACGGAGTTGATGTAGTAGCTGCCATTGGCTGGCGAGACCTTCCAGAGGGGCTTCTTGTCAATCAACTGGAGGACGGGATCAGCAGTGGAGGAGGAGGGCGGGCGCATGATGGGGCGGGCGGGGAAGGATGGGCGGGGCGCGCGCCGAGGGGATCAGGGATGGCAGGCGCGGCAAACAGCGTGCATTGGCCGGTTTTCATCATGTTTGCCGTCGCACGCCGGCTGTAAAGGGGAGACGGCAGGTAAATTGCCGCGTTTGTCACAAAGCCACCGTCGCTTGTCACTGGCGGTTTGTGGGGCGGTTTCTGGCGGTATTGGAAGGGGGCGTCACCCGCCATGGCCATGAGCGCTTCCCCCAGAGTGCCCGCGGCACATCGCGGGTGGCCAACGCCCCCGAAGCCCCCCCAGCACGCCCCCTCCCTTTTCGTCAGTCATCTGCTCCAGGTCACCCACTCACTATGAAAACGACAATCCACGTTCCCTCGCCCATACAGGGCCTGCGCTTGGCCTCGCTCTCGCGCGCCCTGACGGCTGCCCTCGCACTGGCCGCGCTGGCCGTGACCACGCGACTGCATGCGCAAGTGCCCGCGTCACTGCCCACGCAGACCCTCACCATCCTCGGCGGCTCCGGCAGCGCCGGTGGCATCGCCGCCAACGTCGAATACTACAATCCCGCCACCGGCCTGTGGCAGCGGGCCTACCTGACGGGCTGGCATCCGTGGGGCTTCGTGTCCGGCACCAACAGTTGGATCAACTACAAGACCAGCAATGTCTCCGATCCGGGCGCGGGCGCGAACGGCACCAACAGCACCTTCTGGTATCTCTATCGCGTGCGCTTCACCGTCCCGGCCGACGCCATCGACCCCAAGATGACCTTCTCGTTGAAGGCGGACAATTTTGCGCAGGTCGCCATCAACGGCGCCACCGCCGGCGGCTCCACGCGCTACATCAACAACACTTACATGAACAACGTGATCGAAGGCGCGGCCGATCAGGTGAACGTTGATGCGGTGTTCTCCCAGAACGTTCACCCCGGAGAAAACACCATCACGCTCAACATCGGTGACCACGGCGGCCTCAACGGCTTCAACTTCCGCATCGACCTGAGCATGAAGTCGAGCCAACCGCTCGATATCATCCCGGTGCAGCCGCCGGTCAACTGGGTCAACTGGACGGGCAGCGAGACGGCGGGGGGCATCACGAAGTATGTCGGCCAGATGACCGTGCCCCGCTCCAGCGGCGGCTCCACGACCGTCATCGTGAAATACACCTCGCCCTCGGGTGGCATCGCCTTCTTCCAGACGTCGAACGGCACCGATTATTTCCGCCAGGGTTCCGGCGGCAGCTTGGGCCGCAATCCGGCCCGCTCCCCCTACACCAGCACCAAGGTTCCCAACATCCCGGACGGCGGCGGCGGCGCGAGCGACTTGGGCGACATCATCGCCCTGAAATCCGCCGGCACCAACCTCCTCGAGTTCTTCGACGCTGCCACCGGCGCGCCGATCTCGGTTGCGAGCCCGGTCTTCGCCTACGTGAGCCTCAACGGCAACGGCTATGGCTTTAATCAGGACTTCGACATCCTCAGCTTCGGCGACGGCACAACGCGCGACCAGGGTTACTGGGGCCCCGGCACCTCCTACAAGAACACGGTGACCGTCGGCAGTGCCACTCAATACCAACTGCTCGGCGGAGGCGAGCCGCACGGCACGCTCCAATTCCGCGGATCCTTCTCGACGGTGACTTGGCAGAGCCTCTCCAACGAATATTGGAACGGCTTCACCATCGGCGTGGCCCAGTTGGCCGCCGACGTCCCGATCGCCAACGCCGGTCTCGACCAAACCGTAACCGCCACCTCCAGCAGCGGCGCCAGCGTCCAACTCTCCGGCTCGGTCTCGGGCTCGACGAGCGCTCCCTTCAGCTTCAGGTGGACCGGACCCTTCGGCACGGCCAGCGGCCAAAATCCGACCGTGAGCCTTCCGGTCGGAACCCACACCATCACGCTGAAAGTCACCGATGCGACCAACGCCTTCGACTCGGATACTGTGGTCGTGACCGTCCTGCCCGCCCCGGCTGACACCACGCCACCGGTCATCAGCGCCCCGGCGGACATCACGGCCGAGGCCACCAGCGCGGCCGGCGCCGTCGTCACCTTCTCCGCCACCGCGACCGACGAAAAGGACGGCCCCGTTCCCGTCGTCGCCGTTCCCGCCTCCGGCAGCACCTTCCCGCTCGGCATGACCGCGGTCGGCCTCGCCGCCAGCGACTCCGCCGGCAACACCGCCACCGCCGAGTTCGACGTCCTCGTGCGCGACACCACCGCCCCCGCCCTCACCGTGTCGTCCAATGTCACGGCCGAGGCCACCAGCGCGGCCGGCGCCGTCGTCTCCTACGCCGCCGCCACCGCGACCGACGCCGTCGGCGTCACCGCGCTCACCTACTCGCAGGCCTCGGGCTCGCAGTTCCCGCTCGGCGCCACGACCGTCACCGTGACGGCCCGTGACGCCGCCGGCAACTCCAGCTCGGGCACGTTCACGATCGCGGTGCAGGACACCACCGCGCCCGCGCTCACCGTGCCCGCCAGCCAGACCCTCGAGGCCACCAGCGCCTCCGGTGCGGTCGCGACCTTCGCGGCCACCGCCACCGATGCCGTCGGCGTCACCGCGCTCACCTACAGCCACGCCTCGGGCGGCATCTTCCCGCTCGGCCCCACGACCGTCACCGTGACGGCCCGTGACGCCGCCGGCAACTCCAGCTCGGGCACGTTCACGATCACGGTGCGGGACACCACCGCGCCCACCATCACCAGCCTGAGCACCACCGCGCCGACGCTCTGGCCGCCCAACCACAAGATGGTCGCGGTCACCGTCAGCGCCTCCGCCTCCGATCTCGTCGGCGTCACGTCACTGAAGATCGTCAATGTGACGAGCAACGAGCCGGACAACGGTCTCGGCGACGGCGACACCCCGGGCGACATCCAGGTGACGGGCAACCTGACGCTCAACCTGCGCGCCGAGCGCTCGGGCACGGGCAACGGCCGCGTCTACACGATCACCGTCGAGGCCCGCGATGCCGCCGGCAACGCCAGCACGCGCACCGTCGCGGTCGGCGTGCCGAAGAGCCAGGGCAAGTAACGCTTCCCTCCACGCGCGAGAGCCCGCCCGTCCCCGGGCGGGTTCTTTTTTTGCATGAGGCGCACCGCCGTGCAGCCTGCCGCCCCAGGCGGGGCTCCGTTGGCGTGTTGTGGGCGGGTGCACTCGCTCCGTTGGTTTCGCTCTCGCTGGCGCCCGGCCCACCAGTTCCGCGTTCCGGGACGTGATCCGCGAAAAACCTCACGGTGCGGCCCCAGTGGCTATCCGGAAACGGAGCAGGGTGGGCGTCGGCATCCTATTGAGGCTCGCCTATCAGGCTGACCGGTGTCGCGCTCCGCATCCGGGGAGCGCACGCGTCCCGCGTGCTGGAGCCGGTGTCTCGCCGGTTCCTCCGGAAAGCTCGACGGGACGCCGAGGACTGCCTGCGGGACGCAGGCACCCCGGGACTCCAACCGCGTCAATCTGCTGCGCGAGCCTCAGTAGGCGACGCCGGTTGCCGGTTGGGTTTGCCGATGTGTGGCCGCCGATGCGGACACGGCGGCCACCTTCCAGTCCGATTACGCTGGAAGCAAAGAGACGTTGGTGTCAGTCGCCCTTGGCGGCCGGGGCCTCGAGACCGCGGCGCTTGATCAGGTGTTTCACGTCCGGTCCGCGGCCGGCGAAGTCGCGATACATCTGCATCGCGTCGAGGCTGCCGCCGCGGGAGAGAAGCATGTCCCGGTAGCGCTGGCCGTTCTCGCGCTTGAGT
>PNKG01000043.1 GCA_013822585.1 Opitutus sp. | reverse complement strand
GGACGACCCGCTCTCCGCCGTGGCCAACGGCACCGGCGTCTTCCTGAACAACATCGACGAGCTCTACCGCATCGCGTCGGACTTCTGAGGTTCGCGATGAACGCGAAACAAGCGAAAGCCTGGGAAGCCCGCCGCTCTCTCGGAAAAATCGGCTATCAACTTGCTAACGCCATCCTCGGCGCCTTCGTTCTCGTCGCAGGGATCATCCTGCTGCACCTCTGGCGGGGCAGCGGACGCCTCGAGTGGGGGCTTACGCTGGCCATTGCTGCAGTGTTCGGCTTAGGTGTATTCTTGGTTTCCGCGGGCTTCTGGCAGCGGCGTGAGGCACTCTACCTCGACTACCTCCGCTGCCATGCCGCGGAGGTGAATCGCCGCTCGCGCGCCTGATCCCCGAACCACCGTGCTGCCCACCCGCTTCGACCAGGCCCGTCCGTTCCTCACGCTCGGCGTCGTGCTGCTCGTCTGGGCTTTCGTGCCGCTGGTGGTGAAGTCGTTCACGCGGGTCACCTTCTTCGAGCTGCAGGCCCCCTTCGCCGCCGCCCAGTCCTACGTGCAGGACCTGCAGGAATTCTGGGCGCTGCGCACGCGCCCGAAGAACGAGATCATCGAGGCCGGCCGCGATCTCGCCCGCCTGAACGCCGCCTACGAGCTGCGCCTGCAGGAGAACGAGCAGCTGCGCGCCGAGATCCTCCGCCTCGAGAACCTGCTCAAGCTCCCGCCGCTGCCCACCTACCGCTTCGAGCCGGCCCGCGTGGCCCGGCGCGATTTCTCGGGCTGGTGGCAGCGCCTGATCATCCGCAAGGGCGCCAACCACGGCATCCCCGTCGGCGCGCCCGTCGTCTTCGTCGGCGGCGTCGTCGGCCGGGTCGTCGAGGTCCACGCCTACACCGCCGTGATCGACCTCATCTCCAGCCCCACCTTCCGCGTCGCCGCGACGGCCGAGGGCGACAACCGCCCGATCTCCTACCAGGGCGGCATCAACGAGTCGTTCAAATCCCCGCGCGGCATCATCGAATTCGTGCCGGTCGACATCTTCGCCGCGCCCAACCAGCCGAAGCGCCTCGTCACCTCCGGGCTCGGCGGCGTCTTCCCGCCCGGCCTGACCATCGGCGACATCGTGCGCCTCGAGCCGTCCACCGACGGGCTCTTCAAATCCGGCGAAGTCCGCCTCGACGACCGGCTGGGCGGGCTGACCGAGGTCACCGTCCTCGTGCCGCTGCACCCCGAGGAGTTCTGAGCAATGAAACGGCGCGACATCCGCTGGCTGCTGGTCTGGCTGGCCAACCTGCTGCTGCTCTGGCTCGTCGGCCTCGCCAACCACTGCCTCGCGCCCTTCGCCGTCCACCTCTACCTCGGCGGCCTGCTCGCCGGCTTCGCCGCGCTGCGCCTCGACGAACGCCACGGTTTCGCCGCCACGCTCCTCACCGGCCTGTCCTTCGACGCGACGGCGCCGGTGCCCTTCGGCACGCACGTCGTGCTCCTCGGCCTCGTCCACGCCACGCTGCTCTACGGCCGCCGGCGCTTCCCGCGCGAGGAGCCGATCTTCGCCACCGTCGTCGCCCTGCTGGCCAACCTCTTTCTTTTCCTCGCGCTCTCCGTCCTGCTCGTCGGCGCCAATCCCCGCCCGGCGGACGGCTGGATGCGCCTCTTCGCCGACCTGATCTTTTCCCAACTCGTCGTCGCCGTCGTCGCCCCCTGGTTCATGGCCGTCAACGCCCGCCTGCTCGAACTCGCCCGCCTCAACCCCGAAACCGGCCGCCGGGTGGAGCTTTGATTTTCCCGCGGAACCGACTTCCGTTCCCCCCCGTGCCGCACGCCCCCATCGAAACCCACTCCGCGCAGAACCCGCGCATGCTCGTCTTCTACGGGATCATCGCGGCCATCGTGCTGACGCTCACCGGCGGCATGGCCTACCGGCAGCTCTTCAGAAGCGGCCTCTACAGCGAGCGCGAGCGCATCCAAAACCAGCGCCGCGTCATCGTCCCCGGCCCGCGCGGCAACATCTACGACCGCGACGGCAAGGTCCTCGTCGGCAACCGCGCGCGCTTCTCCGTCGTGCTCAACCTCGCCGAGCTCCGCGGCGAGCTGCGCGGCGAGTTCGGCAAAGTGCTCCGCAACTTCCGCGCCCTGCCCAAGGAGGACCGCCCCACGGCCGACCAGCTCGAACGCATCGCCCGCACCGCCGTGGCCCAGCGCTACCTCGACCAGGTCAACGGCATCCTCGCCCGCCAGGAAAAGGTCCGCAGCCGCGACCTCGACCGGCATTTCGCGCAGACGCTCCTGCTGCCCTTCATCCTCCTCGACGACCTCGCGCCCGACGAATACGCGCGCCTGATCGAGCGCCTGCCGGTCAATTCCCCGCTGCAGGTCTACGCCTCGAGCACGCGCCACTACCCCTTCGGCTCCGCCGCCGCCCACGTGCTCGGCTACGTCGGCGTCGACAACGACCCCGAGGCCGAGGAGTTCCCCGGCGACGACCTCCTCACCTTCAAGATGAAGGGCGCCTTCGGCCGCGACGGGCTGGAGAAGAAATTCGACGACACCCTGCAGGGCCAGGCCGGCGGCGCCATCTACCGCGTCGATCCCGCCGGCTACAAGGTCGACCTGCCCGTCGAGAAGCGCCTGCCCGTGCAGGGCCGCAACCTCACCATCAGCCTCGACATCGAGCTGCAGCAGGCCGCCGAGGCCGCGATGGCCGGCAAGGTCGGCGCCGCCGTCGCCCTCGACGTCGCCACGGGCGAGGTGCTGGTGATGGCCTCGGCCCCGACCTACGACCTCAACGAATTCGTCCCGCGCCTCGGCGCCGAGACCGCCCGCGCCATCCAGGAGAGCGGCGGCTGGCTCAACCGCGCCACACAGGGCCAGTATCCGCCCGGCTCAACCTTCAAGATCATCACCGCCATCGCCGGCCTCCGCAGCGGCACGATCGACGCCGACACGACGCACGTCGTCTGCCCCGGATTCCTGATGGTCGGCAACCGCCGCTTTCCCTGCCACCTCCACGCCGGCCATGGCGACCGCGACGTCGCCGGCGCCATCCGCGACTCCTGCAACGTGTTTTTCTACAAAAACGGACTCGAGATGGGACCGGAGCTGATCGCGGCCGAGGCCGCTCGCTTCGGTTTCAATCACCCCACCGGCATCGAACTGCCCTCGGAGTTCCGCAACCCGCGCGTCGCCAGCCCGGCCTGGAAGCGGGAGAACATGAAGGAACGCTGGTTCCCCGGCGACACCGCCAACATCGCCATCGGCCAGGGCGACACACTCATTTCTCCGCTGCAGGCGGCGTGCATGGTCGCCTCCTTCGCCCGCGGCGAGATCGAGACCAAGCCCACGCTCCTGCACGACCCCAAGCGACCCCGCCAGCGCACGGAGAAAATCGGCCTCACCCCGCACGACTACGACACCCTCGTGAAAGGCATGGCGATGGGTTACCAGTTCGGCACGGGCAAACTTGCCCGCGTCGACGGCCTGACCGCCGGCACCAAGACCGGCACGGCGCAGAAGGGCAAGATCGAGCTCGCCTGGATGGTCGCCTTCGCGCCGCTGGAGAATCCGCGGATCGCCCTCGCCGTCATGCTCGAGGGCCAGGAAGGTGAAGACTACTTCGGCAGCGTCAACGCCAGTCCCGTGATCAAGGCCGTGCTCGAAAAGTTCAAGGAGAAGTCCGAGCGCGAGCCCCCCGCCACCTTCCAGGTCGGCGCACCGTGATCAGCGGCGTTCCGCGCCCCGCCGCGCCAGGCGTGCGCGCCTGAACACCCCGCGCGGCTCCGGCCAGGTCTCGCGCCGGCCGTAGCGCAACCGCTCGAGCTCGGCCACGACGCTCCGCAACTCGCGCATCGTCTCGTCCGTCCTCCGTCCTCCGTCCTCCGGCTTCTGTCCTCTGATTTTCCGCAGCCAGCGCCCCGCCTGCTCGCGCACCGGGTCCATCGCCTGCGGATTGCGCCAGCGGCGCCAGCGCGAGAGTGCCCAGCGCACGCCGCGGAAGACGAGCACACCCAGCGCGAGCGCGAGCGAAACGCCCGCCAAGGCCCGGCCCGCGCGCTTGAGGTCCCACGGCCCGGCCAGCCACTTCCTCGCCTGCCGGCCCCAAGCCTCGACGCGCGCCCGCAGCGCATCGCCGGCGTTGGTCGTCATCGTCTTCACCGCATCGGCAAGCTCGACCTGCTGGCGCGTGTCGAAGTTGACCACGCGGCGATACCAGAAGACGCGCAGCGTATCCAGGCGGGCGTTCCAACTGCTGTCCTGCTCGCGCGCGCCCGTGGCCACGTCGCGCGCGCCCGTCGTCGCCGCGCCGCCCGGCGTCGGATCGATGCGCACCCACGCGCCCTGCCCATCGAAAATCTCCACCCAGGCGTGGGCGTCGGAATTCTTCACCATGATGTAGTTCTCGAAGGCATTCAGCACGCCGCCGCGGAAACCGGCCACCACCCGCGCGGGGTGCCCCGCCGCGCGGCTCAGCACCGTGAGCGCGCCGGCGAAGAACTCGCAGAAACCCGGCTCGTTTGAGTCGAGCCACTTCACGATGTCGTCCGCTCCGCCGCGCGGGATGGCCGCCCCCAGCGCGTAGGCGTGGCGGCCGCGCAGCCAGGCGGTGGCGCGCTCGGCGAAGGCCGCGGCGTCGAGCTGCTCCCCGCGCGCGATCTCGCCCACGATCCGGGCGAGCCTTGCCTCGTTCTCCGCCCCCACCGGGCCACGCAGCGTGACCAGCAACCGCCGCGCCGGATCGTTGTCCCGCAGCACACCCTCGCCCCGCTCCTGCATGACGCGCGTCATGGCCGGGTCGGACACCGCCGTCTCGAGCTCCACGCCCTCGAGCTGGAACGCCATCATGGCCATCGGCTCGGAGCGCAGCGCCACGATGCGGAAGGCCGGGCTGAACTGCACCGGACCGGACTCGCGCAACCGCATCAACCCGAAGCTGCCGGGCAGCGGGAAGAACCGGCTCACGCCGGGCTCGACGTAGAAGGTCCACTGCCCGCCCACGCCGCCCACGCCGTGGCGGTTGCGGCCGCGCACCTGCCGGTCGACGCGCTGCGAGCGCAGCAGTTCGTTCTTCAGCCCGGCCGAGACCCGGAAGCCCTGCGGCGTATACTCGTCCAGCACCACCAGCCGGAAATACGGCAGCACCGGCAGCGAGGCGGCGGCGGTCAGGTCGATGCGCATCGCCACGCTCTCGTCGCGCACCAGCTCCGAGACGGAGCCGAAACGGACGTTCTCCGTGAAACCCGTGCGGCTCTTCCGCGTGATGTATTTGTCGAGGAAGAAACTGCTGCCGATCTCGAAACGCGGGATGAGGAGGAACAGGAGCGCCGACACGCCCACGACGCCCGCGAACAGCACCGCCGCGAAGCCGAGCAGCTTCCAATCGGCGACCTCGCGCAGCCGCCGCAACGCCGGGCCCCAGCCGCCGCGCGCCCACGCCGGCGCCTCGCGCATCTCCTCCGGCCGCATGACCTTCGGGCCGGTGTCGACCATGTCGATCAGCGTCACGACGAACAGGAAGCCCAGCGCGCAGGCCGTGAACACGAGCAGCAGCGCCGCGAACTCGATCGACACCGTCAGCACGCCCGCGACCACGATGAGGAAGAGGCCGAGCACGATGAGCTGCAGGTCCTCGCGCTTGCGCCGGTAGGCCACCGCGCGGTAGAGCACCAGCAGCACGGCCAGCCGGATCAGCACCGGCAGCGTCTCCGGGCTGAAGTAAAGATCCGCCGCCACGGCCGCGATTATGGCCGGCACGGCCAGCCGCCACAGCAGCGTCGGCACGCGCGCCGGCCACTGCGGCCACACGACCGCCGCGCCGATCGCGGCGCTCGCCACGACGACGAGCCCGAGCGCCTCCACGTCGAGGAAGAACACCGTCCACAACGACACCAGCGCGAGCGCGCCGCCGAGCAGCCACTTGAGGCGCCGCAACTCGTCGAGACTGAGCTGCGGCCGAGCCTGCGTCTGGCCGCTCATCGTGCACCTCCCCGCAGCGAGACCGCCAGCCCATTGGCCACAAAAGGCACAAAAGACGCAAAATTCCCGCCGCCTCGTCCGTCCTGTAGGGGCGCAGCCTTGCTGCGCCCTCTCGCGATCCACGTCCCGCGGGCGCAGCAAGACTGCGCCCCTACCTTCTGAATTTTTGCGCTTTTTGTGGCCATCAGTTCTGGTCCCTACGCCGCCGCCACCGGCGCCCCGTCGATCAACGCCACCACCCCGCGCGCCCCCTCGGGCGCAAACGTGATGAGATTCTTCGCACATCCCATTGTGGGACGGGTGCCCTCACCCGTTGCAGCCCGATTTTCGCGGGGTGAGGGCACTCCGCCTACAACCGGCTTCGCGCGCGCCAGCGCATCCAGGAACGCCTCCACGTCGCGCACGCGCCGGGTCTCGATCCATTCGCCGTCGATCCCCACGGCCTGCAGGCGGCCCCCGGCGAACAGGTCCTCGGCCAGCGTGCCGGCGAAGCTGCACAGCGTCTCGAACTGTTCCGGCCGCGTCCAGCCGCCGGTCCCCGTCTCCACGTGCAGCGTGAAACCGTCGGGGCTCTCCGCCGCGAACCGCCGCACCATCAGCTGCCCGAGCCGCGCGCTGGCCTTCCAGTGCACGAGCCGGTGCGAGTCACCGTCCGCGTATTGACGCAGGGCGAGCAGGTCCTCGCCGGCTCCGGCGCGGGCCGAGCGGCGCCCCTGCCCGCCGGCCAGCGCGGCCGCGCCGCCGCGCCACTGGTAGTCGATCTGCGCCGGCCAGACGAGGACCGTGTGCCGCAGCCCGGTGCCGACACTCTTGCGCAGGAAGCCGAAGGGGAAGAGCGAACCGACCGCCTCCAGTTCCAACACCGCCTCGCCGCGGCAGGCCGGCTTGTGCACCCAATCGACGGACAGGCCGCCCTGCGGTTCCACACGCTCGCGCAGGAACAGCCGCTCGCGCGTCACGGCCTTCTCCGCCGCCGCGAGGTCCTCCTTCAGCTTCACGTCGCGCGTCGTCTCGGGTTTCGTCGCGATCCGCGGGTGGGTCTGCAGGTCGAACCACAGCCCGTAGGTCGGCAGCCACTTCTTCTCGTTGCGGATTTCGACCGTCACGAGCGTCTCGTGCCCCGCCCGCCACGGGCCGCTGCGCCGCAGCCGCCAGGCCATGCCCATGAAATTGAACCACGACAGCAGGCCGCTGAGCAGCAGGCAGGCAAGCAGCAGCGAGAGCGTGATGAACAGGATGTTGCTCGCCGTGTTGTAGGCCGCGGTGCCAATGCCCATCGCCAGGCCGATGAGGAACACGCCGGGCACCGTCACCGCGATGCGGTGGCGCTTGGGCGGGAAAACGAGCGCCCAGACGAGCGCTTTCCAGCTGAACACGCGCCGCGCGCGCTCCCGCGCCCCGGGGCCGTGCCAGTCGGCGGGGCTCGGGAATGCGGAAACGGCGGACGAGGGCTTCATGATTCGCCCCGCGCGTGCGCGCGCGTCACTCCGGCACCGCGATCGTCCCCACGATCCGCCGCAGCGCCGCGAGCACCGTGCGGCGCTCCTCGAGGGCGTCGGAGGTCTGGCGGGCGAGCCCGAGGCGGTGGGCGAAGACCGAACCGACCATCTCCTGCACGTCGGCGGGGATGACGAAGTCGCGCCCGAGCAGCAGCGCGCGCGCCTGCGCGGCGGCGCGGAGCGCGAGGCCGCCGCGCACGCTGGCGCCGGCACGGAACTCGCTCTCCGTGCGCGTGGCCGTGACGATGCGCAGGATGTAGTCGAGCACGCTGTCCTCGACGAAGACCCGGCCCACCAGCGCCTGGAGTTTCAGCACCTCGGTGCGGGTGACGACCGGATTGAGCGCGATGGCGTCGTAGCCGGACTTGGCCGCGCGCAGGATCTCCAGTTCGTCGCCCGGCTGCGGATAACCCATGTGCAGCCGCATCAGGAAACGGTCCATCTGGCTCTCGGGCAGCGGAAACGTGCCCTCGTAATCCACCGGATTCTGCGTGGCCACGACCATGAACGGCGCGCCCACGGTGTGCGCCGCGCCATCGACCGTGACCTTGGCGCGGTCCATCACCTCGAGCAGGGCACTCTGCGTCTTCGGCGTGGCCCGGTTGATCTCGTCGGCCAGCACGATGTTGGCGAAGACCGGGCCGGGTTTGAACACGAACTCCTTCACCGTCTCGTCGTAGATGGAGACGCCGGTGACGTCGCTCGGCAGCAGGTCGCTGGTGAACTGCACGCGCGAAAACGATGCATCCATCGAGCGGGCGAGCGAGTAGGCCAGCGTGGTCTTGCCGACGCCGGGCAGATCCTCGATCAGCAGGTGGCCGCCGGCGAGGAGGCAGACGAGGGTCTGGTCGATGACGTCGTCCTTGCCCTTGATCGTGAGCCGCATGTTGGCCTTCACGCGGGCGAGCAGATCGCGGGCGGCGGCGACCTCCGCGGCGGGGGCGAAATCACTCATGCGCCGCACGCTAGCCGGGCCTGCGCCCCGCGCAAACGGTTTCGCGGGCCGTGCACCCCCAACGATGAGTGCGGCAAAAATACGCTCGCCAACGGAGTGTCAGACAAGACCATCGGCACACGGGCCAATGAACTGTTTGCACATATGGAAAACTCATTGTCCCTCGTCCCTCCGGCCGGGCTCGGCCTGCACAACCTCAACGCGCCCAAAGAGCGTTCCTATTTTCTTTGGGTCCTGATCATCTCGGTCCTCGTCTGGATCGGTTTGGCATTGTCGCTTGTCGGGATTTTCTATGCCGCCGCTATCGGCTTCTTCATCTGGTTGGGCAACGGCCTGCTCGTTGCTTACCTGCGGTCCGAAGCGGTCAAGGTCAGCGATCGCCAGATGCCGGAGCTGGCGGCGACCTTTCGCGACGTGTGCGCGCAGCTGGGTGTGAAACAGCCTCCCGCACTCTACGTCCTCCAGTCCGGCGGCCTGCTCAACGCCTTCGCCACCCGGCATACCGGCCGCAATTTCGTGGTCGTCTATTCCGACCTGCTGGAGGCCCTCGGACCGTCGTCGCGCGAGATGCGTTTCCTGCTTGGCCACGAAATCGGCCATTTGAAGAGCGGCCACATCCTCAAGCAGGCGCTGCTCGCGCCCGGCCTTTTCTTCCCGCTCGTCGGACCAGCCTGCCGCCGATCGTGGGAAACCTCCTGCGACCGCTACGGGACTCTCGCTTCCGGTGATGTCCACGCGGCGGCGCGAGGGCTGTTGCTGCTCGCTGGCGGACGCCAGCACGGTCCAAACCTCGATGCCACCGCCTACACGGCGCAATACAAGGAGGACCGCGGCTTTTTCATTTCCCTGCACGAACTCACCTCCACCTACCCCACGCTCTCGCGGCGGGTTCTCGACGTGCTTGCGCTGGCCGAAGGCGTTGTGCCACCGCGCGCGCCGCGCAATCCCCTCGCCTATCTGTGCGGGTTGCTGATGCCCGGCGGTGGCATGGGCACGGCTTCCCCCGCCGGCGCGCTGATCGTGGTTGTCATGATCGGCCTGATGGCCGCCATGGCGATCCCTGCGTTCCAGAAGGTCCGACAAGCCTCGCAGCAGAAGGCTTGCCTAAACAACGAACGGATGCTGGTGGCCGCCTTGGATCAATATTTGCTCGAGAACGGCAAGGGCGCCGACACTTGGACTGACATCGTTGGAGCGAACCGCCATGTGAAGGACATGCCTGCCTGTCCTACTGGCGGAACTTACTCTGCGGAACACGACAAGGAATCGGGCTACGAAGTGAAGTGCTCGCAGCATGGAAGTGCATCGCACCCGGTGGGGCTGACTTCACCCGCCGGCCGCTGATTGCCCCGGTTTCGGGTGCTGCGCCGCCGTCGCGCCCCGCGCAAACGGTTTCGCCGCCACGGTAGGTCAGGTTCAGGCAGCCAGCGCCGATATCCGCTTCGCGAGTTCGGTGTCCTTGGCCGTGACCCTGTTGCCCGCGTCGTGCGTCGTGAGCCGCACGGCGACCCGGTTGTAGACGTTGGTCCACTCCGGGTGGTGCCCCATCGCCTCGGCCTCGAAGCCCGCGCGCACCATGAAGGTCAGCGCCTCCTTGAAGTTGCCGAACTGAAATGCCCGCGCGAGCGCGTCGCGGTCGAGCGTCCAGCCGGGCAGCTCCCGGAGCGCCGCGGCAATCTGGTCGGGGGTGAGCGGGGGCGTGGCCATGCGAGACGAATGCACCGGCCGCGGCGCGTTGGCAAGCCGGCCGCCGGCGGTCAGAGGACGGGCGTGAGCGGCGCGCCGACGGCCTTGTAGAGCCGGGTGAGGATCTCCTTCTGGGTGATCCAGCCCTCCGACCCGGGAAACGCGCCGACGTCGCGGTAATTGCGGAAGAAGTCCGCGTGCCCGGGCGGCACCTCGGCGGCGCCGGGAAGCAGCTCGAAGCTCGCGGTGTTCTGCAAGGGCCAGGCCTCGACCGGCGTGAGAGCCATCAGGCCGCCCACGAGGCTGTTCACCGTCTCCAGCGCGAGCGGCAGGTCGCGCCGGGCAATCACCCAGCTGTTGGCCGGCCGCAGGTCGCGCTCGATCTCGGCGCGCAGGCCGCGCGCAAATTCCGCATCCTCGATCAGCAGCCCCGCCTCGGTGTTGAGGCTCTCGGAGCGCGGATCGAGGTTGTAGGAGCCGACGAAAGCCGCCGCGTCGTCGACCACGAGCGACTTGGCGTGCAGGGAGAAGAACAGCCCGCGCTTCTGCCCGCCCGCCCTGATGCGGGTCTCCCCGCGGCGCTCCCATTCGTCATGCCGCGGGAACAAGAGCGGGAGCGTGGCCGGGCGCGGCTTCATCTCGTGCACCTCGAGGCCGAGGCGCCCGATGTAGAGGCCGCGCAGGCGGTAGTTCCCCGAGTAGGCGAGCAGATTGTCGGTCGACGCGAGGCTGTTTGACGAGATGCGGAACCGCAGGCCCGGCCGCCGGGCGCGCAGGGCGCGCACCAAATCCCGCGCCGCCGGGCTGAGCACGAGGTAGGGGGTCTGCACGAGCACGTCCGCCTGCGCGCGCTCCATCACACCCCGCAGGGCAAGGGTGCCGCGCGCGTCCTTCGCGAACCAGCCCCGGGCCTTGCCGGGCTCGTCGCTGATGAACCGGGCCGCCGCCACCGGCCGCAGGCCGGCCGCGAAGCGTGCGCGCGCGACGGCGGCATCCGACGCCTCGCGGTCCAAACCGGCGAAATGCCCCCCGAAATCCCAGTCCTCGCGGCGCTCGAAGCGCTTGAATCCGCCCTGCCCGATCTCCCGCGCCACGTCCTTCAGCGCCCGGCTCGGGATGACGTGCCGGTAGTTCCAGAAATCCTCGAAAATCCGCCGCGCCTCGGCCACCGCAGGTCCGGTCGCCAGCACATCGCGGTCACGGTAGTTCAGCTCCGGCGAATGGTCGTAGTAGGCGTTCTCGACGTTGCGCCCGCCGGTCAGCAGCACCGCCCCGTCGACGAGCATCACCTTGTTGTGCATGCGCTGGTTGACGCCGCGGAAGTCGACCAGCCCCGCGACCGCGCGTCGCCACAGCGCCGGGTCGATCCGGCGGAAGGCCGGCCGGTAGTGGCGCACCTCGAGGTTCGGATGCGCGGTGGCGATGAACGCGATGGTCCCGGGCGACTTCTCGGAGAACAGCTGGTCGACGATCAGGCGCACCCGCACGCCCCGGCGGGCCGCCTCGATCAGCTCCCACAGCAGGAGCCGGCCGCATTCGTCGTTGGTCCAGATGAAGGTCTGCAGCTCGACCGATTCGCGCGCCGCCCGGATGAGATGCACGCGCAACAGCAGCGCGTCGTAGCCCGACTCGATGCGCAGCGCCCGGTGGCGGGCCGGGGCCTCCGCGGAGTCCTGCGCGAGCAACTCGCCGATGGGCGAACCGGCCAGCGGAGCCGGAACGGCGCGGGCGAACAGGGCCCCGGCAAGGAAGGCGATGGCGAGCTGGCAATGGCGTCCGCGGACCAGCGACATGGCCCGAGCACAGGCGGGGCCTTCCTCCTTGTCAAACAGCGAGGCCGGGCGCTCAATGACATCCTCGCATGAGCAACTCCGGGCCGGCCAGGATTCCCCGACACGTCGCCATCATCATGGATGGCAACGGCCGCTGGGCCCGGCAGCGCGGCCTGCCCCGCCTCGAAGGCCACCGCCGCGGCGTCGAGACCGTGCGCACCGTGGTCGACGCCGCCCGCGAGCTCGGCATCCGCTGCCTCACGCTCTATGCGTTCTCCGCCGAGAACTGGAAGCGCCCGGGCGACGAGGTCTCGGGCCTGATGGGCCTGCTCGACCTCTTCCTCAAACGCGAGCTCGACAACCTGATCAAGGAAAAGGTCCGCCTCCGCACCATCGGCCGCACCGACGCCTTGCCCGCCAACGTGCAGCGCGAACTCGCGCGCGTGCAGGAGGCGACGAGGCGCTTCACCGAGTGGAACCTCGTCCTCGCGCTCAACTACGGCGCGCAATCCGAGGCCGCCGACGCCGCCCGCGCCTACGCCGAGGCCGTGCTGGCCGGACGCGAGAAGCCGGCCGAGCTCACCTGGGAGAAGTTCAGCCGCTACCTCTCCACCGCGGACCTGCCCGAGCCCGACCTGCTCATCCGCACCTCCGGCGAGCTGCGCCTGAGCAATTTCCTCATGCTGCAGCTGGCCTACGCCGAGCTGGTGTTCACGCCCGTGCTCTGGCCGGACTTCGGCCGCGCGGACCTCGTCGCCGCCGTGGAGGAATACGGCCGGCGCGAGCGGCGCTACGGCGCCACCACGGAACAAATCAAGGCTGGCGCACGCTGAACGCCGCCCCCTAGCCTGCCGCGTGGTTTCCCGCATTCTCAGCACTCTCCTGCTCTGGGGCTTCATTCTCGGCAGCCTGTGGTTTCTCGGCCCGCACGCCGCCGTCGCGATCCTCACGGTCCTCGCCGCGCTGACGCTGCACGAGTTCTACCAGATCACGGAGAAGATGGGCTACAGGCCGTTCCGGTGGACGAGCTTCGCCTTCAGCGTGCTGCTGACCGCGGGGCCGTATTACGTCACGGAGTATTTCTTCAGCGGCGAGGAGTTCGCCGGTTTCGGCCCGGCCGTGCTCGCGCTGGCCATCGTCGCCTGCTGCATCCGCATCCTCGGCGAGCGCGACGCCACCAACCGCATCGAGTCCTTCGTGGCCACGGTCATGGGCCTCGTCTATGTGCCGTTCATGCTGCACTTCCTCGTGCGGCTGCTTCTCCTCTACCCGGAGCCGACACTCGGCCTCACGGCCTGTCTCTGGGTCGTGGCGGTGTCGAAGTTCTGCGACATCGGCGCGCTGCTGACCGGGCTCGCCATCGGCCGGCACAAGATGGCTCCCCTCATCAGCCCGAAGAAGACCTGGGAAGGCGCGGTCGGCGGCGTGCTCACTTCCGCCGGCATCGGCGCGCTCATCGCCTGGCAGTTCACCGACTACCTGCCCGACGGCCTCACGCCGCTCGCCGCCGCCCTCATCGCGCTGCTGCTGGCCATGGTGACGATCGTCTCCGACCTCATCGAGTCCGCCCTGAAGCGCCGCGCCGACCTCAAGGACGCCGGCAAGATCATCCCCGGCATCGGCGGCGCCTTCGACCTGACCGACAGCCTGATCCTCACGTCCCCCGTGGCGTATGTGATCTTCCTTTTTCTGAGCTGATGGACGCTGCGCATCGACTGCCTTTCCTGTGGGCGGGGTGCCCTCACCCCGCAAAGTGTCGGCATCGCAACATCGGCCCCGCCGGGGTGCGGGCACCCCGCCACACCAATCCGGTTGACTCGGTTTCGTGACCACCACCGCTCCCCAACGCCGCATTGTCCTCCTCGGCGCCACCGGCTCCATCGGCGAGAGCGCCCTGCGCGTCATCGCCGCGCACCGCGACCGCCTCGAGCTCGTCGGCATCGCCGCCAACGGCAATTACCGCCGCCTCGCGCAGATCGCGCAGGAGTTCGGCGTGAAGCACATCGGGGTGTTCGACGACCAGGCCCTCGTCGCCGCCAGGACCTCCGGCCTTTTCCCCGGCGGCACGAAGCTCCACGGCGGCATCGCCGGCCTGACCGAGCTCGCCACGCTCCCCGCGGCCGACCTGGTCCTCGTCGCCGTCGTCGGCACGGCCGGCCTCCAGCCCGCCCTCGCCGCCCTCGCGGAGAAAAAGACCCTCGCGCTCGCCTCGAAGGAGCTGCTGGTCATGGCCGGCAAGTTCGTCATGGCCGCCGCGCGCGCCAGCGGCAGTGCACTGCTCCCGGTCGACAGCGAGCACAACGCCGTCTTCCAGTGCCTCGAAGGCCACTCCTCCGCCGACGTGCGCCGGCTCGTGCTGACGGCGTCGGGCGGCGCCTTCCGCGACTGGCCGCTGGAGAAACTCGCCGAGGCCCGCGTGGCCGACGCGCTCAAGCACCCCAACTGGGCGATGGGGCCCAAGATCACGGTCGACTCCGCCACGCTGGCCAACAAGGGCCTCGAGCTGATCGAGGCACAGTGGCTCTTCGGCCTCCGCGCCGACCAGTGCCAGGCCGTGATCCACACCCAGAGCATCGTCCACTGCCTCGTGGAGTTCCGCGACGGCTCCATGCTCGCCCAGCTCTGCCCGCCATCGATGACCTTCCCCATCCAGCACGCGCTGCTGCACCCGGACCGCGCCCCCTGCCCGACCGACGACCCGCTCCGCTTGGAGCAGCAGTTCGCCCTCGATTTCCGCCCGGTCGAGGCGGCGCGCTACCCGCTGCTCCGCCTCGCCCAGGACGCGATGGCGTCCGGCGGCGTGGCGCCCGCCGTGTATAACGCGGCAAACGAAGTGGCCGTGGCGGAGTTCATCGCGGGCCGATTGCCCTTCCTTGCGATTTCGCGCATCGTGGAACAGACTCTGGCCGGCCTGAAAAACTTTGAACCCCACACCCTAGACGATGTCCTTCAGGCCGACGCCGAGGCCCGCCGCCTCGCCCGGCAAGCCACCACCACTCCCCTCTCCCTTCCACGCTGAACCATGGACCTCCTCACCACCGCCCTCGGCAGTGCCTGGTCGATCTTCCTGATCGTGCTGTTTTTCGGCGGCTCGATCTTCGTGCACGAACTCGGCCACTTCCTCGCCGCCCGCCGCCGCGGCGTGAGGGTCGAGCGCTTCTCCATCGGCTTCGGCCCGCGCATCTTCGGCTGGCGCGGCCAGGACGGCGTCGAATACCGCCTCTCGTGGTTCCCGCTCGGCGGCTACGTGGCCCTGCCCCAACTGGCCGACATGAGCGAGATCGAGGGCGGGCCGGCCACGCGCGCCGACGACGAGAACCTGCCACCCATCAGCTACGCCACCAAGATCATCGTCTTCGCCGCCGGGGCGTTCTTCAACGTGCTCTTCGCCTTCGCGCTCGCGTGCATCCTTTGGGTTGTCGGCCAGCCGACCAGCGAGGACCTCTCGACGACCCGGATCGGCTACATCTCGCAGACGCTGCAGCTCGACGACGGCGTCACGGCGCCCAGCCCGGCCAAGGAAGCCGGCCTCCAAATCGGCGATGTCATCCGCGCGATCGACGGCCAGCAGGTCTCCGACTGGCCGGAATTGCTGCAGACCCTCGTCACCAGCGCCGGCCGCACCGAGGACGGGCGTCGCCGCGCGGTGTTCACCGTCGAACGCGCCGGCCAACGGATCGACCTGACCGTTTACCCGCGTCTGTCCGGCGACGAGAAGATCCGTCGCGTCGGCATCCTCGCCGCCTACACCCCGATCGTCGCCACTGTGCCGGAGGCCTCCTACGCCGCCAAGCTCGGCCTGCAGGCCGGCGACCAGTTGAAGTCTCTCGACGGCGCCCCGTTGCTGAATCTCGTCACGCTTTTCGACGTGTTGCAGGAGAAGGCTCCCCGCGCCTTCACGCTCGGCGTGGAACGCGCCGGCCGTCAACTCACCGTCACTGTGCCGGCCGACCGACCCAAGGAAACGCGCGGGCTCTTCGGCGCCGGATTCCGCACCAACGTCGGCCTCGTGCACCACGACCCCTTCGAGCAGATAGCCACCCACGCCACCATGACCGTGCGCGTGCTCTGGAGCCTCATCCACCCCGACTCCGACATCAATGTCTCGAAGCTCAGCGGCCCGGTCGGCATCGGGAAGATATTCTGGGACGCCTCCGAGGCCGGCCTCCGCTACGTCCTCTGGATCGCGATCCTGGTGAACGTGAACCTCGCCATCTTCAACCTCCTGCCCATCCCGGTGCTCGACGGCGGCCACATGCTCTTTGCCACCATCGGCCGCCTGCGCGGCAAGGCCCTCTCGCCCAACTTCGTCGCCAGCCTGCAAAGCGCCTTCATCGTCCTGCTTTTCGGCATGATCATCTACGTGAGTTTCTTCGACGTGCGCCGCATCGTCCGCGACGTCCGCTCCGAAGCGCAGGCCCGCGAAGCCGCCGAGCAACAGAAGAAAACCACCGAGCCCGCGAAACCCTGAGCCGGACCGGCTTCAGCCGGTCGAGCGCGCGCGCCGCACCCGCCCCCAAGTGGGCGCCGGCGTCCCGGCGGTGCCATCCGACCTGCGCACCGCCGCTGCGCCCAAGTCGCCGCCGGGGACGGCGGCGACCACCTGCCTGCCCAATAGTCCAGAAGCAAGCGGACGCTGGTATCAGTCCTCCGCCCTCCGCCCTCCGCTCTTGCCACTTGGGACTTCGTGACTTGTTACTTCCTTCCTCGATGTCCTACTGCCTCTCCCGTTTCCGCACCCTCCGCCGCCCGAGCGTTGAAGTGAAGGTCGGCGGCGTTGGCATAGGCGGCGCGAACCCCATCCGCGTCCAGTCGATGACCACCAGCGACACGCAGGACGTCGAGGCCACGGTCAAACAATCCATCGCGCTCGCCGAAGTCGGCTGCGAGATCGTGCGCGTCACCGCCCC
>PNKG01000042.1 GCA_013822585.1 Opitutus sp. | reverse complement strand
TCTCTCCGTCGCCGCCACGCAGGCGAGCGCGATCACGTTTCTCTCCATCCCCGGCCAGGGCTTCGAAAGCGGGCTGGGATTCGTGCAAAACTATTTCGGCCTGCCGCTCGCGCTCGTCATCGTCTGCACCGTGTTCCTCCCCATCTACCGCCGACTCGGCGTCTACACCGCCTACGAATACCTGGGCCAACGCTTCGACGGAAAAACCCGCCTGCTCGGCGCCGGCCTGTTCCTCCTCCAGCGCGGCCTCGCCGCCGGCGTCACCATCTACGCGCCCGCCATCATCCTCTCCACCGTGCTCGGCTGGCGGCTCGACGCCACGATCGTCGGCGTCGGACTCCTCGTCATCGTTTACACCGTCACGGGCGGCAGCGCCGCCGTGAGCCTCACGCAAAAATGGCAGATGGGCGTCATCTTCGCGGGCATGGTCGCGGCTTTCTTCGTCGTGCTGGCGAAGCTCCCGGCCGGCGTCGGCTTCACCGAGGCCGCGGACCTCGCCGGCACGCTCGGCAAACTCGAGGCGGTCGACTACTCGTTCGACCCGTCCAAGCGCTACACGTTCTGGAGCGGCCTGCTCGGCGGTTTGTTCCTCTCGCTCTCCTACTTCGGCACCGATCAATCGCAGGTGCAGCGTTACATCGGCGGCGCGTCGCTGCGCGAGGGCCGCCTCGGCCTCGTCTTCAACGCGCTGATGAAAATCCCGATGCAGTTCTTCATCCTGCTGCTCGGTGCGCTCGTGTTCGTTTTCTACCAATTCCAACCTGCGCCGGTGTTCTACAACCGCACCGAGTGGGCGCACTACGCCGCCGGCCCGAACGGCGCGACGTTCCGCGCGCTCGAGGAAAAGCACACCGCGCTCCACGCCACCAAGCAGGAGAAGATCGCCGCCTGGCAGGCCGCCCGCGCCCGCGGCGGCGCCGCCGCCGAAACCGCCGCGCGCGCCGAGCTCGTCGCCGCCAACCGCGCGACCGACGCCGTCCGCGCCGAGGTCAAGCGGGCGCTGCTGGCCGAGGACCGCACTGCGAACGTGAAGGACTCGGACTACGTCTTCATCGGCTTCATCGTCTCGCAGATGCCGTCGGGACTCGTCGGCCTGCTCATCGCCGTGATGATCGCCGCCGCGCTCGGCTCCAAGGCCAGCGAACTCAACGCCCTCGGCACGACCTCGACCATCGATCTCTGGCGCCAGTTCCGTCCGCTGGCCGCGCACGACGAGCGCCGCAACGTCCGCGTCGCGAAATGGTTCACCGCCGTGTGGGGCGTGTTCGCCATCGGCTTCGCGCTCTTCGCGGGCTTCGCCGAAAACCTGATCGAGGCGATCAACATCCTCGGCTCGATCTTCTATGGCGTCGTGCTCGGCCTGTTCCTCGTGGCCTTCTTCCTCAAGCGCGTCGGCGGCACGGCGGTGTTCTGGGGCGCCGTCGCCGCGCAGCTCCTCGTCTTCGTGCTCTACGGCACGCTCAGCATCTCCTACCTCTGGCATAACCTCATCGGCTGCGCCGCCTGCATGCTCTTCGCCTCGCTCCTCCAACTCGCCCTGCCGAAATCCCGGACAAGTTGAGCCACGGATGGACACGGATTCACACGAAGAGATAAACTGGCCAACCACAGATGAACGCCGATGCACACAGATCCCGGGTCCACGCCTCGCTGCGTTTCCTCATCTGCGCCCATCTGTGTTCATCTGTGGTTTCTTCTCTGAGTCCCATCGGTGTCCATTCGTGTCTATTCGTGGTTAACTTCTCCGCCTCTGCCGCATGAGCGCGCCGATCATCTGCTTCGGCCAGCAACCCTGCGGCTTCTTCCCGCGGCGCTTCCTCCACGCGAAGTTCGCCACCGCGCGCCGCCTGCAGCAGGAGATCGGCGGCGAGATCGTGTTCTTCTACCACGACAGCGACCACGACCCGCGCGAGACGCAAACCACCCTGCGCCACCACCGGACCGGCGAGCCGCAGACGCTCAACTTCACCTTCGCGAACAAGCTCCAGCGCAAATTCTCCCCGCTGTTCCTGAAAAAAATCCCCGCCGGCTGGCAGTCCCACACCGCGCGCGCGCTCGGCGCGTTCGTCGAACCCCGCGCCATCGACGCCTTCAAGGCCGTGCGCGCGGACAACGCCGCCGACTTCTGCCTCGGAATGTATCGCGCCATGGGTCTGCTCGACGGCGTTCGCGTCGTCCGCTCCGGCGACCGCGCCGTCCGCGAGGCGGCGTGCGACATCGCCGAATGCTTCGTCGACGTGCCGCACCGGGGCGAGATCGTGCGCGCGCGCCTGCTCGACGGCGCGCTCAAGCTCCACGAAGGCGGCGCCAGCTACGTCGCGCTGCCGCCGCAGCCGTTCGCGAAGCACCAGGTCAGCCCCGCGCGCGACAGCCGCCTGCGCTGGATGCAGTCGGTCCTCCACTGCACGCATTACGTCTGCGGCGCCGGCGAGCAGGCCTACCTCAACCCCACCGACGCCCCCGAGATCACCTTCGTCCCCCGCGACACGATCGACCGCTCCGACGAAGCCTGGACCGAATTTTCCACCTGACCGCCCCTGGAACTTGTCACCTAATAGGTGACAGAACCCACTCCCGCCGCGCATGAATCTCCCCAACGCCCCTCTCCTCGCCTTCGGCGCGCACCCCGACGACATCGAGTTCGGCGCCGGCGGCATCGTCGCCCGCGAGACCCAGGCCGGCCGCCCCGCGCATTTCGCGGTCTGCTCGCGCGGCGAGGCCGGCACCAACGGCACGCCGGCCGAGCGGGCCAAGGAAGCCGAGAAGGCCGCCCGGCTCCTCGGCGCGAAAGTCGAGTTCGTCGAGCTCGACGGCGACTCGCATCTCGACGTCCGCAACGCCCACGCGATCAGGCTCGCGGCGGTCATCCGCGCCGTGCGCCCGGGCCTCGTCCTCGCGCCCACGCCCGAGCCGAACCAGCACCCCGACCACTGGCGGCTCGGCCAGCTCGTGCGCGACGCCACGCGCATCGCCCGCTACGGCGGCGTCGCCGAGCTCAAGGGCCAGACGCCGCACGCCGTCGGCCAGTTGTTCTTCTACGCGCTCGGCCCGAGCGCCGAGCCGCGCGACGTTTCGCCCGTCGTGATCGACATCTCCGACAAGCCGATCATGACCGCGTGGACCAAGGCCATGGAGGCCCACGCCTCGCAGATGAAGACGCGCAACTACGTCGAACTGCAGCTCGCCCGCGCGCGCGTGCACGGCCTCAACGCCGGGGTCGCCCACGCCCAACTGCTCTGGCCGAACGACCCGCTCGTCTTCCGCTCCCTGACCGACATCTCCCGCGGCGCGCGGCGGTTCTGAGCCAGAGCCCGGGAACCACGAATCTCGGAAAACCTGATCAACCCCAGATGCACACGGATTCACCCAGATTGGCGGCCGGCCCACGCCGCGTGGTTTGGCATCTGTGTCCACGGCGTTCATCTGTGGTTTCCCGCCTGCTCCATTCGTGTGAATCCGTGCCCATCCGTGGTTCCCAACCTTCATGTCTGAGCGCCCGCTGAAAATCGCCATCACCTGCTACCCCTCCGTGGGCGGCAGCGGCATCCTCGCCTCCGAACTCGGCGAGGAACTCGCGGCGCGCGGCCACGAGATCCATTTCATCAGCTACGAGCCGCCGTTTCGCCTGCCGGAGGGCCCGCGGGTGTTTTTCCATCCGGTGGCGGTGAACAGCTACGACCTGTTCAAATACCCCGACTACACGCTGCCACTGTCCGTGAAGATGGCCGAAGCGGCCCGGACTCACGCGCTCGACCTGTTGCACGTCCATTACGCCGTGCCCCACGCCACCGCCGCCGTGCTCGCCCGCGCCATGCTGCACGAGGAGCACCGGCTGCGCATCATCACCACCCTGCACGGCACCGACACGACGCTGCTCGGCCGCGACCCCGGCTACGGCCCCGCGATCAAACACGCGCTGGAAAACTCCGACGCGATCACGACGGTCTCCGAGTTCATGCGGCGCGAGACCGTGCGGCTCCTCGGCGTGCAGCGGCCGATCGGGGTCATCCCCAATTTCTTCGAGCCGCACGCCTGCTCGCACCGGCGCGACGAGATGCGCCGCGAACTCGGCCTGCACGACGGCGAGGCGATGCTGCTGCACCTCTCGAACCTGCGTCCGCTCAAGCGTCTCGACCTGCTGCTCGACACTTTCGCGCTCCTGAAGGAGCGTCTGCCCTGCAAGCTCGTGGTCCTCGCCGGCGCGAACAGCTCGGCGCTCGCGGCCGAAGTCCGCCGCCGCGGCCTGGCGGACCGCGTGCTCATCCGCGAGCGCGTGATCGACATCGAGGACTACCTGCAGGCCGCCGATCTCGGCCTGTTCACCTCCGAGGTCGAAAGCTTCTGCCTCAGCATTCTCGAACTGATGAGCGTCGGCGTGCCGAGCGCGGCCTTCGCGGTCGGCGGCATCCCCGAAGTGACGCTCGACGGCGAGACCGGCGTGCTCGCGCCGTTCGGCGACACGACCGCGCTCGCGGCGAAGGCGGAAACCGTGCTGCGCGACCCGGTCCGCCGCGCCGCGCTGGGCGAAGCCGGCCGCCGCCGCGGCCGCGAGAAATTCTCCGCCGCCGCCATCGTGCCGCGCTACGAAGCGCTTTACCGCCGCGTCGTTGCGCAGGCGCATTGAGCCGCCGCTTGCGTTTCGCGCCGGGTGTGATTGCCTGACCGTCCTGTTCTTTGACGGCGCTTCCACGAAGTCGTCCCGTCCTTCCCATTTTATGGGGGTGTTCCGGATTCGACCCTTGGTTGGAGTGCGCAGCTGCCGGTCGAGCGTCGGGGGTCGCTCGCTAATCTCCCTTCGAAAAAAACAAACGGCACCTACGAAGAAATGCCCCTGGCGGCCTAAGGCCGCCTCGTTCCCACTCCGACTCCTGCTAAGGGCTGGGAACGTCGACAGCAGGAATAGCGGCGACGGCCGTCGTGACGTCGCCGCCGTATCTTCGAACCACGGCTGGCCGAGGAGCGAGCGCGGGTCAACGCGCGCCCGAGGCGAGAACCAAATCTGACCCTACACCGGTAGATGCGGCGCGCGAAGGCCTGGGGCACAGGGGTTCAACTCCCCTCACCTCCACCATTTCTGCCCCGCCGGCCATTGTCCTCCGACGCCCGTGGAGGAGGCGCCGCTTCCCTGCATCGATCCATTGGTCGAGCGGCACAACCGCTGTTGCCCCGTCGTGACCGGGGCCGGGTATAGGCGCCGTGCGAAGGCCCGGCGGATAATGGCCGACCTGAAATTCCGCTCTGGTCAGAGCCGGGGGCGTCTGTTTCTGTGCGGGCCGGTTTTCACGGCTCAATCGCGCCGCGCCCCTCTTCCCCATCATGAGTCACCCCGCCCCCCCCCTACCGGAAACCCGCCGCTGGTATCGCTTCTCTCTCACGCAGCAGATCCTGATCGGCCTCGCGGTCGGCGTGTTGGCCGGCTGGTGGACGGGCACGCTGCCGGACGCGACGCAGGCGAAGTGGGACGAAGGCTACAGGGTCGTGCGCGACGTCTTTCTGCACCTGATCAAGGCCATGATCGCGCCGCTGATCTTCGCGAGCATCGTGCAGGGTTTCGCCGGCACGGGCGACATGAAGAAGGCCCAGCGCATCGGCTGGAAGTCGCTCCTCTATTTCGAGATCGTGACGACGCTGGCGCTTTTCGTCGGCCTGCTGGTGGTCAACGTCGTGAAACCCGGGGCGGGCGTCATCCTCCAGCTCGACCAGGCCGGCAGCACCGCCTCGCTCGCCAAGCCGCAGACGCTGGCCGAGATCATCGTGCACATCTTCCCCGTGAGCCTGATGGACGCCATGGCGAAGAACGACGTGCTGCAGATCGTGTGCTTCGCGGTGATCTTCGCGATGGCGGTCATCGCTGCGGGCGACTACGGCAAGCCCGTGCTCGAGTTCTGCGGCAGCCTGACGCATGTGATGTTCAAGTTCGCGGGCGTCATCATGAAGTTCGCGCCCTTCGGCGTCGGTGCGGCCATCGCGGTGACGGTCAGCCACCAGGGGCTCGGCTCGCTGGTGACGCTGGCGAAGCTCGTGCTCACCCTCTACGGGGCGCTGGTGCTCTTCGTCGTCTGCGTCTTCGGCGCGGTGATCTGGGTGGCGAAGGTGCCGCTCAAGCCCTTCGTCAAGGCGGTGCGCGAGCCGTTCACCCTGGCCTTCGCCACCGCGAACAGCGAGGCGGCGCTGCCCAAGGCCTTTGAAAACATGGAGCGGGTCGGCGTGCCGCGCGGCATCGTGGGCTTCGTGCTGCCGGCAGGCTATTCGTTCAACCTCGACGGCTCGACCCTGCACCTCGCGGTCGCCGGTGTCTTCGTCGCGCAGGCGGCGGAGGCGACGATCCCGGGCTTCCACTTCGGCCTCGACCAGCAGATCACGATGATGCTGATGCTCATGTTGACCTCGAAAGGCGTGGCGGCCGTGCCGCGCGCGTCGTTCGTGGTGCTCGTAGCGGCGCTGGAGTCGTTCAAGCTGCCGCTGGCCGGCGCGTTCCTCATCCTCGGCGTCGACGCCCTGCTCGACATGGCGCGCACGTCGGTGAACGTCATGGGCAACTGCCTCGCCTCGGCCGTCGTTGCCCGCTGGGAGGGCGAATTCGACGACGAGAAGGCCCGGGCATTTGCGGCGGCGGCGCCGGAAAACCGCGCGTAACTGCGGTGCGGCCCTCGCCTCCGTGCCGCGCTAACCCGCTCGCGCAGAGGCGGCTCCGCGGGAAAAATTTCCCGCTGGTTTGACCGGCGGGCCTGTCTACACTCATCGGCCCCCACCTTCCACCGCGCCACATCCATGAGTGAACTACTGGGCATCTCCCTCGAGCTTCTGATCGTCTTGGCGCTCGTGTTTGCCAACGGGTTCTTCGTCGCGGCCGAATTCGCGCTGGTGAAGGTGCGCGCCAGCCAGCTGCGCCCGCTGGTGAAGAAGGGCAAGGCGAGCTACCGGCTGCGCATGGCCATTTGGGCCACACACCACCTCGATGCCGCGCTCTCGGCGACCCAGCTCGGCATCACGCTCGCCTCGCTGGCCCTCGGCTGGGTCGGCGAGCCGTTCCTCGCCCACCGTCTCGCACCCTGGCTGGCCAAGGGGGGCGTGACGGACCCGGCTGCCGTCTCCTCGATCTCGATCGCCGTGGCGTTCGCCGTGATCACCTTCCTGCACATCGTCTTCGGCGAACTGGCCCCCAAGTCCCTCGCCATCCAGCGGCCCAAGGGAGTGTCCATCTGGGTCGCCGGTCCGCTGATGGTGTTTTATTATCTTTTCCTGCCGTTCATCTGGTCGCTGAACGGCACGGCCAATTTCTTCCTGCGCCTGGTCGGCCTGCGCGCGGCCGGCGAGGGCGAGCACGGGTTTTCCTCGGAGGAACTCGAATACGTCTTCAGCAACGCCCGGCACACGCACCCGGGCGACGCGCTCGTCAACAAGCTCATGGTCCAGTCGCTCCGCGCGCGCAAGACCCAGGCGCAGCACATCATGCGCGCGCGCGACCAAGTCGTCGCCCTCTGGCAGGACCGACCGATCGCCGACAACCTCCGCATCGCGCAGACGAGCGGCCACAGCCGCTTCCCCGTCTGCAACGGCTCGCTCGATCAGGTCGAGGGCCTGCTCCTCGTGCGCGAGTGGCTCTGGCAGATGACGCTGCTCGGGCCCGACACCTCCTTCGAGCCGCTCGTGCGCGACATCGTAAGGTTCGAGCTCACCACGCCGTTACACACGATGATCGAGCGCTTCCGCAACTCCCGCAGCCATCTCGCCGTCGTGTTCGACACCGAGCAGAAGCTCGCCGGCCTCATCACCTTCGAGGACGTGCTGGAGGAGATCGTCGGCGACATCCGCGACGAGTTCGACATCGAGAGCGGCCCCGTCTACGAGCGCAACGATTTCGCCATCACCGTCAGCGGCGCGCTCACCCTGCGCGAGCTGCAGGCCGAGACCGGCTGGCCGCTCGAATGGCTGTCGCGCGAGACGGTGGCGATGTGGACGACCCGCCACTTCGGCCGCGTGCCGAAGCGCGACGACACCCTCACCGTGGGCGAATACCGCCTCACCGTGCTCGAGGCCAACGCCGAGCGCCCCCGCCGCGTGCGCATCGAGCGGCTCACCTCGACCGAATCATCCGGCAGCCTCGTGGCCTGAACCCGGGGCCGGCGCGCTTGAAACGGCGCGCGGCCTCCCCCTACCCTCCCGCCCATGCCGTCCGCCCCCGCCCCCGACGCCGACCGTTCGCTCGCGCACCGCCTGGCGGAGCTGGACCGGATCGGGGCCGCCCTTTCGCAGGAAAAGAACCTCGAACGGCTCCTGGAGCACATCCTCCTCGCCGCGCAGCAGATCACCCGCGCCGAAGGTGGCACGCTCTACCGCCTGCGTCCCGAGGCGCGGGACGAGCTCCGCTTCGAGATCATCCGCAACGAAAAACTCGGCATCGCCATGGGCGGCACCACGGGCGTGAACGTGCCCTTCCCCCCGCTGGCCCTGCGCGATGCCGCGGGACAACCCAATCTCTCGACCGTGGCCGCCTACGCGGCGCTCAAGGGCCGCACGGTCGCCATTGCGGACGCCTACACGGAGGCCGGCTTCGATTTTTCCGGCACCAAGGCCATCGACCTCAAGAACGGCTACCGCTCCCAGTCCTTCCTCACCGTGCCGATGAAGAACCATGAGGCCGACGTCATCGGGGTGTTGCAGCTGATCAACGCCCGCGACCCCGGCACCGGCGGCATCCGGGCCTTCGACGCCGACGACATCCGCCTGGCCGAGTCCCTCGCCTCGCAGGCCGCCACCGTCCTCACCAACCGCCTGCTTCTGCTCCAGCTGGAGGGTCTCTTCGAGTCCTTCATCGGCCTGCTCAACCAGGCGATCGACGAAAAGTCTCCCTACACCGCCGGCCACTGTCAGCGCGTGCCCATCCTCACCATGATGCTGGCCGAGGCCGCACACCGCACCCGGACCGGACCGCTCGCGGAATGGAGCATGACCGACGCCGACCGCTACGAGCTGCGCATCGCCGGCCTGCTCCACGACTGCGGCAAGGTCGCCACCCCCGTCCACGTCGTCGACAAGGCCACCAAGCTCCAGACGATCTTCGACCGCATCGAGCTGGTCGACACGCGCTTCGAGCTGCTCAAGCGCGACGCCGAACTCGCCCACCTCCGCACGCGCGACGCCTCGCACCCCGACCCCGACGCCCCGCTCCGCGCCCGCTTGGCCGAGATCGAGGACGACCGCAACTTCCTCCGCACCTGCAACCGCGGCACGGAACTCATGCGCGCCACCGACCAGCTCCGCGTGCGCGCCATCGCCAAGAAATACCGCTGGGCCAGCCCGGCCGGCGAAACCTGCGACTGCCTGAGCGAGGACGAGATCGCCAACCTCACCATCCCCGCCGGCACGCTCACGCCCAAGGAACGCCAGATCATCAACCACCACGTCACGATCACGATCAAGATGCTCGAGTCGCTCCCCTGGCCGAAGCACCTCCAGCACGTGCCCGAATACGCCGGCGGCCACCACGAACGCATGGACGGCAGGGGTTATCCGCGCGGCCTCACGCGCGATCAGCTCTCCATCCCCGCCCGCATCATGGGCATCGCCGACATCTTCGAGGCGCTCACCGCCCGCGACCGCCCCTACAAGGAGGGCAAGACCCTCTCCGAGGCGCTCCACATCCTCGGCCGCCTCCGGCTCGACGGCGGCATCGACCCCGACCTCTTCGACATTTTCGTGCGCGAACGCGTCTATCTCGCCTACGCCGCGCACCACATGGATCCGAAGCAGATCGACCCCGTCGACGTGGCGAAAATCCCGGGCTATTCCGGCGACTGAGCTCCGCGGCCGTTCAGCGGCGGGTGCGACGCAGCATCTCGTGCGTCACCGCGAGCACCGATGGCGAGGGACGCTTGGTCCACACGAGCAGCAGGTCGTTCGCATCGTCGACCACGATGTGCTCGTGCTCGCCGCACTTGAGGGTCTCGCCGCCGAAGGTGTAGGACTCGCCCGGCCTCACCACCCGCGCCGCGCGCGGATCGCGCAGCACGGCCAGCTGGTCCTCGATGAAATTGAGCGCGCTCTGCTCCGCGAAGCCCGCCTGCCGGAACGGTTTCAGGCCCTCGGCGATCGAGCCGCCCTTTTCGTCGAATGTCACCGTGTAGACCAGGGCGCCGGCGGATTCCTCGATCAGCCAGACCATCACATTTTTGTTCGGCTGCGATTCCGGCCGGCCGAAGCGCTGGCGGATTTCCGCGGCCGTTTCGCCGAGGCGCGCGTGCGCGGCACCGGCGGCGAGCAGCGGAAGAACGAGCCGGAACAGGCGCAGCGTCTTCATGTTCAACCGCCGAGATTGCGCAGCGCGGCGAGGTATTTCTCCTGCGTGCGCGCGATGATGTCGGCCGGGATGTGCGGCGCCGGCGGCTTCTGGTCCCACTTGAGCGCGAGCAGGTGGTCGCGCACGAACTGCTTGTCGTAGCTCGGCGGAGAGACACCCACCCGGTAGCTGTCGGCCGGCCAATAGCGCGAGGAGTCGGGCGTCAGCACCTCGTCGATCAGGTGGAGCTTGCCCGCGGCGTCGGTGCCGAACTCGAATTTGGTGTCGGCAAGGATCATGCCCGCCGCGCGCGCGCGGTCGTGGCCCAAGCAATAGAGCTCGAGGCTCTTTGCCTTCACTTGGGCATAGAGGTCCGCGCCGAGGGTGGCGGCGCCCTGCGCGTCGTCGATCGGCTCGTCGTGCTGGCCCCTCGGGGCCTTGGTGGTGGGCGTGAAGATCGGTTGCGGAAGCCGGTCCGCCTGACGGAGTCCGGCGGGCAGCTTGATGCCGCAGACTTCGCCCGTCTTTTGGTAAGAAGACCAGCCGCTGCCGATCAGGTAGCCGCGCGCCACGCACTCGATGGGGAGCGGCTTGAGTTTGCGCACGATCATGCTGCGCAAGCGCAGGTCGCGGCTGCCAATGCCGCGCTTGGCGAATTCGCGCTCCTGGTCCGGGATCAGGTGGTTGGCGATGAGCGCCTCGGTCTGACGAAACCACCAGAGGCTCATCTGGGTGAGGATGATGCCCTTGCCCGGAATGCCCTCGGGCAGGATGACGTCGAAGGCCGAGAGTCGGTCCGTCGCCACGAGCAGCAGCGCGTCGCCGAGATCGAAGATCTCGCGCACCTTGCCGGAGGCGATCTTCGGGAAAGGCAACCCCTCGATGCAGGTGACGGCGGCAGGCGGCAGCGCCGCGGCGATATCGGCAGACCTCATGACGCCGAATCTCGGCGAAAACCGCCGCGCAGCACAAAAGGATTTTGTGGATAAGCCGTTACTTTTTCGGACCTTCGCGCGTGGCGCCCGCCCGAGGGAAAAAATTCTTGCGCGAGGGGGCACCCGCCCTAGCGTCGCCCTTCCGTTTTTTGCGTCCCCATCGTCTAGCCCGGTCCAGGACACCACCCTTTCACGGTGAGAACCGGGGTTCGAATCCCCGTGGGGACGCCAATCTAATGCAAGGCCGCTATCTCGAATGAGTTAGCGGCCTTTGCTTTTGCCGAAATTAGGTGCGCATCATCAGTTTTCCAATAATCTTCCTATAAATTCAAGACTGACGCCGAGCGCTCCAATTGACGCCGAGTGTCAGTGAGAACAGCTCGTGGTCGCTACAGTCCACCGAGTGGAATACCAGCATCGCGAGGGCTTCTCATCTGTAGTTCACGTCGCCACTGGATACGGGGCAGACCGGAAAACGGTCCGACAAACTCTTGCCAGCGGTCAAACGAGCCGACGACAACCAGCGATTCCTTTGCCCGCGATGCGGCCACGTTCAGTAGATTCGCCGGCTTACCGGCCCAGCGCCGGCTGCCCGCTGAACGCCCGCCAAGCACGAGGATAACGCAATCGGCCTGCTTCCCTTGAAACGTATGGACAGTTCCGATCGATTTTTCCCGCCAACCTTTGGGTAACTGACCCTGAAGACTCTTCACTTTTGCGCGAACTTTGTCGCGAACATCGCGAAATGGAGAAATGACGTAGAGGTGTGCCGGATCGCTCCAGCGAAACGACTGCAATAGCCACGAGACCACCGCGAGATCGTCCTCCGTTGCGTGTGTGCCCGTCTGCTCCGGGCGGGCTACGTCGAGCCAGAAACTGTTCAGCGGGCGAACTACCGGCGGACGTGGTGGGCGCGGATCTTCATCACGGCCCAACACCATCCGATTCTGGTAAGAGAGTCTGTTGCTGATCGCAAATATCGGTTTTGCGCAGCGGTTGTGCACATAGAGCGGACAGCCGACCCACAGCTTGCGTTCTGGATCGGCTTTGCTCGGCACTGTGATCTTGCTGCCCAACGTCGTCAGCCGGTCGGCGATCATCTGCACCGAGCAGTCGTGCGCGTGCAGAGATGCATCAGTCACGCCACAAGTCGTGCGCAGGTATTCCGTCAGCACGGCTGGCATGGGCACAACGGGCGGGAGTTGCAGCGGATCGCCGACTACCACGCAGCGGCGCACGAGACGCATGAGGCCCACGGCATATTGCGGAGGAGCCTGTCCCGCCTCGTCGATCATCGCCCACCCAAGGGACCCGGGCTTTAAGCGTGAAAACAGGCGCGATACCGACGCGAACGTCGTTGAGAACACAGGTATCAGGAAGCTCAGAGAAGTCCACGCATCGCTGACAAACTCGGCTTCGTCATGCTCCACGCTTCCCCAAAGCACATCGCACGCGAAGCTCAAGTTGCGGCGGAGCTGCGGCAGCGCCGCGAGCACGAAGGCTCGATGAAGTCGAATCGCGGCAAGAAACACATTCATCCGTGCACGATGAATCCTTTCGCCCGTAAGCGGCTTTGATATCTGCCGCTGGGATTCGGTCAAAAGGTAGGCCCTCCGGATCGTCCCGGATGATTCTGCCATACCTAAGCTCGTTTGCAGGCTGCGGCATTGGTCCGCGAGGGAAGCCGCTTGCATCTTCAGTTTCTCAATTTCCTGCTCACATTGTTTTCGCTCCGCTTCTGCCTTCACTGCGGCCGTTCCCAACGCGAATGCCCGCTGGCGAGCCGTTCCCAACACCGCCTGAGCACTTTCGAGTTCTATTCGCGCTGCAGTGAGAATCGCGTCAATGTCGCGAGATGTGGCCAACACGCCGGTCTCACGGCGCGCCCTTTCTGCTTCGGGACGTTGTTTGGCCTCCTGAATTTCCAATGCGAGCACGCGCGGCGCATGGCGGTGCACGGCGGAACTCAATGATTCGATTTGTGCGTGAAGTGCCGCAATTCCTGACCGCTGCACATCACGTCGTTCCTGTAACGCACGCACGCGCCCCTGCGCGGTTTCATGTCGCAACTCCGGCTCACCGATGCTTGGCACCAACCACTTTAGCCAGCGCACCAGTCGATGCGCCCGGAGGGATGCAGCGTGCACCAAGTCCGCTTGTGCGCTTTCCGCTTCAATCGCCAGTGCCTCTGCGCGGGCTGCGAACTCCACCAAATGCATCTGCCGTTCTGACAGCTTCGCTTCGATTTCGTCATGCTGTCGCCGAGCCTCGGCGAGGTCGCCAGCAGTTTTTTGCCATGCGACGAAAACGTGCGCGTTCCGCAAGGCATGCTCGGCGCTAGCTTGGTTGCGCTCTGCCGTCTGCATGGTGGCGGCATGGTGGAACACCGCCACCTTGGCCGTTTCATCAGCCCTGGTCAAACTCGGCAGTTGCCGCTCCAATTCCCTCCGCCGGTTCGTGCAGATAGCGTGATCGTTCTCCGACCTTTCCAGGCGTCGCAAGACATCTTGCACAGCTCGGAGATCGTTCATCGCATCCTTAAATGCGCTCTGCGCCTCCGTAAACTCCGTGGCGAACTTAGATCTTGCCGCAGCTAATAGCGCGGCAATCTCGCGTTTCAGTTCTTTGACTGGCGCGCGGTTCATTCCTTCCAGTCGCATTGAGGCCGGGTTGCGTCCAACAGCCTCGCACGATTGAATAATCAGCGCATGAAGCAGTGGGCTGACATCGCCGGACCCGCTGAGATAAGGGGTTATCGCGTTCGCCACGACATTGCGACGTGCCTTGTTTCCGAGTGGCGCAGAGATCAGTCCCCAACTTGGACGAAGCGGCTGATCTGATTCCTCCTCGCGAGCTCCCGCCGTTGGCACACGGGCTCGGAGAATGGCGTCCGAGACTTCTGCAAAAAAATCTATGTCGGCAATAATTCTCCGCTGCTTAGACGCCGCCTCGTCAGCAGCCATTGAGTATGGCTCCCCCGGATCGAGGCAAAAATCGTCGATGTTCGGTAGTTCCCGCGTGATGTTCTCAACTGCGGCGTTGTTCTGTGAAGCGACAACGATTTCAAACCCGCGTAGTTCCGGTGAAACGCGAAAAAACGTGCGTGGTGGTGTGCCCCGCTTTTCCAGAAAGGCTGCTTGCGCCGTGGTAAGTTCGGACAGCTTCTCGGCACGGCGCACGAGAATATCCGCCACAATGTCGCGAAGTAGCGTCGTTTTGCCTGTGCCCGGCGGACCATTTACGCCAACGATTTCTTCCTTCTCGCGTCCCATCAGGATACGATTGCACGCGAGTTGCTGAGCGAAATAAAGCTGTCGCGAGAACGGCTTCGGCCATGTGCCGCACGGAAGCGCCGCGGCGCTGAAGCTCGCGAATACCTCGCGCCAGCGCTTTTGCTCACCCGCACTGTCCGTTGGTGTTGACCGGTCCAACTCAATTCGCTCTAGACCGGTGCTCATAGCAAGGTAGCGATCCAGCACACCCCCAAGACAACCTTTGCTCGCGTCATCGACAGCCCGACTTAGGTCATCGACGAAAAAGGAATTCAATAACGGCGGATCAAAAGTGTCATTTGGGTCTGATCGAAATCGCGACTCGACGCGAGGTGCACGCAGTTCGCTCAACACGGCTGGGAGCGGCTTCTCTTTCGAAATTCCGCAACGAACGCGAAGAACCTCAACTAATCCGCTTTCAATCGCGCGGAGGGCATCGCGAGTGAGCCGAAAAAATCCTGCGCCGCCTGGCTCCGTGCGAAGAATTGCCTCGCGGCACACTTCAACCACCTCCTCACGATACTTCTCGAAGTCGTTAGCCCAGGATGACGGTTTCCCGTTCGCTTGAATCCACTGCGCCAGCGCCCATGGCCAACGCGCCACTTCAATGCTCTCGGGATTAATAGCCGGCAAGTCCGCTGCTTCTCCCTCCTCGTCGGCAACCCTTCCTCCCGTGCTTGCCGCGACGACCATCATAGGCACCTCACCGCGAAAATCTCTCGGCAACAGTTCAAGCTCCTCCGTCCGATGGCGGAACAGTTCTTCTACAATCTCCTTCTCCGCAGCGATTCCAAGAAATACGAAATGCTGCCACGTGACGTTATGGAGCTTCTTTTCCCGCCGCGCTTCTTCCTCTCGCAAGAGAGCACAACATGTAGGGTCGTGTTGCTCCGGCCAAGGCAGACCGACGGCTAGCGATCGCACGCGGGGTTCGTCATCCAGCTCCGGTGCCGATTGCCACGCGAAACACTCGAGGAATTGCCAATACTTGAGGATGTGGAGCCGCTGATCAGCCATTATGGACGAACACCATTTTGTTCTACAGATTCTCGCGCCTACAGTGGCGCGTTGGAAACGCGTTGGCCCATAGGCCTTGTAGTCGATTCAATAGCGCCGATTGTGTCAACGACCCCGGCGGCCGCACCCGAGCCGACGCTCGCGGCGCCCGGAGGCGCCGTTCGGTCGTCTCCGCTGCTTGCCGTCCGTCTTGGAGACGTTGGGCTTGCCCCTTTTTCGCGCGCGCGGAGCGCGCCCGGGGCAAACCCAACGACTCCGCTTCGGGTTAGCGAAAGCACAACCAGTCACGCCTGGAGGCGTGGCTGGTTCACTGCGCTCTGGTTGAACCAGCGGAGGGGACTTATTCACGTCAAACTTGTCCCCTCCCTACGTCAGACTTGTCCCCCCGCGACACGGTCAAATGACATCAAACTTGTCCCTCCATCAGTCACTTCTAGCGTCAAAGTTGTCCTCCCTCCCGCAGCTAAAACCACAAGCTACGCACTGCTACATAGTCATTTGCTCAATTCCTACGCACCTCCCAGATATACGAACAAGATATGAAGAGGGACATATAGGTGGTAGCACAACCGCCTGCGGCTTCGCCGTTGGGAACCGCCGCTGCGCTCTGGTTCCCGCCCGTCGGAACGGGCGGCTCCCTCCTCCGCTTGCTGTTGAAGGGGTGTGGTCCCGCTCTGGTTGGCAACCATGCTTGCGCTCGAAAACCCGAAACCCACGGTCGCCTTGCGACCGGTCTGCCCTACGAGGGCTACGCCCGGCACTTCCGTGTCCGGGCTAACTGGGGCGGCTCCCGCCCCAGACCCCGCTACCTCTTCTGAGTCAGGCTTTCTGGCCGTCGCCCCAACTCCACCCGGTGAAACTGGGGCCGGGCGATATTTGGAGAGGCATGGTCGCGGAATAGCGGGTGCCATCCAAGCCCTCATACGCGATCTCCACATCGAGTTTAGCGTCAGGAATCCAAGTGGCCTGCTTCTCGTCAATCCCCGTGCTCCCAAAGTAGGCGCAGGTTGATGCGCCGTTCGCGAGGACGTGGATAACGCCTTTGTCAGTGAAGCACGCATAGATGCCCTCAGGTGCTTCTGAAGCTTTCGGGTTTAAAGCAGCACGGAGGCCATCTTCGGACGCACGCAACTGAACGTTTTTTGCGGGCCGATTGCCGCAGTTCTCAACTTGGAGGTTGTAGCAGCAGGCAAGGTTTCCTGCGGACACCGTGGTGACTCGCGCGACCAAGATCGGGCGATACGTTTCACGCCAGGACCTTCGCGAAAAAAATAACGAGATCGCCGATACGATCAATGCCAAGCCAGCTATAATCGGAGATACGAGCATAGGCTCATTTGTCTGCTTGGAAATCCGCCTCTAGGCGTGACAGC
>PNKG01000041.1 GCA_013822585.1 Opitutus sp. | reverse complement strand
TTGGAGGACGGTCGCGATGGAGACGTCGCGCTGGCGCGACATGATGCGGACGGACGGGACGCGGTGACCCGGGCGGAGCGTGCCCTGTTCGATGAGGTTCTGGAGCGAGTCGGCGAGCTGCGCGTAGAGCGGGCGCGCCGCGGCCTTCGCGGGCGAGAGCGGCTTGGGGGTGACGACGGTCTGGATCATGGCGTGGGGCGATGCCCCGTGACTGTAGCGGAAGGCGACCCGGCACAGTAGCGGCAGCGCGTGGGCATTGATACCAGCACAGTTCTCAGAAACAAGCACTGTGACCGTGACAATTTTATGACCCCCGCTTGAAATTCATTCAGCGAAATCGGCGGTCTCCCGAGGGGGACCGCCATGAGGGTGGTTCCGGCGCGGGCTTGGCCCGCGCGCGGAGCGCGTGAAACGGGCCGCTGGGCCGCCCGGCCAAGACGCGGGCTTCCGGCGGTCACACCACGATGTCCCCGCGCAGATAGAGCACGGCGCGGCCGGCCAGGCGGACGCGGTCTCCGGCCAGCGTGCAATGCAGGTCGCCGCCGCGGCGCGAGAGTTGGCGGGCGCGCAACACGGACCGGCCGAGCCGCGCGGCCCAATAGGGCGTGAGCGCGCAATGGGCGGAACCGGTGACCGGATCTTCCGGCACCCCGGCCTGCGGGGCGAAAAAGCGCGAGACGAAGTCGATGGCGGCGGGGCCGCCCGCGGCGGTGACGATGAGGCCGCGACCGCCGAGCGAGGCGATTTTCGGCAGGTCGGGCTGGAGGGAGGCGACCGCGGCGGATTGGGCCACGACCGCGAACAGGTCGAACGGGGAGCGCCCGAGCCAGGAAACCTCGGTGCCGATCGCCGCGGACACCGTGGCGCGGAGCGCGGCGGAATTTTCCTCGCGGGGCGGCGTCGCGGGGAAATCGAGCTCGAGGGAGCCGTCGGCGCCACGGCTCACCAGGAGCGGCCCGCTGCGCGAGTCAAACGTGAGTCGGTCGCCCGCCTGGCCGAGTTCGGAAAACACGACAAAGGCGCTGGCCAGCGTCGCATGGCCGCACAGGTCGACCTCGACTGCGGGTGTGAACCAGCGCAGCTGGAAGCGGGCGGCGCCGGTGCGGACGAAGAAGGCCGTCTCGGCCAGGCCGTTCTCGAAGGCGATGCGCTGCATGTGCGCGTCGTCCGGCCAGGACTCGAGCGGCACGACCCCCGCGGGGTTGCCGGTGAACGGTTGCCCGGCGAAGGCGTCGACCCAGAAGAATTTCATGCCGTCGGCATGGCACGGGGGCCGGGGGCAGGACGAGCGATTTCCGACTGTGCCGTCCGGCGGCGCCGGGGTCTGCGCCCTGCGGAGGGCGGCGGGCCCAGGGCGCGTCGGATTGCGGCTGGACTGCGCCGACGGCGGGCCGTTGAGTTCCGCCGCGATGCGACAAAAGGTTTCCTCGGTTGCCCTGCGGGGAGGACGGCTGGCGCTGGCCTGGCTCCTGTTCGGGGCGGCGCCTTGCGCTTGGGCGGCCGGCCCCCTGCAGCGGGTCGTGCTGCAGCTTTCGTATACGCATCAGTTCGAGTTCGCCGGCTACTACGCGGCGCAGTTCAAGGGGTTCTTCGCGCAGGAAGGGCTCGAGGTCGAGCTTCGCGAGGGCAATCTGAAGCGGCGGCCGAACATCGAGCTCGAGGCCGGGCGCGCGCACTACGGCACCGGCTCCGCCACCTACCTGCTCGACCGGCTGAACGGCTCGCCGCTTGTGCTCGTCACGGCCGTCTACCAGCACTCCCTGCTTGCGCTCATGGTGCCGCTGCACTCGGACATCCGTTCGCCCGAGGATTTGCGCGGCAGGCGTGTGGCCGTCTCCGGGCGGCATCCGGAGATCTTCGCGATGTTGAGGGCCGAAGGCGTCAATCCGGACCAGATCATCCGCGTCGAGGACAAGTGGGAGGTGAACGAGATCCTGACCGACGAAGCCGACGCCCAAACGGTCTTTTCGATCGACATTCCCTACGACATGCAGCGCCGGGGGGTGCCGGTGCGGCTCATCCGCCCGCAGGACTACGGGGTGGATTTCTACGGAGATTCGCTCTTCACCTCCGAGGCGGAGCTGAGAGCCCATCCCGAACGGGTGGCGGCGATGCGCCGGGCCGTGTTGCGTGGATGGCAATACGCGCTCGATCATCCCGAGGAGGTCGTCGACCACATCGTCACCCATTATCCCGACCGTCCTGCGCGGGTGACGCGGGACCGGCTGTTGTTCGAGGCGCGCCAGACGGCCCGACAGATCAACGCCGACGTGCTGGAGCTCGGCCATGTGAACCCGCAGCGCTGGCGGCGCACGGGTGAGATCTTCCTGCAGCTGGGCATGGCGAAGGACTTGTCGCGGCTGGACGGATTCATCGCCCCGGCGGCCGGCGCGCGCGAGTTGCGGCTGCCCCGCTGGGTGCTCTGGGGGGGCGGCGGCACGCTCGCGCTGGCGCTGCTGGCGCTGCTGGCCAACAGGCGGCTGCAGCGGCTGGTCGAGCGGCGCACGGCGGAGTTGCAGGAGTCCGAGCGGCGGCAGCGCGAGATCTTCGACCTGGCGCCGATCCCCATCGTCGTGCAGGACATCACGGCCGTCGTGCAGCGCCTGCAGGAACTGCGGGCCGCGGGCGTCACCGACCTGCGCCGGCATCTCGCCGCGTTTCCCGCGCTGCTGGAGGAGCTATTCCGGCTCAAGCGCGTCGTCCTGGCCAACCGCTGCGCATTGCAGACCTCCGGTTTCGCCGCCACCGAGGAGATGGACCGGCAGCTGCGCGAGATCATGACCGCGCAGTCGATGGGCACCCTGGCCGACGAGTTGCAGGCGGTCTGGGACGGCTGCGACAACATCGTGCTCGAAAAGCTCTATCACATGCGCGGCGGCGCGGATGTGCACATGCTGGTCAACTGGTCGGTCGACCGCGTCGACGGCCGGCCGGACTACTCGCGCGTGCGGCTGGTCTTCACCGACATCACCAACATCAAGCAGGCGGAGAAGGCGCTGCACGAGAGCGAGGAGCGCTACCGCAGCCTCTTCGAGACCACGCCGAACCCGATGTATATCTTCGACGCGGAGACGCTGCGCGTCGTGATGGTCAACGACGCGGCGCTGCAGCGCTACGGCTACACGCGCGAGGAGTTCCGGGCGATGACCGTGCTGCAGCTGCGTCCGCCGGACGAGGCCGAGCGCCTCCGGCGCGCGATGGACGAGTTCCGCACCCACCCGCCCAAGGCCGGCGGCGCCCACGCCGCCGGCCTCTGGCGCCATCGCTGCAAGGACGGCACCATCGTGATCGTCGAGGTCTACACCCACGGCCTGGTCCTGAACGGCCGGCCCTGCGTCCTCTCGCTGCCCTTCGACATCACGGCCAAACTCGCCACCGAACGCGCGCTGCGCGACAGCGAAGCGCGCTACCGCGAGCTCTTCGAGAGCGCCGTCGGCGGCGTCTACCGCTCCACGCCCGATGGGCGCTTCATCACGGTCAACCCCGCGCTCGCCCGGCTCTACGGCTTCGAGTCTCCGGCGGAAATGCTCGCCTGGAACCAGCGCGAACGCGCCGGCGTTTCCTACGCCCACGCCGAGGAGCACCAGCGCTTCATCGAGCTGATCGAGCGCCACGGCAAGGTGGAAAACTTCGAATCCCGCATCATCGACCGCCACGGGAACACGCTCTGGATCTCGGAGACTTCGCGCGCCGTGCGCGACGACGACGGGGGCCTGCTCTACTACGAGGGCTTCGTCACCGACATCACCGCCCGCCGGCGCCTGGAGTCGGAACTGTTGCGCGCCTCCAAGCTCGAGGCGGTCGGCATCCTCGCCGGCGGCATCGCGCACGATTTCAACAACATCCTCACCGTCGTGCTCGGCAACGTGACGCTCGCGGAGATGGACTCGGCGAACGACAGCTCCGTCCGCCGCATGCTCCACGACGCCAAGCGCGCCACGCTCCGCGCCCGCGACCTCACGCAGCAGCTGCTCACCTTCGCCAAGGGCGGCGACCCCGTCCGCGCCGCCATCGCCCTGCCCGAGCTGCTGCGCGAGGCGGCCGAGTTCGGCATGCACGGCGCCAAGTCCCGCCTCGAGCTCGAACTGCCCGCCAATCTCTGGCCGGCCAACGCCGACAAGGGCCAGCTCGCGCAGGTCGTGCAGAATCTCGTCATCAACTCCGTGCAGGCCATGCCCGAGGGCGGCATCGTGCGCATCCGCGCCGGCAACGCCTCCCTGCCCGCCAACGCCGTGGGCAACCTCGCCGCGGGCGACTATGTGCGGATATCCGTCGGCGACACCGGCACCGGCATCGCGCCCGAGCATCTCGCCAAGATCTTCGACCCCTATTTCACCACGAAGCAGCAGGGCAGCGGCCTCGGGCTGGCGACGGTGTATTCGATCATGCGCAAGCACCAGGGGCACATCGAGGTCGAGTCGCAGCTCGGCGCGGGCACGACCTTCCACCTCTGGCTGCCCGCCGCCGGGCACGCCGAGACCCCGGCTGCGGACGAGCCCGCCGTCGAGGCGTCGCTCCAGGCGCGGGTGCTGTTCATGGACGACGAGGAGCCGATCCGCGAGATGGCCGAGATGTTCATCCGGCGGATGGGCGCCGATTTCGTCGGCGCCACCGACGGCGCCGCGGCCCTGCGCGCCTACGAGGAGGCGATGAAGGCCGGCCGGCCCTTCGATGTCGTCGTCATGGACCTCACGGTGCCCGGAGGCATGGGCGGCCGCGAGGCGATGGGAAAACTCCGCGCGCTCGACCCGAAGGTCCGGGCGATTGTCTCGAGCGGCTATTCCCGCGATCCGGTGCTCGGCAGCTTCCGCCAGCACGGTTTCTGCGCCATCCTGCCCAAGCCCTACGGCCTGGATCAGCTTCGCAAGGTCCTGATCGGCGTCGTCACGGAGCGGAACTCGCGGCACCCGTTTTAAGGATTTTTTGGGGAGCAAAATCGCGGCCCCCCTGTCAACCTCCGCAACCAACCACCGCATCCATGGCTCACCAGTCCATCTCCCCGCGTCCGGTTTTTCTCTCCCGTCTCCGCGTCGCATGCGCCGCCTTGTTGCTCGGCGCGACAGTCGCTTTCACGGCCTCGGGTTGCGTGGCCGTGGCCGCCGCCGGCGCGGCCGGGGCGGGCGTGGCGTGGATCCGCGGCGCGCTGGAAGTGAACCTCGACGACAATCTGGACGACGTCTACCGCGCCACCCAAAAGGCCATCCGCGGCCTCGAGTTTGCAATCATCGACGAGCGGAAGAGCGGGGTCGACGCCACGGTCGTTGCACGCACCGCGCTCGACAAGCGCGTGGAGGTCATCCTGAAGCGCGTGGGCGACAAGACCACCCGCGTTTCCATCCGCGTTGACGTCTTCGGCGACGAGGCCTTGTCGCACACCATCCTCGAGCGGATCAAGAGCCGGCTCTGAGCCGCCCCGCCCCCCCCCCGGGGGGGGGCGGCCGAGTTTGCGGAGTTGCAATGACCCCGGGGGCTCGCGATAAGCGACCCTCGCTTCCATGCTCCGCAAGCTCATCTCGAAGATCAAAAACACGCTCCAGGCCGGCGCCAAAACCGGCGAGGGCAAGCACGCACCCAGCCATCGTTCGCCCCACGCGAAGCCGGCCGGCAAGGGCCACCCCCGTCCCGAACGCGCCGAGCGCGGCCCGCGGGGCGGCCACGGCGGCGGCAAATCCCACGGCCGCAGCCCCGGCCACGGGCCCGGCGGGCGCGGCGGCTCGCCCGGCGGCCACGAGCACGCCCGCAGCGAGCCGAAGCCTCACGCCCCGGCGCCGCGCGCCGCGCGCCCCGAGGAGCCGGCCAGGCCCCTGCCCGCGGTGCCGAAGCTGGACACCGCCTTTTCCGCCCTCGGCCTCGACGACCGCCTCGCCTACGCCGTGCAGCAGATGGGTTACGAGAACCCGACGCCCATCCAGTCCCAAGCCATCCCGCAGGTGCTCGCCGGCAAGGACGTGATCGGCTCCGCCCAGACCGGCACCGGCAAGACCGCGGCCTTTGCCCTGCCCATCCTCCAGAAACTCGGGCGCCGAGGCAAACTCCGCTGCCTCATCCTCGAGCCGACGCGCGAACTCGCCGTGCAGGTCGAGGAGGCCTTCAGGAACTTCTCCAAGTTCACCGACCTGCGGGTGACCGTCGTCTACGGCGGCGTGGGCTACGGCAAGCAGCGCGAGGACCTCGCCCGCGGCATCGACATCCTCGCCGCCACGCCAGGCCGCCTGCTCGATTTCATGGAGCAGGGCGAGGTGAAGCTCGACCAGGTCGACATCCTCGTGCTCGACGAGGTCGACCGGATGCTCGACATGGGCTTTTTGCCCGACGTGAAGCGCATCGTCGCCAAGGTGCCGAAGGCGCGCCAGACGCTCTTCTTCACCGCGACGCTGCCGCCGGAGATCGAGCAGCTCGCCGCCTGGGCGCTGCGCGACCCGTTCAAGATCTCCGTCCACCGCGAACGCTCCACCGCCGAGACGATCACGCACGCCTTCTACCCGGTCGTGCAGGCGCAGAAGTTCGACCTGCTGCTCCGCCTGCTCGACGACACGCAGTATCATTCGGTCATCATCTTCTCGCGCACCAAGAGCGGCGCCGACTACGTGGCCGGCCGCCTCAAGCACGCCGGCCACACCGTGGCCGTGATGCACGCCGACCGCAGCCAGCAGGAGCGCATGGAGGCGCTGAAGGGCTTCAAGTCCGGCAAATACGAGGTGCTCGTCGCCACCGACCTCGTGGCGCGCGGCCTCGACATCGCCGACGTGTCGCACGTGATCAACTTCGACGTGCCCGAGAATCCCGAGGATTACGTGCACCGCATCGGCCGCACCGGCCGCGCCCAGAAGACCGGCGACGCGTTCACGCTCGTGACCGAGGAGACCTGGCGCGACGCGCGCAGCATCGAGCGCTTCATCGGCCAGAGCATCCCCTGGAAGAAGATCGACAACTTCAACTACACCTACTCGGGCATCTTCGACGGTGGCGGCATGCCGCAGGTCGCGGCCGAAAAACCCAAGAGCCGCCTCACCCGCGGCGCCCGGCGCTGAACGGAGCCGGCGGAGGCCGGAGGTCCCGGCGGCCCGCCCGGACGCCGGTGGTTGGCGGACCCCTTCCGATGAAACTCGACCTGCCCGCCGGCGACTTCGCCGGCTACATCTTCGATTGCGACGGCACGCTCGTCGACACGATGCCGCTGCATTACCGCGCCTGGGACGCGGCGATGCGGCGCGCGGGCCTGCGCGGCGGCTTGTGCGAGGATCTGTTCTACTCGCTCGGCGGCGTGCCGACGCGGCGCGTGGCCGAGCTGCTCGGCCGGCACTACGGGCTGCCGCTCGACCCGGACCGGGTCTTTGTCGAGAAGGAGGAGATTTTCCTGGAGTTGCAGGATGAACTACAGGTCATCGGCCCCGTGGTGGATTTCGCGCGCGAGGCGGCGCGGCGCGCGCCGGTGAGCGTGGCCTCGGGCGGCCCCAAGCCGATTGTGCGGCAGACGCTCGAGCGGGTGGGCTTGGCGGGGCTTTTCTCCATCGTGATCACCCCGGAGGACGTGACCCACGGCAAGCCCGCGCCGGACATGTTCCTCCTCGCCGCGGAAAGGATGCGGGTGCCACCGGGGCAGTGCCTCGTGTTCGAGGATGCCGAGCCCGGCGTGCAGGCCGCGAAGGCCGCGGGCATGCGCTGGGTGTTCGTGCCCAGCCGCGCGATGGCGCGCCCGGCCCGCGGTTAAGAGCACCTGACAAAACAAGCCAGGCCGATGCGGCGCGAGCGCCAGCCGGCGTTGGGCCAGGCGCGAGGCGTCCAATCCATGCCCGGAGGGCCTGTTGGACGCCGCGCAATGCCGGCCACGCCGAGCTGCCGCCGCGCCCCGGAGGGCGAAGGCTCTTTTGCCCGGGAACGGCGTTGCCCGACCCCGGGGACAGCCTCTCCGAGGATACCCCCGGGTCGGCCGCCTGGTTCATCGGCCAAAATGGCTCTTCGCGCATCGCCTGCATTGTTTTGTCAGGTGCTCTAATTGCCGCGCAGGCGGCGCAGCAGGACCTCGGAGCCCGGTTTGAGGCCCGAAACGGCCGCGGCGTTGCCGCGATGCACGGAGAGGAGCAGCCAGCCCTCAGCTTCGGGCAGCGCAGACCAGTCGCCGGCCTTGGCGTTGCGCGGGCTTTGTCCGTAGAGCACCCGGGTGGTGCGGGCGGCTCCGCTTGCGTCCGTGAAAACCAGCGCGAACAGCGTGCCGCGGGCGATGCCGAGCGCGTCGAGATCGGAGGGCTGGAAATCCAGCGTGAGGTCGCCGCGCAGGGGATCCGCGGACAGCACCCGGCCCGCGCCCTCGGTGCGGTCCGGCGAAAACGTGATCTCCGAGGCGCGCACCGGCGGCGGCACCGTGCCGTCGAAACCGGGCGGAGGCACGACCCCTTCCTCGACCCAGCGGACGAGGGCGGCCAGCGCGGCGAGCTTTTCCGCAGCGTTGGCGTTTGCGCGGCCGTCGCGGTCGATCTTCCACAACACGGGGCGCACCGCAGCGCCCGAGCAGGCCTTCACATATTCCCCCGGTGCGTAGCTCTCGGAGCGGTTGGGCAGCAGGAGCAGGGGCCGGCGCGGCGCAAAGGTCACGCCGACGGTCGGCGCGGGCTCCTGCAGGTCGAAGGCGCCGCCGATGGCGAGTGCCCCGGCGTAGTCGTCCGGGTAGTTTTCCATCATGCGCACGGCGATTGCGGCCCCCATGCTTTCGCCGAGCACGTAGACGCGGTCCGGCGGGCCGTGGTTGGCGGCCAGAGTGGCTCGCAGGCGGTCGAGGTCCTGCATGCTGTCCATGAGCACAATCCCGCCGCGCCGCGCGGCGACGGTGGCGACGAGCCAACCCTGTTCCAGGAGCGAACGCACCAGCGTGTTCGCATGATCGAGCCCGGGCTCGGCCGGCGGCGTGGCCGTGCGCTGCGCCGGGGCCACCAGAAGCAGGCGGCGGCGGTCCCAACTCGACGGTTTCAGGGCCGCGTAGGCCGCGCCGTCCGGCAGAGTCCCCCGCTCGGGGCGGAACGACAGGGCCGCCAAGGCCTCGGCCGGCAGCGCGAGGGCGGCGAGCGTGAGAAGCAGGGACAGGGCGCGAGGCGGGGGCATGTTTAGGTTTGAACCGCGCGCCGCGGCGCGGTGAGTTTCACGACATGACTTACGCAGAGCTGGCCAACAAGGGGATTCTCACGCAGCCGGTCTACGAGCCCGGCAAGCCGATCGACCAGGTCGCGCGCGAACTCGGCCTCGATCCCGCCGGCATCATCAAGCTGGCGTCGAACGAGAATCCGCTCGGGCCCTCGCCCAAGGCCGTGGCGGCGGCGGCGCGCGCGCTGCAGGAGGCGCAGCTTTATCCCGACGGCGGCTACTATGTGCTCCGCGAGCGCCTGGCGCGGAAATGGGGCCTCGGCATGGACCAGTTCATCATCGGCGACGGCTCCAACGAGATCATCGAGCTGCTCGGCCACGCCTTCCTCGCGCCGGGCGTGGAGTGCGTGATGCCCCAGGCGTCGTTCGTCGTCTACAAGCTGGTGACTTTGATGTTCGGGGCCAAGCCGGTCGAGGCGCCGCTCGCCTCGGGGTTGAGGCAGGATCTCAGGGCGCTGGCGGCGGCGGTGACGCCGCGCACGCGGTTCGTGTTCCTCGCCAGTCCGGCCAATCCCGTCGGCACCGCCAACACCGGGGAGGAGATCGTCGAACTCGTCCGCGCGCTGCCCGACCACGTGATCCTCGTCTTCGACGAGGCCTATTCCGAATACCTGGACCAGGCGCCGGACCTGCGGCCGCTGATGGCGGAGGGCCGGAAGATCGTCTGCCTGCGGACGTTCTCGAAAATCTACGGGCTCGCCTCGCTCCGCGTCGGCTACGGCTACGGGCCGAAGGAGCTGATCGCGATCGTGCAGCGGGCGCGCCAGCCGTTCAACGTCAGCGCCGTCGCCGCGGCCGCGGCCGTCGCGGCGCTGGACGACGCGGAGTTCGTCGAGCGTTGCCGTCGGGAGAACCGGGCCGGGCTCGCGCAGCTCGGCGAAGGATTCGCGCGGCTCGGGCTCGAGTTCGTGCCGGGGCAGGGGAATTTCCTGCTTGCGAAGGTCGGGGACGGCGTGGCGGTGTTCGACGCGCTGCAGCGGCGCGGAGTCATCACGCGTCCGGTGAAGCCCTATGGCTTGCCCGAATGGCTGCGGGTCAGCGTGGGGACGCGGGAGCAGAACACCCGCCTGCTCAACTCGCTCGCGGCGGTGCTGGGGAAGGGTTGACAGGGCTTTCCAATCCGGCGCGGATTGCGCGCAACAGTCCGGCTTGCTCCGGATGGAGCAGAAAACGGTCGCGGCCCCAGGCGCGGGCGACGGCCTCCAGCAGTTCGCGCGGAGGCCGGCGCAGCGACAGGAGACGGAGCACATGGGCGGGCAGCGTGTCGTGTCGGCCGATCTCAAGCTCGAGGCGCACGAGTTCGGACAGGGCCTTGGGGTCGCGGGGGTCGAGGTCCACGGCGCGTTCGAGGAGTTGGAGCGCGGAAAGGCGCTCGCCGAGCGCCAGGAGGCGGGTGGCGATGCGGTGGAGATGGCCGGCCCTGTGGCCGGGTTGGGCGAGCAGATGTGCCATCGCCAGCCTGGCTTCGTCGCTGCGTTTGAGTGCGGTGAACGCGATCAGGCGCAACCCATCGCGCGCCGCGGCAAAACGCGGGTTGGCGGAGTGCGACGGCGGTGCGAGGGCATCGAGGATCTGCAACGCCTCGGCGTCGCGTCCGGCGGCCAGCAGGGTTTCAGCCACCAGCATCTCCGCAATGTGAGCCGGCCACAAGCGGCCGTGAAAGACGGCCACGATCTGTTGCGCCACATCCACCCGGCCGAGCGATGCCGCGAGTTCGCCGAGCGCCAGCAGGGCCTGGCTGTCCGCGTCGTGATGGGCAAGGAAGCCCGCGACTTCGCGATCGAGCGCGGTGCGGTTGCCCGTGTCGGCATGCAGGCGCAGCAAGGCGATCCGCGGGGATATTCCGAGGGGATCGGCGGCGATGCGGCGGACCGCGTTGCTTTGGCGGGCGGGCCACTGGCCGAGTTCGCGATGGACCCGGTCAAGGAGCTCGTAGGCCACGTCCGGCGCCGCCTCGGATCGGGCCAGGTTGTTCAGGCGCAGGAGGGCGGATTCGGGAAAGCCGAGTTCCAGATCGATTCGGGCGAGCAAGAGCAGACCCTCCGTTTCGTGGACGAGCCCGTGCCCGGTGAGAATGGCTGCGGTTCGAGCGAAGTCCCCTCGGTGATACGCCAAGCTGGCCGCGCTGACCGCAACGACTCGTCGCGAGGCCGGCGGGAGCGGACCGGCCAGCAGGGTTTCACAGGTTGCCTGCAGCTCGGAGTCGAAGTGGTGTTCGAGGAGGAATTGCAGGACATAGCTCAGATATTCGCGATCGCCACTGCGCGACAGGGTGCCCGCCAGCAGCGTGGCTTTTGCGGATTCAATCTGGTTCAGGGCGACGCAAAGCTCGGCCAAACCGATCCGGCCTGCGGCGTTGTCGGGCGCGCGGGACAGTCCGCTTCGATATAAGTGCAATGCCAGACCGGGCTCTCCCCGTTCCGTCGCGAGTGCAGCCTGGCGCAGGTAGTGTCCACCGAGAGCCTGTTGCAGACGCGACCATCGCCACGGGAGCAGCGTGTCTGGCAGCCGGACGGTTTGCATTGCCCGGTAGTGCCGGAGGAACAGCCAAGAGGCGGAAGCGATGGCCAGCCATCCGACGACAACGCCCGCGAATAGCAGCGTGAGGAATCGGCGGGAGAGAAGTCCGGGTTTTGAGAAGACTGAGAACGCTGTTTGCATGAACCAAGAGTCGACTGAGCGTGTGCCAATCCTACGAATTTGGATCTGTTTTAAACTCGGCAGAGGACCTGTAAAAAGGCTGGTAAATAGCCTTGCTCGCGAAATTCTTTTGCATCTTCCTAATGGAGCGTAGTCCCGGACCTGTCTGTAAGACCACACCTGACCTATTATCGTATGAAACACCCTGCCCGTTTGAGCGCACTTGCTGCCGCCGTGATGGCTGCCACCGCATCCGCCGCGCCTTTTGTCGCCTTGGGCGACAACGCCGAACTCTTCCTTACGGCTTCGGTTTCGGTGAGCGTGGACGACAACATCTATCTTCGCTCCAGCGGGGAAGTCGATGACACCATCCTTAGGTTTGTCCCCGGCCTCGATTTGGTTTTCGGCCAGAACGCCGCCACCTCGGGCAATGTCTATTACAAGCACGAGTTCCGGAAATACACCGACGTCTCGAAACAGGACACGGACTTGGCCAACGTGGGCGTCAATTCGCTCTATGAGAACGGCAAGTCGAAGCTCGATTTCGGTCTATCCTATGCCGAGGCCGCCCAGAACGAGCCTTCCGCCCCCGGTTTCATCGTTGACAGCAACAGGACCAGCCTCCGGGCCATCGGGGAGTTTGGTGCGACCGAGAAGACGACCTTTGGCGGTGGAGTTCGTTTCGAGAAGACCAACTACGATTCGGCCAACCTGACCGACAACGATATCTGGACCGTGCCGCTCGATGTCTATTTCGAATATTCGCCGAAACTGCAGGCCAGCCTCGGCTATCGCTATCGTTCGACCGAACTCAGGGGCAGCGCCATCGGCAGCAAGGACCACTTTCTCAACATCGGCGCCCGTGGCGAGTTCACACCCAAGCTGAATGGCCAGATCCGCTTCGGTTACGTGACGCGCAAATTCGACAATGGCCGTGATGACTCCAGTCTCGGCGCCGACGCCGACCTGACCTATGCCGCCACGGCCAAGACGGCGGTGCGCCTCGGTCTCTCGAACGACTATGGCAGCGCCGCCACGGGCGCCTCCACGAAAACGACCGCGTTCAACGCCGGTCTTTCCACCAAGGTCGACGAGCAGTGGAGCTGGAACGTCAATCTGGCCTATCGCGCCGTCGACTACTCCGAACGTTCCGACGATTTCTTCCAAGGCGGCATCGGGGTGGACTACACCTACAACTCCTTCGTGAAGTTCTCCGGCTCGTTCACACGCCGAAGCAACCGCAGTGATTCCAAAATCAATACGCCTGTGGCCATCGATAGGGTCCGTATTTTCGAGTTCGACAACAACGTCTTCGCCATCACGGCGGACATTCGTTACTGAGACGGTGTAATTTGTCTCGACGGAAGAAGGACCTCGGCGCCTTCTTCCGTTTTTCGTTTCCGACCATGAGAGCCCTGTTTTTGACCGTCCTCTTCCTTGTTGGGATAAGCCCGGGGAATGCTGCGGAGGGAAATGCCGCCCCGGCGGACGTCGACTACATCCTCCAGCCCCTCGATCTGCTGCGCATCGTGGTCTTTCAGGAGCCCGATCTGGAGCGCCAGGTGCGCATCAGCCAGGAGCACACCGTCAATCTGCCCTTGATCGGCTCGGTCGACCTCAGGAACAAGTCCGTGCGCCAGGCCGAGGAGGTGATCCGGGCGCGTTACGACGCCGATTACCTGAAAAATCCGCAGATCACCATCACGGTCCTCGAATACACGCAGCGCACCGTGCAGGTGCTCGGCGCCGTGAACCAGCCTGGCGCCATCGCCTTCACCCCCGAAAAACAGATGGACCTTGTCGAGGCGATCGCCCGCGCCGGCGGCCATGCGCGCATCGCCGATCTGAAGAATGTGCGTCTCACGCGCATCGGCCCGGATGGCAGGAGCCAGACCTCCACGATCAACGTCGACGAGTTGATGAAAGGCGCCTCCAGCGAGAAGCGCCTCCTGCAAAAAGGGGACATCATCTTTGTCCCCGAACGCATCTTCTGAGCCCAATGGAACCCAACAAACTCGACAAGGGCCCGGGCTCCGGCGCCTATCCCTACACCTACTACGGCAACAATTACGGCGCCGGTTACGGCTACGGTTCCGCTGGAGCCTCCGAGTCCGCGGTGCAGCGCAGTTTTCAGGATTACATCCTGATCCTTCGCGAGCGCGTCTGGTATATCGTCGTCGTCTTCCTCTTGGTCTTCAGCTCGGCCGTCGTCTACACCTTCACGCGCACCAAGCACTACATGTCCACCGCGAGCGTGCAGGTTTTCCGCCGCGACCCGGTTGTCATGCAGGTGCAGGGGGTCGTCGACAACGAGATCCGCTCCGCCGAGGACCTCAACACGCAGGTCAAGGTGCTCGAGAGCTTCGCCATCGTCCAAGGCGTGGCCAACCGTCTATCCAGCAACCGCGAGGACCTCCGACAACTCCTCGCACCCTACGATAAGAATGACGACGACGGCGCCACTCCGGATCCCGCAGCCATCATCTTCCGGAACCGCAAGATCGTCCCTGTCCGCCTCTCGCTCATCATCCAGGTCCAATTCACGCACCCCGACCGGATCATCGCCGCCAAGGTCGCCAACTACTTCCTCGACGAATACATCGCCCACAACTCCCGCCTCCGCATCGAGGAGTCGATGAAGGCGGTCGACGAACTGAAGGAAAGGGCCGAGCAACAGAAGACCCGCGTCGCCGAGATGGCGCTCAACCTCCAGGCTTACCGCGAAAAGAACAACCTCGTCTCGCTCGACCAGCGCAAGGACATCGTCACCGAGAAGCTCAAGGCCCTCAGCACCAACGTCACCCAGACCGGGGCGCGCCTCAAGGAGGCGGAAGTCCGCTGGAAGCAGGTGCAGGAGCGCCGCACCCCGCTCACCGCCCTGCTCGACCTGCCCTTCGTTTCCGGCCAGCAGCTCATCGGCCAGCTCGTCCAGCAGGTCGCCACGCAGAAGATACTCATCGCGCAGCTCCGCGAACGCTACCGCGACAAGCACCCGAAGATGATCGAGGTCGTGAACTCCCTCGCCCAGACCGAGCAGGAACTCAACCGCGCGCTCAACACCTCCGCGGCCATGATCGAGGCCGACTACCAGACGGCCGTGCGCAACGACGCCGAAGCCCGCGCCGCTCTGACCAGGCAGGAAACCGAATCCCTCGACGTCGACCGCGCCGCCGTCGAATACACCAACCTCGAACGCGACCTGCGCATCAGCGAACAGCTCCTGCAGAACACACTGGCCCGCATGAAGGAGACTTCGATGAGCAGCACCATCGAGACGCAAAACGCCCGTATCGTCGACCGCGCCGCCCCCTCTCGGAAACACCACTCCCCGAACATCCCGCTCAACCTCGCCCTAGGCCTCCTCGGCGGCCTCGCGCTCGGCACCGCCTTCGCCTTCTTCGTCGCCTACATCGACGACCGCGTGAAGAGCTCCTTCGACATCGAGGGCGTCATCGGCCTGCCCCTTGTGGGCATCATCCCCGAGATCAAGCGCATGGAGCAGCCCGACAAGGCCCAGATCGCGATCAACCATCAGGACAAGCAGGTCGCCGAGGCCTTTCTCGCGCTCCACTCGAGTCTGCGCCTGAAAGACGAAAGCAAGAACGCCCAGGCCGTCCTCACCACCAGCACGATCCCGGGCGAGGGCAAATCCTTCATCTCGACCAATCTCGCCCTCACCTTCGCCGCCCACGGCGAGCGCGTCGTCATCGTCGACTGCGATCTCCGCAAGCCGAATGTCCACAAATCGTTCCGGATCGAAAACCTCAAGGGCGTGATCGACATCTGCGCCGGCAGCGCGACGATCGAACAGGTCGTGGTCAAGGACGTCCACCCGAACCTCGACGTCATCCCCGCCGGCGGCCGCGCGAAGAGCCCCACCCAGATCCTCAACAGCAAGGGCTTCGAGGTCATGATTGCCGACCTGCGCAAGCGCTACGACCGCGTCTTCATCGACACACCGCCGCTCGCCGCCGTGAGCGACGCGCTCATCATCCTCCCGCTCGTCGACGGCTCGATCTTCACCATCTACTTCAACCGCGTGCGCCGCAAGGCCGCGCAGTTCGCCGCCCGCCGCCTGCTCGAGGTCAACGTGCCGTGCTTCGGCGCCGTGCTCAACGGCCTCAACCTCGCCGTCTCGGGCTATTACTACGCCCAATATTACGACAAGTCCTACAAGGACTATTACATCAAGATGGCGAAGCAGGACCCCGACGAGCCCGACGCCCGCTAACGCCGCGCCCGCTTGCCCGCGGCGCGCTTCAGGCGATCGTTGATCGCTTCACCCAAGGCGCCGGCCCGGCCCGGCGCCTTTTCGCAGACGATGAGGCCGAATCCCCCCGCGTCCGCCGCGCGCAGCACCGCATAGAGCCGGCGCGCCGCCTCGGCGGCCGTGCCCCGCGTGCTGAGCCAGAACTCGCCGGCTCGCGCGCCGCCGCGCGCCGGACGCTTCCAGCGGATCAGGCCCGTGTTTTTGGGGGGGAAGCGCGGCAGCCGAGCCACGAGCGAGAATGGCGTGTGCGGGCTGTAGTGCTGATCGAGCAACCCCGGGGCGAGCACTTGCTCACGCGGGCGTGAGCCGACCGTCGCGCGCCGCCCGGCCCTGGCCAACGCGGCACGCAGGTCGCGGGACGAGACGACGCCGGGCCGCAGGATGACGAGGCGGTGCGGATCGGTGGCGTCGACGATCGTCGATTCCACGCCCACTGGGCAGGGTCCGCCGTCGAGCACATGCGGGATGCGCCCGCCCAAGCCGGCGAGCACATGCTCCGCCGTGGTCGGGCTGACATAGCCGAAGGGATTGGCGCTCGGCGCCGCCAGCGGCACGCGCGCAAGGCGCAGCAGGCGGCGGGCGAGAGGATGCGCCGGCGAACGCAAGGCCACGGTCGTCTGGCCCGACGTGACAATGCCCGGCACGCGCCGTTTCTTCGGCAGCACGAGGGTCAGCGGACCGGGCCAGAACTTCCGGGCGAGAATCCGCGCTACGGCGTTGAATTCCGCCAGCTGCTCCGCCGCCGTGAGCGTGGGCACGTGCACGATCAGCGGATCGTTGGCCGGGCGCCGCTTGGCCGTGAAGATTTTCCGGCATGCGCGGGCGTCGAGCGCGTTGGCCGCCAATCCGTAAACGGTTTCGGTCGGGATTGCGGCCAACTCCCCCCGCCGCAAGGCCGCTGCCAGCCGGCGAAGAGCGGCGGGAGTCGGCTGATGGAGACGGGTCTTCATGCGCGGCGGACGGCCTGGGCAGCAAAAAGCCGGAGCGGCTGCTCCGGCTCAATGCGGAAAGGAGGTCGGGCTCCGGCTTACTGCATGACCAGCATCTTGCGCGCGCGCTTGATCTTCTTGGTCACGCTGCGCTGCTGCTTGGCCGACATGCCGGTGTATTTGCGGGGAAGGATTTTGCCCGTGTCCGTGATGTAGCGGGACATCAGC
>PNKG01000040.1 GCA_013822585.1 Opitutus sp. | reverse complement strand
CGGCATGCTTCGTATCGTAATACCGTAATACGTTACAAGTTCACGGGGACGCCGGATGACCCGGGCGCTGCGCGTCGGCGGCGGAGGCTTTGGCGTGCTCGTAGGCGTCGATGATCTTCTGCACGAGCGGATGGCGGACGACGTCGCTGGCGGTGAAGTGGTGCACCTCGATGCCCGGGACGTTCCGCAGGATGCGCGGCGCCTGGAGCAGGCCGGAGGACTTGCTGCGCGGCAGGTCGATCTGCGTGACGTCGCCGGTGACGATCATGCGCGAGTCGTTGCCGAGGCGGGTGAGGAACATCATCATCTGCTCGGGCGTGGTGTTCTGCGCCTCGTCGAGGATGATGAAGGAGTTGGCGAGGGTGCGGCCGCGCATGTAGGCGAGGGGCGCGATCTCGATGATGCCCTTTTCGGCGAGCTTGGCGGCGTCCTCGGGCGTGAGGAGGTCGTGCATCGCGTCGTAGAGCGGGCGGAGGTAGGGGAGAATCTTTTCGCGGAGATCGCCGGGCAGGAAGCCGAGGTTCTCGCCCGCCTCGACGGCCGGGCGGGTGAGCACGACGCGCTGCACCTGGTTCTTCATCAGAGCGGTGATGGCGGCGGCCATCGCGAGGTAGGTCTTGCCTGTGCCGGCGGGGCCGATGCCGAAGACGATGGGATTTTTCTGGATCGCCTGAAGGTAGAGCTTCTGGCCGACCGTCTTCGGCACGATGGTCTTCCTGGCCGTGCCGATCTGCACCGGCTCCGAGAACAGCGCGCGCAGCCGCACCGGGCCTTCGGGGCCGGCGTAGGTGGCGAGCAGGCGGTGGAAGTCCGCCGTGCGCATCGACAGGCCCTGGGCGCGGCCCTGGTCGAGAAGCGAGAAGAACTCCTCGACTCGCGCCACGGCGTCCTCGGGGCCCTCGAGCTTCAGCCAGTCGTCGCGGGTGACGAGCCTCACCCCGAGTTTCTCCTCGGTGAGCGTGAGGTTCTCCTCGCTCTGGCAATAGAGCTGCCCGAGCTGGCGGGCGCTGGGGAAGCGCAGGGTCTTGGTCGTTGGCACGAAAGGAGGGGAAGGGGCGCCGGCGCGCTCAGAGGTGCGGCGGCAGCGTGCGCGCGGCCTCGGTCAGGCGGTGATACATCGCCTCGAGCGACTGCGGCAGCACGCGCGTCCCGCCGATCACGGGCATGAAGTTCGTGTCGCCCGGCCAGCGCGGGACGATGTGCGCATGCAGGTGCGGGATGCTGCCGCCGGCGGCGGGGCCGAGATTGAAGCCGATGTTGAAGGACTGCGGGGCGAGGGCGGCCTTGAGCAGCTCCTTGCCGTAGACGATCTCGTCCATCAGGTCCGCGCGTTCGACGGCGGTGAGTTCGGTGAGGTCGGTCGCGGCGCGGAACGGCACGGCAAGGAGGTGGCCGGCGTTGTAAGGAAAGCGGTTCAGCACGAGGTAGCTCAACGGACTCCGGTGCACGATGAGCGCCGCCGCGTCGTCGCCCATGGCCGGCAATTCGGCGAAGAGGTCGCCGCCCGAATCCTTTCGCGGGGCCTCGATGTATTCCATGCGCCAGTAGGCGTGCAGATGCTCCATTGCGCGACACCGTAGGAACTTGGGCGGCGGTGTCAAAGCTGCGGGCGAGGCCGTCCGGAGCAGCGGCTTGACAGGAGAGGTCATCCGAGTGGATATGACGGCCGTCATATCATCCCGTCATGCGCTATCCGAGCGACCACAAGACCGCCACGCGCCGCCGCATCCTCGAGGCGGCGAGCGCGGCTTTCCGCGAGAAGGGCGTGGCGGCGACGGGGGTGGACGAGGTGATGCGCCGCGCGGGTCTGACGCACGGTGGCTTCTACGCGCACTTCCGCGACAAGAACGAACTCATCGCCGAAGCCTGCGCGACGGGCTTCGAGATGGGCCAGGAGAACCTCGCCCGCATCGCCGCGCTGCCGACGCGGCGCGCGCGGGTGCGCGCGCTGGTGGGCAGCTATCTGAGCACGCACCACCGCGACAACCGCGCGGGCGGCTGCCTGGTGGCCGCGCTGGGTTTCGAGGCGGCTCGGCCCGGCGGTCGCGCTCGCCGCGGCTACGCCGAGGCGCTGGAGCGGCACCGCGGCCGCCTTGCCGCCGCCCTGCGCCTGCACGACGACCCCGCGGAAAACGCGCGCCTTGCCACCTCGCTGCTGGGCCTGCTGGTCGGCGCGCTCATCATCGCCCGTTCGCTGCCCGACGAGGCGGCGAGCCGCGGCGTGCTCGCGCAGGCCCGTGAGACCGCGCTGGCCTGCTTCGCCCCGGCCGAATCCTGAAAATTTCACCATGAACATCCCGCTCCAACAACCGCGCCGCCGCGTCGTCATCACCGGTCTCGGCGCCGTCACCCCCGTCGGCAACACCGCGCCCGACGCCTGGCGCGCGCTCGCCGCCGGCGAGTCCGGCCTCGGCCCGATCACGCGTTTCGACACGGCGAACTGCCCGGTGACGATCGCGGGCGAGGTGAGGAATTTCGATCCGCTGCGCCAGCTGGCACAACCGGTCTTCCCGCGCGGCGTGGGCGCGGAGCCGGTTGCGGCCGCCTTCAATGCGAAGGACACGAAGAAATTCGGCCGTTTCACCCACCTCGGCTGCGCGGCCGCGCTCGAGGCCTACGTCGACAGCGGGCTCGACGCCCACCGCAGCGTGCTCTCGCCCGATCGCCTGGGCGTGAACCTCGGCGTCGGCCTCGGCGGCCTGCCCGAGATCGAGGGCACGCACGAGACGTGGCGCAAGGACGGCTTTCGCAAGATTTCGCCCTTCTTCATCATCCAGATCGCCCCGAACCTGCTCGCCGGGCAGGTCAGCCTGATGCTCGACCTGCGCGGGCCGAACATGTGCGTGGCCTCCGCCTGCGCCACCAGCGGCCACGCGCTCGGCGAGGCCGCGGCGGCCGTGGCCCGCGGCGATGCCGACGTGATGATCGCCGGCGGCGCCGAGTCCACCATCACGCCGCTCGCCATCGGCGCCTTCGCGCAGATGCGCGCCCTTTCCAAGCGCAACCACGACCCAACGAAGGCCTCGCGCCCCTACGACGCGGACCGCGACGGCTTCGTGTTGAGCGAAGGCGCGGTGGTCTTCGTGTTCGAGGAATACGAACAGGCGAGGAGGCGCGGCGCGAGGATCTACGCCGAACTCCGCGGCTACGGCGCCACCGCCGACGCGCACCACCTGTCCTCGCTCGCGCCCGGCGGCGAGGGTTCGCAGCGCTCGATGCGCGCCGCGCTGGCCAACGCCGGCCTGCGGCCGGCGGAGATCGACTACGTGTCGGCCCATGCGACGTCCACGCCCGGCGGCGACGGCGAGGAGGCCGCGGCGATCGCGGCGGTGTTCGCCGAGAACAAAGGCTCGCTCAACGTCAGCGGCGTGAAGTCCATGACCGGCCACCTGCTCGGCGGCGCGGGCGCGATGGGCGCCTTCGCCGCGGTGATGGCGATCAAAGACGGCGTCGTGCCGCCCACGGTCAACCTCGACAACCTCGAGCCCGCGTGCGCCGAGCTCGGCCTCAATTACACGCCCAACACCGCGGTGCGACGCGCGGTGCGCGCCGCGCTGTCGAATTGCTTCGGCTTCGGCGGCGCCAACGCCTCGCTGGTCTTCGCGGCGGTCTGAGCGCCATGAGCGCGATTCTCCTGCAGGCGGCGGCGAAGCGCGGGATGCCCGTGCCGCCGCCGCCGCACGGCCTGCCGGCTTTGGCCGAACTGGCGGCGTCGCTCTTCCTGCGTCCGCTGCGCTCCGGCCGGCGTGTGCCGCGCGAGGAGGCTTATCTGTCGAGGGCGCGGCGTTTCGTCATTCCGACCCGCCGCGGGGACCTCGCCGCGTGGGAGTGGGGTGAGCCCGCGGCGCCGCTCGTGGGTTTGGTCCACGGCTGGGAAGGCCACGGAGCGCAGCTGGGGGCCTTCGCGGCGCCGCTGGCGGAAGCCGGGTTCCGCGTGGCGAGCTTCGATCTGCCCGGCCACGGCGAGTCTCCGGGCGACGAGGCGCATGTGCCGCTGGTCATGCGCCTGCTGCCGGAGATCGAGAGCCGGATCGGGCGCTTCCACGCGCTGATCGGCCACTCCATGGGCGCGGCCGGCGCGGCGATGGCGACGCAGCACGGACTCGCGCCGCGCGGCCTGGTGCTGCTGGCGCCGCCCATGAGCATGCGCGAGCGCGTCGAGCGCGTGGCGCGCCGGATGCAGCTCGATCCGGAGCTGCGCGAGGCGTTCCTTTCAGCGGCGGCCCGGCGCACCGGCACAACGCTGGAGGACATCGACATGAACCGCGTGGCGGAGCGTGCGCCCTGCGCGCTGCTGGTCTTCCATGATCCGGAGGACACGGACACGAGCTACGCCGAGGCGGAGAAGATCGTCGCGGCTTGGCGCGGCGCGCGGTTGGTGCCGTGCCCCGGCCGCGGGCACCACCGCATCCTCGCGACGCCCGAGATCGTGCGGCAGGCGGTCGGGTTCATCGCCAGCCTGCGCTGACCGTGCCCGAGCAACTTGTCACCTATTAGGTGACAAGACCCCGGGCCGGGTGCACGACGACGCGCAGCTTGCACTGGGCGGGACGGCGCGCAGACTGCCGGCGTGTTTTCCGACCGCCGGCTCACTGTCTTCATCGCCCTGCTGCTGCCGGTTCTGCTCTGGTCGGCGGTCGGGCCGCACGACCGGCTGACGTGGCTTCTTGAGGTGGCGCCGGTGCTGATCGGCGTGCCGCTGATGTGGGCGACGCGGCGCCGGTTCCCGCTTTCGACGCTGTTGCTCTCCCTCGTGTGGCTGCACGCGGTGATCCTGATCGTGGGCGGGCACTACACCTATGCGCTGGCGCCGGCGGGCGAGTGGGCGAAGGAGTGGTTCGGCTGGACGCGCAACAACTACGACAAGCTCGGGCACTTCGCGCAGGGTTTCGTGCCGGCGATCCTGGTGCGGGAGATTTTGGTGCGGACGTCGCCACTCGGTGGCGCCTGCCGCGCGCGCGTCGCCGTCGGGGATGCCGGCGACCGCCCCGGCAAAGCGAGCCGCTGGCTGCCGTTCTTGGTGGTGAGCGTGTGTCTGGCGTTCAGTGCGTTCTACGAGCTGATCGAGTGGTGGGTGGCGCTGTTGAGCGAGGAGGCGGCCGAGGCCTTTCTCGGCACGCAGGGCTATGTGTGGGACACGCAGTCGGACATGGCCTGGGCGCTCGGCGGGGCGGTGGGTGCTTTGGCATTGCTGAGCGGCTGGCACGACCGTTCGATGGCGCTCATCCGCGATGGTAGAGACCGAGTCAGCTCCTAAGCCAACCCCAACGCCGCGCTCGTGGCGCGAGGGCGTGCCGGGCCCCTTCCTCGCCGCGCTGGCTCTGGCGGGCGGGTTCACCGTCTTCGTGGCGTGGGATCAGTCGCACTGGTGGCGGGTGAAGGAGGATTACTCGTTCGGCTGGCTGGTGCCGGTATTCACCGTCTATGCGGTATCCGACCGGTGGGAACGCCTGCGCGGGCGGCTGCGCGCGGCGGCGGAAGCGCCGCCGGCGGCCCGCCGGGTGCGCTGGACGCTGAACATCGCGGCCGGGCTGGGTCTGGTCTTCGGCGCGCTGTTCTTCCTGCTCGGGGCGTTCTACCGCGCCGGGGCCGGCACCTCGCAGCCGGGCACGCTGGCGCTGACGCTCGGCATGGTGGCCATCGTGCTGCCGTTGCTTTTCTTCAACGTGCCCCTCGCCGCCGAAACCGGACAACCCCGGGACGGATCGGCGGAGGCAGTCGGCTGGCTGGCGGGGTTCAAGGAGCCGCGCTTCGCGGTCGCGGCGCTGTTCATCTTTCCCGTCTGCGTCTGGCTGATCTCGGCGCCGCTGGTCTCGGCGGTGGAGTCACAGATCAGCCTCTTCCTCCTGCGCAAGGTGGTGACGGTGGTCGCGTTCGTCTTCGACCTCGCGGGTTGCCCGATCGAGCAACAGGGCAACGTGCTCCTGTTGCCGAGGGGGCCGGTGGGCGTGGCCGACGCCTGTTCGGGCATCCGCTCGCTGACGGCGTGTCTCTTTGCCGGCTCGTTTCTTGGCGCGATGTTTCTCGACCGTTTTTGGAAGAAGGCCGTGCTGGTCTGTGCGGCGATGGCCTTTGCGTTCCTGATGAACCTCGCCCGCAGTCTCTTTCTCACCGCGTGGGCCTACAACCGCGGTCCCGATGCCATCACCGGGTTCGTGCACGACGCGGCCGGCTACGCCGTGCTCGGCCTGACCTGCCTCGGCCTGCTCGTGCTCGTGCCGCTGCTGAACCTGAAGGTCGAGCGGGCGGCACCGCCCGGCGCAGGAGGCGGCGCGGGGTAGGCAAAACTCACGGCGAGGTGACGACGACGGTGGTGGCGAGGTCGTGGCGCAGGTGGCGGCGCGCGAAAGCGTTGAGTTCGTCCGTCGTGATGGAGCGGTAATCGGCGGTGCGTGAGAGCGGCAAGTCCAACGCCCAGGGGGTGACACCAAGGTTGGGCAGGACGTAGAAAAGCCAGTAGGAGTTGTCGCGCAGCTCGGTGTCGAGCGAGGCGACCTTGGGCTGGTGGATCTGGGCGAACTCCCCGGCGGTGAGGCCGTTGGTGGCGAGGTCGCGCGCGATGTGGCGGACCAGGCCGGAGACTTTTTCGGCGAGCTTGGGCTCCACCTGCACGGCGGCGTAGAGATAGCCGAGCTGCGGCCAGGCGTTGCTCTGTGTCATGTCGGAGACGGGCGAGTAGGTGGCGCCGAGTTCCTCTCGCACCCGCTGGAGGAGGCGGAGGCGGAGCGCGAGCGTGAGCATGCGCACGCGGCGGGGGTCCTCCACGAGGCGGGGGACATCGTAGGGCCAAGCGACGACGATGGCGGATTTGTGCAGCCCCGGTGGCAGCTGGATGTTTTCCTGCGCCGCGCGGGTGTTGAAACGCGGGCGGAGCGACGAGGTGAGCTCGGTGCGCGTCTCCCGTTGCGGCAGTGTGCCGAAGGTGCGCGCGATCTCGGTGATGGTTTCCTCCAGGTCGAGGTCGCCGGCGAGCGAGATGTCGAGCGGGGCGTTGCGGACGATGGGTTCGAACCACGTGCGCAGTTCCTCGGTGCCGAAGCGGAAGACGTTCTGCGGGAAGGGCAGTCCGTAGCGGTGGTCGCCGGCATGAACGATGCGGGGCAGGCAGGCCTGGACGAAGGCTTCAGGGTTGCTGGCGAGCGAGTCGTAGTAGCTGCGCAGCTGGCTCATCGCGGTATACATGGGCGCGGGACGGAAGGCGGGATCGAGCAGGTAGGCGGCGTTGAGGCGGAGCAGCGTGGCGAGGCTGGTGCGCGTGGCCTCGCCGTGGAAGACGAAGGCGTTTTCCTCGGCGTGCAGCTGCAGGCGCAGCGATTCGCCGGCGAGGATGCGGTTGAGCGAAGCCTCGTTGTGGCGGCCGAGGCCGCCGGGCAGCAGCACGGTGGCGGCGGCGGTGGCGATGCCGGCCTGCGCGGTCGGTTCCGTGGCGCGGCCGTAGCCCAGGCGGGCCCGCAGCTCGATGCGGTTGGGGGTGTAATCGGTGCGCTTCAGGGCGAGGCGCACGCCGTTGGGGAAGGTGACGACGTGGGAGTCGACCTCGGGGAATTCCCGGTGCGAGATCGGCGCGGGGGCGATGGCGGCGAAAGTGTAGGCGAGGGTCTTGTCGAGCGCGGCGGGCTTGTCGTCGAGCACGCTGAGCCGGCGGTAATCGGCGAGGACGGCGGCGATGTCCTTCTCCGACGTCACGGCGTCTTGGTTGCCGAGCACGATGAAGCGCCGCGCCTCGCCCGGCCAGATGGCGCGCACGGCGGCAAGGCAATCGGCCGCGGAGAGATTGCGGACCCGGTCCTGCAGGATGCGCCAGGTGTCGGCAGGCGAGGTGGGCACGAAGCCGACCTCCATGGATTGGAGGAGCATATTCGCGAGCGCGGCCGAGGGCGTTTGGGGCGCGGACCGGATCGCCTCCTGATAATGCGCCTCAAAGCGCACCCGTTGCGCCTCGACCTCGTCATCGGAGAATCCGTAGGCGAGGGCGCGGCGCAGCTCTTCGTCGAGTGTGGTGATGCCGCGCCGCCAGAGGCCGGACTGGGTGTCGAGGCGGAGGAAATGCACGTCGGCCGCCTGGAAGAAATCGTGGAATCCCGCCTGCGCCTGGCCGACGAGCTCGGGCTGTTCGCGGACATGGCTTTGCAGCCGCTCGTGCAGCATCCAGTTGACGGCGGCCTTGGCGACGGCGGCGTGGCGGGCGGCGGTGTTGTCGACCGGGTGCATGTTGGGCTGCACCGAGTAGAGCAGCGTGGAGAGGCCGCCGGGTTGATGCGTGGCGATGTAGCGCGCCTCGATCTGGTCGGGATACTGGAAGCTGCCCAGTTCGGGTTCGGGTGGCGGCGGCGTGGCGGGCTCGGCGAGTTGGGAGAACTGCGCGGTGATGAGCGCGACGAGTTTTTCGCGCGGCAGGTCGCCCACGGCGATGACGGTCATGCGCGAAGGGCGATACCAGGTGCGGTAATACTCGCGCAGCGCCTCGGGCTTGGCGCGGCGGAGCTGCGCGGTGTCGCCGAGGATGGCGCGCGCGGCGAAGCGTGTGTCGCGAAAGAGGAACGCCTCGATCTCGCGGCCGTAGTCGGTGGGGGAGGAGACATGGGCGCGGCGTTCGCTCTCGACGACGCCGAACTCGCGCTTCACCTCCTTCGCGTCGAAGGCGACGTGTTGCGCGAACTCGCCGAGGACATCGAAGGCCTGGCGCAGCGTGGCCTCGTCGTTGCGGGGCGCGTCGAGCTGATAGAAAGTCGAGAGATAGCCCGTGAACGCGCTGAGGTGGGCGCCAAGGTTGTAGCCGGAGCGCTGCATGGTCTCGGCCAGTGTGCTGCCGGGGAAGCGCCGCGTGCCGTTGAAGGCCATGTGCTCCACGAAGTGCGCGAAGCCGCGCTGGTCGTCGCGCTCGTGGACGGAGCCGGCCTGCACCCGCAGGATGAGGAACACGCGGCCCGCGGGTTCGGCGTTCGAGCGCACGGCGTAGCGCAGGCCGTTGGGCAGCGCGCCGAAGGTGATCTCGGGATCGGGCGGGAGGTCGCTGCGCTCGTGCATCCACGGCACGGGCGGGGAGGCGCACAGGTGAAGCGAGGCGAGGAGGGCGAAGATGCCGCCAGCCAGGCGGCGCCGGTTGGAAATCATGAAGCAATGCCGCCCATGTTCCCGGGCGGCGGGGAGGCCCGGGCCCAGCGAAGAAAAATCCGCGGCACATGGCAACCGCGGATTGCCGGGGCGGGCGCCGAGCGCCGCCGCTCAGTCCGCCTTCCTGGGCTCGGGGAGGGAGATGAACTCGTGCACCTTGTCGGGGCGGAGGTATTTCTTCGCGAGGGCGCCGAGTTCGGCCGCGGTGATGGCTTCGTTGCCGCTGAGCATCGTGCGCGCCCAGTCGAGGCGCTGCGGTTGCTCCTGCGCGGCGCCGAGCACGCTGGCGAGCCAGTAGGGGTTGGTGCGCTGGGCCTGCTTCACGGAGGTGAGCACGGGTTGCTTGGCGCGGACGAGTTCCTCCTCGGTCACGCCGTGGGCGAAGAGGTCCGCGGCGGCGGCCTTGATGGCGTCGGCCACGGCGCGGGCCTTGTCGGGGGAGACGGTGGCTTGGGCGAGGAGGTGGCCGTAGCCGGTGAAAGTGTCGCTGAGCAGGGCGCCGGCGTCGGGCGAGTAGGTGTCGCCCATCTCCTCGCGGAGCTTCACGCGCAGGCGGTCGCTCAGCACCTCGGCCAGCATGCGCAGGCGGCGGGCCACGTCGACGTCGCGGCTGTCGGTCGCCTCCCAGAACAGCTGCACGAGGCCCTTGGGGATTTCGGTGGAGACGAAGAACTGTCGGGCGAGCGCGTGGTCGGGGAACGAGGCTTTGCGCTGCGCGGCGAAGTCCGGTTTGGCGGTGCGGGCGGGCAGGGCGCCGAAGGTGCGGGCGACGGCCGCGGTCGCCTCCGCGGGATCGAAGTCGCCGACGATGGCGACTTCGATGGCGCTTTTCGCGAACTCGGCGGCGAGCCAGGCCTTGGACTCGGCCTGGGTGCGCGCGAGCGCGGCCTCCTTGGGTGGCACGCCGAAGCGGGCGTCGCCGTTGGCGAGCAGGCGCGGGACCTCGGTCTGCAGCGGTCCTTCGACCGTGTTGCCGAGGCGGGTGTAGAAGACTTCGACGCCCTTCTGATACTGGCGCATGGCCTCGGGGCGGAAACCCGCGTCGGTCAGGTAGGCGCAGATGACCTGGAGTTGGAGCGGCAGGTCGGCGCGGTTGGTGGTGCCGCCGAACTGGAAGGCGTCGTTGGCCACGGTGAAGTTTGTGCCGATGGTCTTGCCGGCGAGCAGGCGCTGGAGGTCGTCGATGCCGTGCTGGCCGAGGCCGCCGAGGAGGAAGGTGTTGCTCGTGAGGAAGGCGAGGGCGGGTTTGTCCGCCGGCTCGGTGAGGCGGCCGCCGCCGACGCGCACGTTCACGCGCACGCGGCCGGCCTCGAAGTCGGTGGGCTTGAGGTTGAGGCGCACGCCGTTGGCGAACTCGATGAGCGTCGCGCCGAGATCGTCGACCTTGCGTTGCTGGCCGACCCGGCCCGGCGCGCCGAAATCGGTGTAGGCGAAGGCGGCCTCCTCGATCTTGGCGGGCGGTTGCACGGCGAGGGCGCGGCTCGCCTCGTAGGCGGCGGTGATCTGCGGCTCCGGCTGGTCGAGTTGGAGGTTGCCGGTGATCCAGATCCGGCGGCCGATCGACGGCGCCCAGAGCTGGCGCAGCGCCTGCAGGCAGTCGTCGAGCGTGACCTTGTCGAGCGCGGGCGCGTAGAGGGCGAGTTCGGTCGAGGGGTGGGTGAACACGTCGTCCTCGACCAGCGTGTCGGCGATGGCGTTGGCGAGGGTCTCGGAGCGGCGGGTGGCGGCGGAGCGCACGGCCTGCTCGAGCGTGTTGCGCAGGCTGGCGACGGCCTCCTTCAATTCGGGCGCCTGGAAGCCGAACTCGAGGGCGCGGCGGAGTTCCTGCTCGGCGACGGCGAGCGCGGCGCGCCACTGCCCGGGTTTGCAGGTGAGCTCGACGGAGGCGTTGCGGAAGAAGTCGAACTGTTCCGTGGCGCCGACCTGGCCGCCGATGAACGGCGCGCCCTCCTTCTTGGCGAGGATGGAGAGGCGGCGGTTGAGCATGCGCAGGGCGAGGTCGCGCGGCAGGTATTGGAGGCGGGTGGCGGCGTTGTCGGGCTCGGCGGAGTAGGGGGTGACGGTCTGGATGGCCACCTGCACGGCGGCGGCCTCGGGCTCGGGCAGGAGCCGGGCGACGACGCCCTGCACCTCGTCGATCCGGCCGTAGCTCGGCGCCGGGCGGGCGGGGGCGCGCGCGGCGAGCGGGGCGAGGGCCTGCTGGAGGTGCGCCTCGATCGCGGCGGGGTCGAAATCGCCCACGGCGACGACCAGCGCGTTGTCGGGGCGATACCAGGTGTCGTAGAAATCCACGAAGCGTTCGCGCGGGGCGTGCGCGATGACCTCCTCGGTGCCGATGGGGATGCGGTGGATGAAGCGCGACTCCGGCAGGAGGAATTCGAATTCGCCGATGAACTGCCGGAATTCGATCGAGTCGCGCGCGGTCTTCTCGGCGAGGATGACGCCGCGCTCTTTGTCGATCTCGTTGTCGAGCAGCAGCAGGCCGCCGAGGTAGTCGGAGAAGAGCGTGAAGGCCTTGCCGAGCGTCTCGTCCTTGGTGTCGGGCAGCTCGAGCATGTAGAGGGTGCGGTCGAAGCCGGTGGAGGCGTTGGTGTCGCCGCCGAAGCTCATGCCGAGGCGCTGGAAATACTCCACCAGCGTGCCGGGCGCGAAATTCTTCGAGCCGTTGAAGGCCATGTGCTCGAGGAAGTGCGCGAGGCCGCGCTGGTCGTCGGCCTCGTGGAGCGCGCCGGCGCGGAGGACGATGCGCAGGCTGGCGCGGCCCTTCGGCTCGTGGTTGGCCATGATCGCGTAGCGCAGGCCGTTCCCGAGCCTGCCCCAGCGGATGCCGGGGTCGGCGGGCAGATCGGACTTCTGGTGCGGGAAGTCCTGCGCGCGGCCGGCGAGGGGGGCGAGCGCGAGCAGGGCGAGGAGGACGAAACGGGACAACATGGCGGAGAAGCTTCACGACCCGCTGCCGCGTGGCAAGTTTCCGGCCGTGGTTCTTTCCGGCTATTTTTGGAGTTGCCTGCGGGCGCGGGTGAAGTCGCGGGACGTCCGCGGGCGGACGCGGCGGCTTTGATTTCGGGGGGGGGCGCCGCCTGTCGGCACCGGGGCTGTGGTTGCCGGCGTCGCGGCCCGGCGGCAAGCACCGGCCCTGCCTCGGGGCCGAGCCGCGGTCGAACGAGAGCCAGAGCCTCGAAATTTTTCGTGACCCGACCCGGTGGGAACCTTCTACTGGCCCGCGATGAAGAAAGCCAAACGCCAGGCGAAACGCCCCGAAGACATCCATGCCGCCCTCGCGAAGAAGAAGGGGCCGGTCTCGAAGTTCATCGCGCACAACTACCGCCACTTCAACGCGGCCGCGCTGCTCGACGCCGCCAAGGGCTACGAGGCGCATCTCGCGGCCGGCGGCAAGATGCTCGTCACGCTGGCCGGCGCCATGTCGACCGCCGAACTCGGCATCACGCTCGCCGAGATGATCCGCCGGGACAAGGTCCACGCCATCGTCTGCACCGGCGCCAATCTCGAGGAGGACATCTTCAACCTCGTCGCGCACGATTACTACGAGCGCGTGCCGCACTACCGCCACCTCAGCTCGGCCGAGGAGCAGGCGCTGCTCGAGCGCCACATGAACCGCGTCACCGACACCTGCATCCCCGAGGGCGAGGCCATGCGCCGCATCGAGGCCGCGGTGGCCGAGGAGTGGGTGGCCGCCGACCGGAGCGGCCAGCGCTTCTTCCCGCACGAGTTCATGTATAAAATCCTCCGGTCGGGTAAGCTGAAGAAGTTCTACCAGATCGACCCGAAGAATTCGTGGATGGTCGCCGCCTGCGAGAAGAACCTCCCCATCATCGTCCCCGGCTGGGAGGACGCCACGCTCGGCAACATGTATGCCGGCCGCTGCGTCACCGGCGAGATCGGGAACGTCCACACCGTCCGCACCGGCATCGAATACATGGTGTGGCTGGCCGAGTGGTATACGAAGACCGCCAAGAGGCTCCGCAACGGCGAGGGCTCGATCGGCTTCTTCCAGATCGGCGGCGGCATTGCGGGCGACTTCCCGATCTGCGTCGTGCCGATGCTGCACCAGGACCTCGGCCGCACCGGTGTGCCGCTCTGGGGCTACTTCGCGCAGATCAGCGACTCGACCACGAGCTACGGCAGCTATTCCGGCGCCGTGCCGAACGAGAAGATCACGTGGGGCAAGCTCGGCGAGAGGACCCCGAAGTTCATCGTCGAGTCCGACGCCACCATCGTCGCGCCGCTCATCTTCTCCTGGGTCCTCGGCAAGTAAGCCGAAGGATTTCAACACAGAGATTACAGAGGGCACAGAGCGACTGACTTGAAACGCCTCTGTGAACTCCGCGACCTCTGTGTTTAAGGAGAATCCCTCTCCTTGATCTGGGTTTACAGACTCCTCTTCCTTCCGGCGCTCCTGCTCGCGTCGCCGTATTTCCTGTGGCGGATGCGGAAGCGCGGGGGCTACGCCAGCGGGTTCAGCCACCGCTTCGGCGAGGTGCCGGACTTGCCGCCCAAGGCGCCCGGGGCGCAGCGCGTCTGGCTCCAGGCCGTGAGCGTGGGCGAGATGCTGGCCATCGGTCCGCTGCTCGAGGGCCTGCGGCGCGAAGGGCTCGAAATCTACCTCACCACCACGACCAGCACCGGCTACGCGCTGGCGAAGGAGAAATACGCCGCGCTCACGGTCGGCCTCGGCTACTTCCCGCTCGATTTCTGGGCCTTCAGTGCGCGCGCCTGGCGCCGCGTGCAGCCCGACCTCTGCGTGCTGATGGAAGGCGAGCGCTGGCCCGAGCACATCCGCGCCGCCCAGCGCCACGGCGTGCCGGTCGTGTGCGTCAACGCCCGGCTCTCCGACCGCAGCTTCCGCCGCTCCGCGAAATTCGCCTGGGCCGTGCGCGCCACCGCCGGCAGCGTGGCGAAGATCCTGTGCGCGGCCAAGCGCGACGAGCAGCGCTTCCGCGCCCTGGGCTTCCCCGCCGCCAAGCTCGTCACCACCGGCAACCTCAAGCTCGACGTCAGCATCCCGCTGCTCGCCGCCGCCGCAAAGGCGGCGTTGCGCCGCGAGGTCGGCCTGCCCGCCGACGGCCTCGTGCTCCTCGGCTCATCGACCTGGCCGGGCGAGGAGGAGGCGCTGGTCGAGGCCTTGAAGAACGCCCGCGCCCGCGGCCTCCGCGTCTCGCTGCTGCTCGTGCCGCGGCACGCCGAGCGCCGCGACGCCCTGCGCACGCTGCTCGCCGGCAGCGGGCTGAGCCACCACTTCCGCTCCGAGGGCAGCGCGCCGGCCGCGGCCGACGTCGTGGTGGGCGACACCACGGGCGAGCTGCGCCAGCTCACGCAACTGGCCGACCTCGTGTTCGTCGGCAAGAGCCTGTCGCCGCACGACGGCGGGCAAACGCCGGTCGAGGCGGCCATCCTCGGCAAGCCTGTGCTGCACGGTCCGGCCATGACGAACTTCCGCGACATCGTCCGCTCGCTCACCGAGGCCGCCGCCGTCCGCCGGGTCGAGACCCACGCCGACCTCGTGCGCGTGGCGGTGGAACTCTTGGGCGACACGGCCCGGCGCGATGCGCTCGCCGCCTCCGCCCGCGAATGGAGCGCGGCCAACCGCGGCGCCACCGAGCGCACCCTCGCCGAGATCAAGCGCGTGCTCGGCTGAGATGATTGGGGCGTTGTCAGTTCCAGTATTCCCCACTTGGGAATCCCGGGCAGCGTGGAGGGGCGGCGGGCGCAATTCCCGCCCGTTCGCGGTCGTCAGAAAATATCCTAAGTTTGGGATTGCCCGGGGCGGCGGGCGCTTTTTAACGGTGGGCTTTTATCCGCATGAGTTCCCACGGACCGAAGCGCGTCTACACTCCCCAGTCCCTTGAGTTCTGGTTCGGGAAACTCGAGGCCGACTGGGAGAAATTCTTCGAGGCCAACCATGTGGAACGCGGCCATCAGATGTATCGCGACAGCGAAATCCGCGAGATCGAGCTCGGGGCCAAGGACGCGATCATCCACCGCAAGGTCGACAAGAAGGAGGAATACGCGGTCATCGAGTGGGACGGGGACCAGATCCGGGTCCGTTCCTCCACCACCGATTCCCTCCTCGCCAACGCCATCGCCGTGGCCGGCCTGCACGAGATCGAAGAGCTCGTGGCCGACGAGATGTCCGGCAAGCTCGCTGTCGGCAGCGCGCCGCCGGTGTCCGTCGCGAAGAACGGCCACGGCAACGGTCACGGCGCCGCGGAAAACGGCCACGGCAACGGCGCGAAAGCCGACGCCGCGACCGCCGGCAAGGATCGCGACCTGCTCCTGAGTTTCACCGCGACGGGCGAAGGGCTGGTGTTTCTCGCCTACTGGAAGCAGGGCAAGGCCCGCATCCCGGCGCTCGGCAACACCGCGTTTCACCCGAGCGCCACCGAGCGCGCCAAGCTCATCGCGCTGGCGACCTACGCGCGCAAGGCCCACTTCCGCTACAACCAGGCCACGCACGCCTACGCGATGGACTCGCTGGCGGACATCCCGGGCTTCCTCAAGGACGTGCTCCCGCACTGGAAGAAGCAGTTCGCGCTCGAGGTCGACGGCAAGATCGACTCGCTCAAGCACGGCGCGCGCACGATCGAAATCGAGGCCGTGGCCGAGAAGCGCCCCGTCCCCGGCAAGGGCGGCGCGGCTTCCGGGGCCGAGGGCCTGAACCTCCGCTGGATTTTCCGCGCCGGCGAGAAACTGCTGACCGACGAACAGGCCGCCGCGCTCCTCAAGCACGGCCGCACGCCCATGCTCGTGCCCGACCTCGGCATCGTGACGGTGGCGCCGGAGAAATGGGAGAGCCTCAGCCAGTGGCGGAAGAACCTCGAGGAGACCGGGTCCGCCGGCGGCGCGCTGCCGCCCTACCTGATTTTCTCCCTCTTCAACGACAACCGCATCAAGGTGACGGTCGGCCCCGAGCTCGAGGCCTGGCGCCAGCGCGTGATGTCGCCCCCGGCCACGCCGCCGGACTTCCCCGGCTATCTGCGCAACTACCAGAAGCGCGGCGTCGAGTGGATGCACCACCTCAGCGAGACCGGCTGCCACGGCCTGCTGGCCGACGAGATGGGCCTCGGCAAGACGGCGCAGGTCATCGCGCTGCTCCGGACGCGCCCGCTGGCCGGCCGCCGTCACATCGTCGTCTGCCCCGCGAGCGTCGTGCCCGTGTGGCGCGAGGAGATCGCGCGCTTCTTCCCCGAGGCGAAGGTCGAGACACTGAAGGCCGGTCACGATTTCGGCACGAATCCCGAGCCGGTCATCTGGCTCGCGAGCTACACCCAGCTGCGCAAGCACCGCGCGCTGCTCGACGCGACCGACTTCGGCTACGCCGTGCTCGACGAGGGCCAGTTCATCAAGAACCCCGACGCCAAGGTCACGCAGTCCTGCTTCGCGCTGAGGGCCGCGCACCGCCTCGTGCTCACCGGCACGCCGCTGGAGAACCGCCAGCTCGATCTCTGGTCCATCTTCCGCTACCTGCTGCCCGGCCTGCTCGGCTCGCGCCCGGCCTTCGAGAGCGCGCTGACGGTCGACCGCGAGGGCACGATGAAACGCCTGCGCCTGCAGATCGCGCCGTTCAAGCTGCGCCGCACCAAGAACGAGGTCGCGACCGAACTGCCGCCGAAGGTCGAGATGGACCTGCTCTGCCCGCTCACCGAGGTGCAGCGCGCCGAGTATGCGCGGCTGTGCACCGAGGGCCTCGCGCGCCTCGGCGAGGACATCACCGTGGCGCTGCGCGAAAAGTCCTTCGGCTTCCTCGCGCTGCTCACCCGCTTGCGGCAGGTGTGCTGCGATCCGGATCTCCTGCCGTGGCAGAATTCGCCGCTCAGCGATTCGGGCAAGCTCCAGCTCCTGATCGAGAAACTCCAGGAAGTCATCGGCAGCGGCCACAAGGTCGTGATCTTCTCGCAGTTCGTGACGTTGCTCGACCGCGTGCGCAGCGCGCTCGCCGCGCATTACCCGGACCTGCAGCGCTTCGAGATCACGGGCATGACCGTCGACCGGCAGAAGCCCGTGCAGCAGTTCCAGACCGCTCCGGGCGCGGCGGTCATGCTCGTGTCGCTCAAGGCGGCGGGCACGGGCATCACGCTGCACGCGGCGGACTACGTGTTCCTGCTCGACCCCTGGTGGAATCCGGCGGTCGAGGACCAGGCGATCGACCGCGTGCACCGCATCGGCCAGACCAACACCGTGTTTGTC
>PNKG01000039.1 GCA_013822585.1 Opitutus sp. | reverse complement strand
CCCCATCATCAGCCGCTGCAGGATCATCGACGTGCCGACGAGGAGGAGCATCTCGTATTTCGTCCACCCGGCGATGGAGTCCGTGTGCGAGTAGATGACGCCGATCAGCAGGATGTTCACCGCCATCCAGAAGAACTCCACCAGCGACCACATGATGAAATCCATGCGGAACATCATCGTCCGCACGACGGAGTAGCGGGCGCTGGCGAGCCAGATCTTCAGGTAGTGCGAGAAACCCATGTCAGCCTCCCACCGCCGTGTGCTTGCGCAGGCCGCGCGCCCAGAGCGCCCGGCCGACGACGAGCAGGATCACGACCCACGCCGTCTGGAGCGCGAGCCCTTGGCCGACCGCCGCGAGGTCGATGCGGCCCGTGAGGATCGCGGCGGGGAAATACATCATGTAGTAATACGGCAGGTATTGCGAAATCTGGTAGAGCCAGGCCGGCATCAGATCGAGGGGAAACATCTGGCCGCCGAGCAGCACCTCCACCGCCATGGAGAGGATGACGAACGACTGGATTTCGAGGAACCAGAACGCCAGCAGGCCGAAGCAGTAGGCGATGGTGAACTGGATGACGGCCGACAACAGCATCGCCGGCACGCCGACCGCGAGCCGCACCGTCCAGTCCGGCGGCAGCGCCAGCCGGTCCCAGAGGAACGGCAGCACGCACAGCAGCGGGATGATCGCCAGCACGCCCGACACGAGCCGCGCCGCCACGAAGACCGAGAACCGGTAGGCGTAGTAGTTGATCGGCTTGAGGAGGAACTGGTTGATCATGCCGTTCCGGATCTCCTCGCTGATCTGGTAATCCTCGCTCATCGCGCTGATGAGGAAGTTCAGCGGCAGGAGGACGACGAAGTAGGTGAGCGTCTGCCGCACGTCAAAGCCGCCGATCGACTCCTGCCCGGCGAAGGCCGCGCCCCAGAGCGTGAAGACGACGACGAGGTGGAAAAGCGAGAACAGGCCCCGCACCGCGAAATTCCAGCGGTAGACCAGATTGCTCTGGAGGCCGACGTTGAAGGCGGCGCGGTATTTGGCGAGCGAGGCGGGCATGGCGGAAGGCGGAAGGCGGAAGGCGGAAGGCGGAAGGCGGAAGGCGGAAGGCGGAAGGCGGAAGGCGGAAGGCGGAAGGCGGCGCGAAGGGTGTTCGATAGCAGCAGCGCGGGTAATTCGCAAGCGGACGGTCGGCCAATCGCGTGCTGGAGGGCGCGGCTACTGCCGCGCCGCTGGCGATCGCCCGCGGGATTCATTCCCGACTACTTGGCAGTGGCCGCGCCCTCCAGCGCATCGGCCGCACGCTGCGGCTGACCCGCATCCCCGACTTCGCGCTAGACTCCCGCCGGCCGGCTGCGATTAATCCCGCATGGGCTGCACGGTTTTCACCATCGCGAATCAGAAGGGCGGCGTCGGCAAGACCACCACCGCCGTGAATCTCGCCGCCGCGCTGGCGGAGCGGAAGATCCACACCCTCGTCGTCGACCTCGATCCGCAGGCCAACGCCACCAGCGCCCTCGGTGTCGAAAAGCAGGAGGGCCGCTCGCTCTACAAGCCGCTGCACGGGGAGGGGAGCGCCTTCGAGATGCTCACGCCCACGCAGTGGGAGCACCTCGCGCTCATCCCCTCCGAGGTCGACCTCGCCGCCATCGAGATCGAGCTCGCGCAGCAGGAGAACTACCTCCTGCGCCTCAAATCCGTGCTCGATCCGCTGAAAAATTCGGGTGGCTACCGCGTCATCATCATCGATTGCCCGCCCGCGCTGGGCATGCTCTCGATGAACTCGCTCGCCGCCGCCGACCACCTGCTCATCGCGCTCCAGTGCGAATACATGGCGCTCGAAGGCCTCGGCCAGATTCTCAAGGTCGTCGACCGCCTGAAGAACGCCGGCGTCAACCCGATCCTCGATGTCGGCGGCATCGTGATGACGATGTTCGACAGCCGCACCAACCTCTCCAAGCAGGTCGTCGACGAGGTGCGCCGCCACCTGCCGGAAAAAATCTTCGAGACCGTCATCCCGCGCACCGTGCGCCTCAGCGAGGCGCCGAGCTTCGGCAAACCGATCTTCTCCTACGATGCCCACTCGTCCGGCTCCACCGCCTATCGCGCGCTGGCGAAAGAAGTGGAGAAGCGCTTCGCCCTCGCGGACAAGTGAGCCCGCGCGGCTGTGGAGGTGGAGCGCGTTGACTCCAACGCGCTCCCCAGCCGGGTGGAAATGGTTGGCGCGTTGACTCCAGCGCGCCGCACCGCTTTGCGCCGCGGCGAGGCTCTTCGCCCGCAGAGCGTCGGGGGTCTCGCGCGCATCGAGCGCGAGCGCATCCTTGGCGGCGCGAGCGTCTCGAACCGACTGCGCAGCATTTCGGTCTTCACTCAGCCCGGATTCCGCGATTGCCGGACCTGTGGAGCGGCTTTGCGCCGCGATCCGATATCCGACCGCGGCGGACTTTTCCGTCGCGGCATCAAGCCGCTCCTCCAGTCACGCGCCGCAGGTTGAATGCCGGAATCCGGGCTCAGTGGCTTTAGGCGGCGGCATGCTGGCCGGGTGTCGTCTGGCCCGAGTCGGCAACATTGATGATGAGGAGTAGGCGCGGAGTCGAAATCGCCACAGGTCTGCAATCCAGGCGCTTGCATTCTTGCGCTCAAGGCATCGCTGGCGAAGAGCGGTCGCGCAAGGCGGTCATAAATGCAAGTGGAAGGCGCTTTAGCACGCCCCCTGCATGGGCTTTGAACGTCCATGGCGTCACTTCGTCTAACCCCCCAAGCGCCGCGGTATATCTGGCCTTGGCTTTGCTCTCTCCCTCATGCACACGTTGACGCTCCAGTTCCACCGCATGCAACTGACCGCCCGTCGCCTGTTCTCCTTCGAGCGCGCCTCCTGGCGCGAGACCTTGACGCTGATGATTGTCGCCTGGCTGGTGCCCTTCCTCGTGCACCTCATACCGTGGTCGGGACCGCGCCCCCTTGGCGTGCACCTGCTGCCGGCGTTTTGGACCGCCTTCGTGGCGGTCTATGCCTACGGGTTCGGAGTCGGCGTGCTCGTGGCGCTCGTGGTGCCGGCGGTGAACTTCTGCACGACCGGCCTGCCTTTGCCCGACCGCATGGGCCTGATGAGCCTCGAACTCGTCGCTTTCGTCGGGTTTGCCTCGCTCTTGGTGCATCGCTGGCCGTCGCTGCGATTCGCGGCCCCGTTGGCCTGGCTGCCGGCCAAGGCGTTGGCGATCGCGGTGCAGTGGGCGCTGCCGGGCTTCGCCTACACGCGCAACCCCATCGAACATTGGCTGGGCTCGCTGTCCGCCTCGCTGGCGGGCCTGGGCGTGCTCCTCGCGCTGAACCTCGCGCTGGTCCGCCTGCTACCGAAGGACCGCGACTGGGACGCGGAGTGACCGCAGCGGTCACGTCCGCGTGCTAACGCGGGCGCTGCAGCGACTGCGGGTCCTCGCCGGCGCGCAGCGAGATCGCGGCGCCCTCGGGGCCAAGTTCGAGACATTCGAAGAGATTGCGCACGCACTGGCCGAGCCGGTCGTGCCCGAGGCCGTCGAGTTCGATCTCGTCGACCATCCGCCGGCCGAGCGCGGCGGCCTTGTCCCGCACCTGCTGCGCGACGTCGGGCCGCGGATTCTCGTCGCTGTCGTAATACGGCTCGAGCAGCTCGACGAGCGTGGCGGCGGTGTCGCCGGCCTTGGTGCCCGTGCGCCGGTCGCGGTGCAACAGGGTGAGGATGCGGCGCGCCACCCGGCCGGCGTGGGGCAGATTGAGCGGAACGTGAAAATGGGGCAGGTCGGTCATCCGCGTGTCGCCAGACTTGTCATCGGCCGGCCGATGCCGAGAACAAACCCCGGTGAAAAACGAAGAACCGCCGCCCCACTGGAACTGGCTGCTGGCGCTGCTGGTGCTGCCGGCGCTGGCGCTCGGGCGGCTGGGGCTGCATGTCGATCGCGGCTGGCTCTTCCTCGGGGCCGGGGCGCTGTCGCTGCTGACCTTCGCCGTCTATGCGGCCGACAAACGCGCCGCGAAATCCGCGGCGGGGCGCGTGCCCGAATCGGTGCTGCATCTGCTCGAACTGCTCGGCGGCTGGCCCGGGGCCTGGGTGGCGCAGCGGGTCGTGCGGCACAAGGGCGCGAAGCTCCGCCACCGGCCGGTCTTCCGGCTCATCGTGCTCGCGCACCAACTGATGGCGCTCGATTACCTGCCCGGCTGGCCGATGCTGCGGTCGCTGCGCTGAGTCTCGGTCAGCAGAATTTCCGCATCAGCTCGCGGAGGTCGGCGGGCAGGCCGGGCGGGAGGTTGGCCGTGATGTAACCGTAGAGCTGGCGGAATTCCTGATGTTCGCCGCGCATGAGGCCGAGGCTGGGATCCGACCAAGGATGATCCGCGCCGCGTTCGCCGTGCCGGCTGAAGATCTGGATGCGCGTGCGGCCGGGCACCGCGGCCTTGGCGGCGCCGCGCAGGCAGTGCCAGTCGATCACGAGTTCGAAGGCGTCGAGGATCTTCGTCTTCTTGTCGCGCCAGACGTGCAGCCGGGCTTCGCGGTGGTCGCTGCGGTAGTCTTGCCGCACGAGCCCGGCGGGGTCCTTGGGGAGCCCCTTGGCCTTCGTCGGTGCGAAGGTGGCGCCGATGACGACCGACTCGAGCAGCTGCAGGTAGGCCTTCTGCGCGGCGGCGTCGGTTTTCTCCAGTGCGACGCCGCAGCGGCAGTGGTCGTCCATGCTCCGGAAGTGAGCGATCCTGCACGGCAGGCGGAGCTCGAGATGGTCGAGGCGCAATTCGAGCGTGGTGTCATGCCCGCGCTTGGCCGAGGCGGCCAGGGGCATGATCACGCTCGCCCCGGTGCTGGAGAAATCGGCGAGCCGGCCGGTCCAGCGTGCGCTCGTGCCCGGTTCGCCGGAGGGTCCGAGCAGCGTGAGCGTCGCCTTGAGCGGGAAGTCCGGCCCGATCGGATAGCGGCGGGACCGGCGTTGGTCGCGGAGCTTGGCCAGCGCGTTCTTCGGAAAATTCAGGAGTTTTCGGAAGAGAAGCACGCCGATTTGATATGCGGCTGCAGACGCCGATTCAAGAGCCGAGGGGTCGCGTCAGGGCCTTATGGCCGGTGCGGCGGCTTGCGGATCGCGGTCTCGGAAGCATTTCACGGGTCAGGCGGGGCGTTGAGCCATGATTGACAGGCGGACTGCGGGTCGCCGCGGAGTTCGCGCCGGAGGGTGGCGGTCACGATGGCGTCGGTGTCGAGGGAGAGGGCAAGGGGGGTGCGCTCCGTCTCCGGGCGACGGGCCGGCACGGCGGAGTTTTTTTCACGTCGGATAACTCGCAGGCGAGCTGCTCCATGTGCGCGGGGCGTCCTCCCATTGCGTCTCGATGCGGAGGGTGCCGGGCTCCGGTTCGCAGGAGAGGCTGCCCATCTGAGCTTGTCGCGGGAGAAGATGACCGCGAACTTTTGTCCGACTCGGCAATGGCCATCGAAGGCCCGCAGCTCCCGGCCATGAGCGGCTGGCCGGCGACCTGCACGTCGTGCCCGAAGGCACGACCGTGTTCATGTTCGCTCCGGCCCGCCGAGGGGCGGCGGTCGAAGCCGAGGTTGTGGCCACGCCGAGCGTGGCTGGGCAGAAGAGGGTTTGTTTCATGATCGTGGGGGGTTCCCGAAGGCCGGGTGAAAAGCAAACCGGCGGCGCCTTGAAGGGGCTGCCGCCGGTGGGACACACACACTAACAAACACACATCGCTTATTTCGGCGGGGCGACCGCGATATTTAGCTTTTCCAGCGTGATGCCGAGCTGCCGGTCGTATTCGGCGAGGGCTTTGCGGTAGTCGGCCTCGGCGCGGAGCTCCGCGACCTCGAGGGCGGCGAGAATTTCCTGCTGTTGGACGACGAAGAAGGTGTTGCCGGTGCCGGCGCGGAGGCGCTTCTGCTCGGCATCGAGCGTGGCTTGGCCGAGCTCGCGGGCGGCGCGGGCGGCGTCGACGCGCTGGCGGGTGGTTTCGATGTTGGCGGCGGCGTTGCCGACGCTCACGACGATGTTCTGTTCGGACAGCTGGAGATCGGTCTCGGCTTGGCGGGCGGCGAACTTGGCTGCGCGGTAACGGCCGCGCTCGGTGGTGAAGGTGAGGGGGACGGTGACCTGCACGCCCCAGCTGGAGGAGCGGAAATCCTCGTTGCGCACGAGTCGCTGGGCCGTCGCGCGGTCGGCGTCGAGCCCGCTGTAGCCGTAGCTGCCGACAAGGTCGACGCGCGGGAGCAGCTGGTTGCGCTGGTAGCTGTGGGTGATCCGGGCGCGCTTGAGGTTCAGCAGGGCCTGCTGGTAGTCGGGGCGCTTGATGAGCGACTCCTTGAAGTCGAGGGCGGCGTCCACGACGGTGACGGGCAGGGTGTGCATCGGCTCGATGTCGATGTGCCAGTCGTGGAGGTGCATCGAGCGCTCGTCGGAAATGAGGGCCTTGAGATTGTTCTCGGCCTCGCGGACGAGACGGCGGGTGTTGAGGATGCCCTCGGCGCGGTTGGCAAGACGGGCGCGCGCGGAGGTGACGTCGTATTCGGACATCGAGCCGACCTTGAAGCGCTTTTCGTTTTCGTCGACGAGCTGGGCGGCGATTTCCTGCGAGCGCAACGCGCTGCGGAGGGCGCCCTTGGCGAAGTTGAAATCGTAGTAGGCGAAGATGACGCGCGTGATCGTGTCGATGACCGACTGTTTGAAGGCCCACTCGCTGATGGCGCGGTTGGTCGTCGCGATGCGGATCTGCGCGGTGGTGGCGCCGAAGCCGAAGCCGCGGAGGAGCGGCTGGCGGGCGGAGACGCCGGCGAAGGTGCTGAAGCTGTTGGCGAAGTTGTTGGAGGTGCCGCGGGCGTTGCTCTGCGTGGCGCCGAGCGAGTAGGTGAGGCCCCAGGGCATGGTGCCGTTGAGGGCGAGTTCGTAGTCGTCGCTCTTCGAGACGGTGAAGTCGCGCACTCCGCCGGTGAAGGTCGTGCCGGGGGTCTCGTTTTCGCCGTAAGTGTAGCGGCCGGTGATCTGGGGGTCGAATAGGCCGAGCTGTTCGAGCACGCGCGCCTTGGCGATCGCCACGTCGTAGGAATCAGACTTGATCGTGAAGTTCTTGGCGACGGCGCGGCGAATGGCTTCGTCGAGCGTCAGCTTTTCCGCCGGTGCGGCAGCCGGAGCGCTCTGGGCCGAAGCGGCCAGACATCCAAGAGCAAGGGCGTGGGCAAGAAGGCACCGGGAAATAGACATGAGTGAACGGTTTGCCGGACCCGGTTCGCAACCCCCATGCCAGCGCTACGGACTATTCTAACCGGCTCAGTATCAGGATAGAAAAGGAATCCTGGCGCGGGCGAGCCCCCCTCCTGCCGTTCGTCGACGGGATTAGGCCTTCCCAAAAATGGGAATTACTGCGTGGAGGACTCGCGTGAGCGGGCAGCGGATTTCCTTGGTCTTCCCGTCGCGGTCCGGCTTACGGAGGGTGATGGCAAGCCAGACGGCTCGAGGTGAAAGGTGAGGTGCGGGGAAATCGTGCGCCTTGTTCTCAACGATCGTGCGCTTTGCGGCTGCGTCATGGGCGACGAACGGATCGACTCGCGATGCACGGCGGGCTGGCAGCCAGCAGGCGATCAGGGCGACTCCTGCCAGCCGCAGCGTGACCAGGCGTTCGGGTTCGGTGAGGGGCGGCGGGGTGAGCCAAACGCCTTGGATCAGGCCGACGATGGCGGTGTTGGCGCCGATGCCCAAGGCAGGGGTCGGGACGGCAGTGACGGCGAAGCCCGGCGACTGCGGAGCGCGGTGCGGATAAGAAGGGTCATGCGCGGAGCGGGGGTTGTGCATCCGATACCCTCCGGGTGAGTCCCGGTTGCCCACCATCGGCGAAATCGTGCCTGCCGTGCGCTCGACTGTCTTGGATCCGCTGCTTGCGGCGAGTGCCGGATCCGCGTGGACGGCCGTGCCGGAGGCTTGCCGGGGGCGGGTTGAAGGGTAGGATCAGCCTCCATGCTGCTCAACCGGCACCGTGGGCTCGCCGATCTGCACAACGCCGTCGTCTCGCTGCTGACTGCGCTGTTCTTTTGGGTCTACGCGGAGATCACCATCCAGTTTCTCTCCGACTACATGCGCCTGACGCGCGAAGTGGCGTTGCTGCCGTATTTTCTCAGCGTGGTCATCGGTCTGCTCTTCGGCTGGAGGCAGGTGGCGGCAACGGGCTGGCGGCTCACGCGGCTGTCGACCGACGAGGCGGCGGGTGTGGCATTCAGGCAAGTGGCTGTCATCGCCCTCGTGGTGTTCGCGATGATGTTCGCCACGCAGGACCGCAGCATCAGCCGTCTCTTCCTCGGCACGTTCCTCGTCTGGACGTGGTGCCTGCACCTGGCGCTGCACGTGAAGCTCCCGCGCCGGCTCGCCCAAGTCGTCTACGGCGGCAGCGCGCGGGTGCCGACGCTCTTCGTCGCCCGCGTGGTGGCGTTGCAGAAGGTCGAACGATGGCTGCGGGGCCGCGAACACCTCGGCGTCGACCTGCAGGGCTTCGTCTCTTGGGAAAAACTCCCCGTCGGCAGCGCGCCGCCGCTGGGGAACTGGATCGGCTCGGCCGAGGAACTGCCGCAGTTGCTGGAAGACCGGCGCATCGGGCAGGTGGTGCTGTGGGAGATGCCCGACGAGCCTGCGGCGGGGCGGCGCCTGGTCGAGGCCTGCCAGGCCCGGGGAGCACGGCTGCTGCTGCGGCACGACATCGAGGACCGCCTCGGCCACGCCGTCGTGCCGGTCGAACTCGACGGGCAGCACTACTTCACGCTCCACGACGAACCGCTGGAGGAGCCGTTGAACCGCGCCATCAAGCGGACCTTCGACCTCGCGCTCTCGCTCCCGGTGGTCGTGTTCGTGCTGCCGGTGCTCATGCTGGCCGTCCGGACGATGCAGCGGTGGCAGTCGCCCGGCCCGCTCTTCCACACCCGGCCGCGCGGTGGCGCGGCGCGGAGGGAGTTCGCCATGCTGAAGTTCCGCACCATGCACGTCGCCCCGTCCGACGAGACGGCGGAGGTGCAGCAGGCAAAGCGGATCGACGACCGCATCTTCCCCTTCGGCCGGTTCCTGCGCCGGCACAGTCTCGACGAGTTTCCGCAGTTCTGGAACGTGCTGACGGGCGACATGAGCATCGTGGGCCCGCGGCCGGTGATGCCGCTGCTCGACGAGGAGTTCGAGCGGCGTTCGCGCGCCTACCGCACGCGGCAGCTGGTGAAGCCGGGCATCACGGGCCTGGCGCAAAGCGAGGGTTTCCGCGGGGAGATCACCACCGCCGAACAGTTGCACGAGCGGGTGAGCCGCGACCTGCAATACATCGCGCACTGGTCGATCTGGCTCGACGTGCGCATCACGCTGCGAACGCTCTGGCAGGTCTTCTTCCCGCCGAGCAGCGCCTATTGATTTCCTAGAAATTGCGCGTGTAGGTCGCGCCGGTGGCGTCCACGAAGGTCAGGGAGTTGGGGGTGGCGGCGGTGAGCCTGAGCCCTTGGTCGTAGTCGACCATGTCGCCGATGCGGTAGACACGGTCGTTCATCAGCACCTTGCTGTCGTTGCCGGCGGCGCGGATGCCCGCCACGCGCAGCGCCTCGATGGTGTTGACCATGCGGGTCGACGGGCGCGCGGGCTCGGCAGGCGGCTGGGGCGCGGGAGCGGTCGCGATCGGAACGGTGAGCACAGGGGCAGCGTGCGTCGGCATGGCCGCGGAGATTTGCGCAACGGTCGGCTTCGGCTCCTCGGTGCGAACGGCCGTCGGCGGCGGGACGGACGGCGGGGGCTTTTCCGGCTCCTTCACCGCGGTGGCAACGGGGGCAGGCTCGGATTTCGCGGGAGTCGCCGCCGGCGCGGACTCCGGCCGGGCCGGGGCTCCGGAGGGCTCGTCTCCACCGCGGAAGAACAGGAAGGCTCCGCCGGCGATCACGAGGCCAAGGAGCGCGCCACCGCCGATCAGGGCGGCCTGTTTGGAGCCGCCGGATGAGGCCGCCGGTCCGCGGTTGCCACCGGAGCCGGCGCTGCCGCCGGGCATCGGTGCGGCGGAAAGGGGATCGCCGGTGCGTTGCCGCTGGGCTTTTTTCAGCGCGTCGTTGATCAGGCTCATGGCTCAGTCGGTGAGGCGGTCGAGGTCGCGCGCGGCGCGGCGGGCGTCCCAGTAGTTGACCTCGTCGGAGTCGCGAATGAAGGCGGAGAGCAGCGACTTGTCACAAAGATTGTTGATGATGCGCGGGATTCCCCGGCTGGAGCGGTAGAGGTGGCGCAGGGCCCACGGGGTGAAGCGCGGGCGGCCCGAACCGCCGGCGAGCGTCATGCGGTGGTGGATGTAGTGGTCCATCTCCGTCCGGGTCAGCGGGCGGAGTTCGTAGTGGACGAGGATGCGCTGGCGGAGCTGGCGGAGCTCCTCGGCGGCGAGCTTTTCCTTCAGCTCCGGCTGGCCCAGGAGGACGATCTGGAGGAGCTTCTGCTTGTCGGTCTCGAGGTTGGAGAGCAGGCGCACCTGCTCGAAGACCTCGAAGGAGAGGTTCTGCGCCTCGTCGATGATGAGCACGATCTCGCGGCCGGCGGCGATGCGGGCGAGCAGCACCTGGTTCATCTGGGCGACGAGGTCGTTCTTGCTCCGGGCGAGGTGGGTCTCGCCCAGCTCGGTGAGGATCGCCTTCAGCATCTGCGTCTCGGTCAGGCGCGGATTGAGGACGAGAGCGGTGTCGTAGTGCCTCGGGTCGAGTTCGCCGAGAAACTTCCGGCAGAGCGTGGTTTTGCCGCAGCCGACCTCGCCGACGAGCACGATGAAACCCTTTCGCTCCGAGACGCCGTATTTGAGGTGCTGCAGCGCTTCCTGGTGGGGCGGGCTGAGGTAAAGAAACTTCGGGTCCGGAGTGATGTGGAAAGGCATCTCCGTGAAACCGTAGTAACTCTGATACATTGGGGCCGGAGTATCCGGCCGCGGTGGCAAAACGCACGAAAAATCTCCGTTAACCGTTCCTCAAAAAACGTTGCCGGTGCCCGGTGGCGGAACTCTTATCGGCGGGAGTCCGTGAACTGGAACAAGGTCATCACTCTCGTCTTCATCGTGCTCTTCGCCGCCGTGGGCGGCTACGCGGGCCTGTTCTTCCTCGAGATGAACCGCGAGCTGACGCAGTTGCGCGCGCAGGAGCGCGGTTACCAGCGCAAGCTGGCCGAGGCGCAGGCCAGACTCGCGGCGCAGGAGAAATACCTCCAGCAACTCCGCTCCGACCCGAAGATCATCGAACAGGTGATCCGCAAGAAACTCGGCTACGTGCGCGACAGCGAATTCGTCTTCCGGTTCGAGGACCCCGCCCGCACGCCATGAGACAAGAGGAGATCGTCCGCTCCTTCCAAGTCGCCGGCCAGGGCCACGTGTTCGCCTTCTGGCCGGAACTCGACACCGCCCGGCGCGCCGCGCTCGTGGCGCAGGCGGCCGAGATCGACCTCGACGAGGTCGCGCGCCTGCATCGGACGCTCGTGTTGGAGAGGCACGCGGCTGCGGACTTGCGCGCCCTCGCGCCCGCTCCCTACGAATCCCTGCCCGAAAAGGGCGGCGATCCCGCCAAGTGGGCGCGGGCCCGCGCCACGGGCGAGGAGGCGCTGCGCGCGGGCCGCGTCGCGGCCTTCACCGTCGCGGGCGGGCAGGGGTCGCGCCTCGGCTACGACGGCCCGAAGGGCGCCTTCGCCGTCACGCCCGTGAAGCGCAAGCCGCTGTTCCAGGTCTTTGCCGAGAAGATTCTCGCCGCCGGCCGGCGGCACGGACGGCCGTTGGAGTGGTTCATCATGACCAGCCACGCCAACCACGAGGCGACGGAAGCCTTCTTCGCGCAGCACGGTTGGTTTGGACTGGCGCGTGAGCGGGTGCACTTCTTCCGCCAGGGGCGGATGCCGGCGGTGGGCTTCGACGGCAGGATCCTGCTCGAAGGCAAGGGCGCCATCGCCCTCAGTCCGGACGGGCACGGCGGTTCGCTCCGCGCGCTGCACCGCAGCGGCGCGCTCGGGCTGATGGCAGAGCTGGGCATCGACACGCTGAGCTACTTCCAAGTCGACAACCCGCTCGCGCGCTGCATCGACCCGGCGTTCATCGGCTTCCACCTCCTCGCCGGCTCGGAGATGTCGAGCAAGATGGTGCCGAAGGCCTATCCGGAGGAGAAGGTCGGGCACTTCTGCGTGCAGGACGGCAGGCTCGTGGTCATCGAATACAGCGACCTGCCGCCGGCGGTGCAGCGGGAGACGCATGCCGACGGTTCGCTGCGGTTCGTGGCCGGCAGCATCGCAATCCACCTGATCGACCGTGAATTTGCCCGGCGCATGGCCGGTGGCGGCGTGGGCGTGCAGCTGCCCTTCCACCGCGCGGACAAAAAGATTCAGACTATCGACGCCGCCGGCCGGCCGGTGAAGCCCGACAAGCCCAACGGCGTGAAATTCGAAATGTTCGTGTTCGATGCGCTGCCGTTCGCCCGGAAGCCGATCATCATCGAGACGCGCCGCGCCGACGACTTCAGCCCGGTGAAGAACGCCGAGGGCGTCGACTCGCCGCAGACCTGCCGCGACGACCAACTCCGGCAATTCGCGCGCTGGCTCAACGCCGCCGGGGCCCGGGTGCCGGTCGATGCGACCGGCCTGCCGGCCTTGGCGCTGGAAATCTCGCCGCTCTTCGGTGACGATGCCGAGTCCGTCGCCGCGTCCTGGCGCCGGCTCCCGTCTCCGCCGGAGTTGAAACCCGACCTTTACCTCGAATGACCGCGAAACCCCTCCCCGCCAAAGTTCCGGCCGCCGCTGCCGCCGGCCACCTCATGCCCAGCGCCGTCGAGAACCTCGCCGCTTGGTGGAACGCCGGCCTGCCCCAGTGGGCGCACGACAGCCTCGCCGAGCTGATCGAGCGCGAGCAGTGGGCGGAGCTGAACGACCGCTTCTACCGCTACATGGAATTCGGCACCGGCGGCCTGCGCGGGCGCACCATCGGCGCGGTCGGCGCCAAGGCCGAGACCGGCACGCTGTCGCCGCAGGGCTCGCCCGAGCACGCCGGCGTCGGCAGCAACCTGCTCAACGACTTCACGCTCACGCGCGCCGTCATCGGCCTTTTCCGCTACGTGAAGGGCTATCTCGCGTCGCAGAAGAGCGCCGCCGAGCCGCGCATCGTCATCGCGCACGACGTCCGCCATTTCTCCCGGCACTTCTGCGAACTGGCCGCGTCGACTTGGGTGAAACTCGGCGGCGAGGCCTGCATCTTCGACGGCCCGCGCTCCACGCCGCAACTCAGCTTTTCCGTGCGCTGGCTCAAGGCGCACACCGGTGTCGTCATCACCGCGAGCCACAATCCGCCGCACGACAACGGCTTCAAGGCCTACTTCGACGACGGCGCGCAGGTCGTGCCGCCGCACGACAAGGGCATCATCGCCGAGGTCAACGCCGTGCCGCTCGGCGCCGTGCACGAGTTCCTGAGCGCCGACACCACGGGCGTGCACACGCTCGGGCGCGACGCCGACGCCGCCTACCTCGACGCGGCGGCTGCGGCGGTGATCGACGCGGACCTGCTCCGCCGGTCCGGCCTCAAGGCGGTCTACACGAACATCCACGGTGTCGGCGGCGTGTCGACCATGCCGCTGCTGCAGCGCTTCGGCCTCGCCATCCGGCAGGTGCCCGAGCAGGCGGCCTTCGACGCGCGTTTCCCGACGGTCAAATCGCCCAACCCGGAGAATGCCGAGGCCCTCACGCTCGCCCTCGCGCTGGCGGAGAAGCAGGGCGCGGAGGTCGTGATGGCGACCGATCCCGACAGCGACCGCATGGGCGTCGCCGTGCGCAACCGCGCCGGACAACTCGAGCTGCTGACCGGCAACCAGGTGGGCGCGCTGCTGGCCGACTACCGCATCCGCAAATACCGGGAGCTCGGCTGGATCCCCGCCGGCGGCACGCAGGCCGCGTGCATCGTCACGACGTTCGTCACCACCCCCTTGCAGGAAGCCATCGGCCGCGATCTCGGCGTGAAGGTCATCAAGACCCTGACCGGCTTCAAGTGGATCGCCGCGAAGATGCGCGGCTACGAGGACAAGCTGAAGGCCGCGCTCGGCCCGGGCTTCGACTACGACGCCACGCCCTTCCGCGAGCGCGCCGCGCTGCTGCAGCAGCACAGCACGTTCTACCTCTTCGGCACCGAGGAGAGCTACGGCTACCTGCCCAACGATCTCCTGCGCGACAAGGACGGCAACGCCGCCTGCCTGATGTTCGCCGAGCTCTGCGCCTGGGTGAAGTCGCGCGGCCTGACCGTGCCGGAATACCTCGACGAGATCTACCTGCGCTGCGGTTTCTACCTCGAGGGCGTGATCAACCTCTACTACGAAGGCGCGAGCGGCGCGGCGAAGATCAAGCGCATCCTCGACACCTACCGGGCCAATCCGCCGCAGCGTTTCGGGGACGTGGCCGTGACGCGCTTCCAGGATTTCGGCCGCGAGAAGTTCCTCGATGCGGACGGCGAGCGGATCCCGGCGCAGGACCTCTACATCGTGTCGCTGGCCAACGGCTACTCGTTCGCCGCGCGCGGCAGCGGCACGGAGCCGAAGATGAAGTTCTACCTCTTCGCCACCGAGCCCGTGAAGTCCGCCGCCGACCTGCCCGCCGCCAAGGCCAAGGCGAAGGCGACGCTCGACGGGCTGCGCTCGCTCATCGAGGCCGAGGCCCGCCAGCGTGCGGAGAGCTGAGACCGCCCGAATCCGGCAGGGCGGTCTACAGGACTCTGACTGGATCGATCCGCCAGATGTCGCGGCAGTATTCGCGGATGGCGCGGTCGGAGGAGAATTTGCCCATGCGCGCGACGTTGAGGATGGACTTGCGCGACCATTCCTCGGGGTCGCGGTAGGCCGCGGCCACGCGCTCCTGGGCGTCGAGGTAGGAGGCGTAGTCGGCGAGCACGAGGTAGTCGTCGCGCTCGGCGAGGTTGCGCGTGAGCGGGGCGAAGAGGTCGCGTTCGGCGAGGGAGAACTGGCCGCGCGTGATCAGATCGAGCACCTCGCGCAGTTCCTCGTTCCCTTCGAGGAATTCGGCCGGGCGGTAGCCGCGGGCCTTGCGGTCGGCGACCTCGGCGGCGTCGAGGCCGAAGAGGAAGAAGTTCTCCGCGCCGACCTCCTCCATGATCTCGATGTTGGCGCCGTCGAGGGTGCCGATGGTGAGGGCGCCGTTGAGGGCGAACTTCATGTTGCCGGTGCCGGAGGCCTCCTTGCCGGCGGTGGAAATCTGCTCGGAGAGGTCGGCGGCCGGGTAGATGCACTGGGCGGTCTTGACGCAGAAGTTGGGGAAGAAGACGACGCGCAGGCGGTCGTTGGTGGCGGGGTCGGCGTTGACCACCTCGGCGATGGAGTTGGCGAGTTTGATGATGAGCTTGGCGAAGTGGTAGCCCGGCGCGGCCTTGCCGCCGAGGATGACGGTGCGCGGGGTGACGACCGTGTGGGGATCGCGCTTGAGGCGGAGGTAGAGCGTGGCGACGTGGAGCAGGTTGAGGTGCTGGCGCTTGTATTCGTGGATGCGCTTCGCCTGCACGTCGAAGAGCGAGTCCGGCTCGACCACGATGCCGGTGCGCCGGGCGATGAGGGCGGCGAGCGCGGTCTTGTTCGCCAGCTTCACCGCGCGCCATTCGGCGCGGAAAGCGGCGTCGGCGGCGAGCGGCTCCAATGCGCGCAGGCGGTCGAGATCGCGGATCCAACCGGGTCCGAGATGGCGCGTGATCAGCGCGGACAGCGGCGGGTTGGCCACCGCCATGAAGCGGCGCGGGGTGACGCCGTTGGTCTTGTTGGAGAACTTTTCCGGCCAGAGGTCGTGGAAATCGCGCAGCACGGTCCGGGCGAGCAGCTGCGAGTGGAGGGCGGCGACGCCGTTGATGGCGTGGCTGCCCACGCAGGCGAGGTGGGCCATGCGGATGAAGCGTTCGCCCGACTCGTCGATCAGCGAGAGGCGGCGCGCGCGGTCGTCGTCGCCCGGGCAGCGCGCGCGGACCTCGTCGAGGAAGCGCCGGTTGATCTCGAAGATGATCTCGAGCAGGCGCGGCAGCACGCGGCCGAAGAGCGGGAGCGACCAGCGCTCGAGCGCCTCGGGCAGCAGGGTGTGGTTGGTGTAGCCGAAGGTGCGGCGCGTGATGTCCCACGCGCGGTCCCAGGCGTAGTGGTGCTCGTCGACGAGCAGGCGCATGAGCTCGGCGACGGCGATGGCGGGGTGCGTGTCGTTGAGTTGCGCGGCGTATTTTTCGTGGAAGCGGTCAAGGGACGACTCGCGCTGCCGGTAGATGCGGATCATGTCCTGCAGCGAGCAGGAGACGAAGAAGTATTGCTGTTCGAGGCGCAGCTGTTTGCCGGCCGGCGCCTCGTCGTTCGGATAGAGGACCTTGGTGATGTTCTCCGAGGCGACCTTGTCGAGGACGGCGCCGTAGAAGTCGCCGGAGTTGAAGGCCCGGAAGTCGAACGACTCGGCCGCCTCGGCGCGCCAGAGGCGGAGGAGGTTCACCGTCTTGACGCCGTAGCCCTGCACGAGCGTGTCGGACGGCGTGCCCGTGACGATGCGTTCGGGCACCCAGCGCACGCAGTAGCGGCCGTTGGCGTCGTGGCAGGCTTCGGTCCGTCCTCCGAACCTCACGATGAAGGTGATCTCAGGCCGCGCGATCTCCCAGGGATAGCCGAGCCGCAGCCAGCGGTCGCTGCACTCGACCTGCCAGCCGTCGCGGATCTCCTGGTCGAAGATGCCGAATTCGTAGCGGATGCCGTAGCCGATCGACGGAATCTCCAGTGTCGCCATCGAGTCGAGGTAGCAGGCGGCGAGGCGGCCGAGGCCGCCGTTGCCCAGGCCCGGCTCCTCCTCCTCGGCGAAGATCGCCTCGGGATCCCAGCCCAGCTCGCGGAGGGCGGCGACGAACGGCTCGCGCAGGCCGAGGTTGACGAGGTTTTTTTCCAGCTGCGGGCCGATGAGGAACTCGGCGGACAAATAGATGGCGGTGCGGCTGGCGTGGTCGAAGTAGCTCTTGGCCGTGGATGCCCAGTTGCGCAGCAGGTGGTCGCGGACCGCGTAGGCCACGGCGAGATAGCGGTCGTGGGGCGTCGCCACTTCGGGGAAGCGCGCGAGCATGCAGAAGAGCTTGTCGAGGATCGCGTGCTTGATGTCGGCGGCGGCCGGCGCGGCCGGGAGGGCGACGGGAGCGGGCTTGTTCATGGCGAACCGGGTGAGGCTTCCCGGCTGGCCGCTCTGCCCGCGCGGAGGAGGGGCGGTGGGCCAGTCGTGCGCCGACGAGTCGGCGCGAGGCACTGGATACTCCCGCCGGCGCCGGCCGCCAAGAGTGAATGTGCCGCAGTAATCGGTTCCTCGCGGATTTTTGCGGGTGGCAGAGTGGCGGGCTCGGATGCGCCGCTCGCCCCCCCTGACTCACGGCGGTCGGCTGACGAGGTGGTCGAGGGTGTTGGGAGGGCCCTGACCGGGGCAATGGCTCGTGGAGCGAGTCGGCGCGGGAGGAATGGCAACGGGATGGGGCATGACGCAGAACAAAGAGCAGGCAGTTGAAGCGGCGGTGACGAAGAGCGCGGCGGAGAGCAACAGGGAGGAAGGACGGAGTCCCATGCGCTGCGGTGGTTTGCCTCCCGATACGCGGATGACAGCCCAAAGCTGCAGGAATGCCGTCTCATTCGGCCCGCAGGGCCTCGATGGGGTTCACCTTCGTGGCGCGGCGGGCGGGCAGCCAGGCGGCGATCAAGGAGGCGCCGAGGAACAGGGCCGCGGCGCCGAGCAGGACGGCGGGATCGAAGCCCTTCACGCCCGTCATGACGGAGCCGAGGAAACGGTTCATGCCGAGGCCGAGCAGGAGGCCGGCGGCGATGCCGAGCGCGGCGGTGGCGAGACCCTCGCGCAGGATGAGCGCCTGCA
>PNKG01000038.1 GCA_013822585.1 Opitutus sp. | reverse complement strand
CGATGGCGGCCTTCTCCTGCCCCACGCGGATCTGGCCCTCGAAGGTCGCGAGCGGGAGCTTCAGGCGCTTCGGCTTGATGGAGAGGCTGAGGACATCGCCGGGGCGGCACACGCGGTGGCAGCGCACGCCCTCGCAGGAGGTGAAGAATATGGTCTTCGGGTCTACGGTCTTGCCGGCCTCGCCGATCTGCGCCTCGAGGAGGAAAAGCACGCCGAGCTGGCCGAGCGCCTCGAGCATGATGGAGGCCGGCAGCACGGGGTTGTCCTTGAAATGGCCTTGGAGGAAAAATTCCTGGCCGCTGATCTTGTATTTGGCGTTGGCGCCGTGGGCGCTGACCGAGGCCTCGCTGAGGAACAGGAAAGGCGGCTGGATCGGCATGACCGTGGCGATCTGCTCGATCGGGAGGAATTTCGTCGGCTTCGGCAGGGGAAGGCCGCGGACCTTGCATTCGATGAAGGTCTTGACGTCGCCCACCGTGCGGAGGTGGCGCAGTTCCTCGTTGTTGATCGACATCTGGAGCACATCCTCCACGAGGATCACGATCTCCATCATCGTCAGCGAATCGATGCCGAGGTCCTCGATGATGCGCAGGTCGTCGTCCGCATCCTTGAGCTTGGCGCGGAGATCGGGCTCCACGAAACGCTCGATTATGCCTAAGACGATGGCGGGCAAGTGCTCGGTATTCCCGGTCTTGCGGAATTGCGCGGCCGCCTCGTAAGTCGCCGCCGAACAGCGTTTAAGCGATTCGCGCAACGCCGAGTCGTCATCGGGTGTGAACGGTTTGAGCTGAATTCCGGAGGGTTGGTTTCCTACCTGTGCCATTGCGTCATTCATACTTTACCAGAGTGAGTTGTGTAAACCTTAAAACCGAGGCGAACCTCAGGCGTTAGACCAGACCGGCAGTTCCAGTGCCGGTTCTGCATAATGGTGGTAAATATTTCGCTGGCCGACGGCGCCGCCTGCTGGCCTAAAGAGACCCTCATGCCCTCTTCGCCGGCCGAGCGCATTGTCGCGGTCACCAACGAATTCTTTCCGCACCGGGGTGGCATCGCGGTTTTCACCGCCGAGATGGCGGCCGCGGCGGCGCGGGCCGGTTGGCCGGTCGAAGTTTGGGCGCCGCAGCGGCCCAGGGGCGTGCCCGAGCCGGTTTGGAATTTCCCGGTTCAGCGTCTCGAGGTCGACGGTTCGCACAGCCTGTGGAACCAGTGGCGCATGGCGCGGCACATCCTGCGGCACAGGGGGGAATGGCGTGATGCGATCCTCTATGTGCCGGAGCCCGGGCCGTTGTTGTCGATGCTGTTGCTCCAGTTCTTCGACACTCTGCCGCCCGCCCGATTGCACCTCACCCTGCACGGCTCGGAGATCCTGCGCCTGGCCATGCGCCCACTGACTCGCGCCAGCGCGCAGCGGCTTTTCGCCCGGGCGGACCGGATCAGCGTCGTCAGCCGCTACGCGGAACGCCTTTTGATCGATCTTTTCCCGCCGACCGCCGGCAAGATCGTGCTCACCCCGGGCGCCCTGCGGGCGGATTTCGCCCGCCGGGCGCAGGTCAGCCCGTCCCCGGCACGCGACGGCGAGCGCGTGGCCATCCTGACCGTGGCCCGCATCCATCCACGCAAGGGCCAGCTGCGCGTCATCGAGGCGTTGAAGGCCCTCCCCTCGCCCCTCCGCGCCCGGCTCGAATACTGGATCGTGGGCGGACATGGCAAAGAGAACTACGAACCCGCGCTGCGGGCCGCCGCGGCCGACGCGGGCTTCCCGGTGAAATTCCTCGGCGACATCCCCGACGGGAAGCTCGGCGAGATCTACGCGCAGGCCGACATCTTCGCGATGACGAGCATGCCGCACAAGCTCAGCGTCGAGGGTTTCGGCCTCGTCTACCTCGAAGCGGGAGCCCATGGCCTGCCGGTCATCGCCCACGCCATCGGCGGCGTGCCCGAAGCCGTGATCGACGGCGAGACCGGCCTGCTCGTGCGTCCGGAGGATCCCGCCGCGCTGACCGCCGCCTTCGCCCGTCTGATCAGCGACACCGACCTGCGCCGCCGCCTCGGCGCCGCCGGCCGCAAACGCGCCCTCAGCCACACGTGGGACGCCGCCGCGCGAACGCTGTTTGGACTTCCTGCCGCCACCACCGCATTCTGAGCACGATGATCGTTTCCCGCAGCCAGATCCACGTCCGCTACGCCGAAACCGACATGATGGGGATTGTCTATCATGGCAACTATCTCACTTGGTTCGAGGTCGGCCGCACCCAACTGTTGCGCGAGTGCGGCGTGGTTTACCGCGACCTCGAGGCCCGGGGATACCGCCTCCCCGTGATCGAGGTCGGGGCGAAATACCTGCGCCCCGCGCTTTACGACGACGAGATCACCGTCATCACCACCCTCGCCGAGAAGCCCCTGCTCCGCATCCGGCTCGATTACGAGGTGAAACGGGGCGACGAACCGCTCGTCACGGGCTTCACCGTCCACGGATTCGTCAACCTGCAGGGCGCGCCGGTCCGCCCTCCGGCCGTCTTCACGGAAAAGATGCGCGAGCTGTTCGCGGGACCGGGTTGAACGGAGGTCGCTTATCGAGGAATACCTGAAGAGGCGACTGGGACGGCATCACGGGCAGGGCGCGACCGCTGGGCGCGCCGTGAGCGAGTATCGACAGGCCCAGCCGCCGAGGCTTATCGCACTCGTCGCGGTCCTGCCCGACCGCAGGCTTCGTCACTTCTATCTGTAAGTCCCAATAATCCTAACCTGGATTCCGCGATTCGCGCAGGGCCGCGCGAATGTGGGAGCGGCTTCATGCCGCGACTGGTTGGTGCGGCGTTCCGTATGATCTTGTCGGGACGCAAAGCCTCACAGGTCCGGCAATCGCGGAATCCGGGCTTAATCCGTTCCGGACCCGGCCAATGCAACCGGGGTGATCACCCCGCTCACGGCGACCGCGACGTTGGGCCGTGCCCGCGCCGCTCTGCAAAATGGCAAGGACGCGGGGTTGCCCGAGCTGCTCAAGATCATCGAGACGATCTCCGCCAACCTCGCCGAGGTCACGATCCACGAGCTGGCCGGGTTGATCGAGAAGGACGCCGCCGTCCTCGCCCGCGTCGTGCAGATCGCCAACACCGTGGTGCACAACCCGGGCTTCACGCCGTTGTCGTCGCTCACCCATGCGATCCACCAGATCGGTTTCACCCGCGTGCGTTCCCTCACGCTGTCGCTCATGCTCATCGAGAACGCCGGGGCGCGCAACCCGCCCGAACAGCGCGAGGCCGCGGCGCAGGCCCCTTGCGCCGGCCTGATCGCGCAGGGCTGCGCGCGAAAATCCGGCTCCATCGACCCCGAGACCGCCTTCGCCTGCGCGGCGTTGCGCAACTTCGGGTGCATCCGGCTGCCCGCCGTCTCAATCGAGCACTACCGCGAGGCACAGAGCCGCCTGAAGGACAAGCCCGAGGACATCGCCTACCGCGGCCTGTTCGGAATGACCCCGCTCGAGCTGAGCCGCCGGCTTCTCTCCGGCGCGCGGCTGCCCGAGGAATTCATGAAGGCCCTGCGCGAGACGACGCCCGAGGCGATGACCGGCACCGCCACGCTCCAAGGCACACGCCTGCTCGCCATCGCCGATTTCGGCAGCCGCATCGCCCGCCTGGCGCCCGACGGCGGAATGGGTTCCGACAAATTCGGCGAGGAGACACGCGCGCTGGCCAAGCGCTTCAACCGCGTCATCCCCGACGCGCTGGACTGCATGCCCGTGGCGCTCGAACACACCGACACCCGGCTCGCGGGATTTCTCCACGCCGACGGCATCGCCGCGCTGCCCACCGCCAGCCTCAACCGCATCCGCGCCCGGGTGCGGCATGCGCCGCCCGACTCGGTCACCATCGCCGCCCCCGGCACCGCAGCCGGCGACTCCGGTCTCAACGCCCCGGAGGCGCAAAGCCCCGGCGCGGCCGCGGTGATGCCGATCGGGGCCGCCACCGAAGCCGCCACGCCCGCCGACGCTGCGAACCGCAACGGACCGATTGCCACCCCGGAGATCCCCGCCGTTGTTCCCGTGGAAGTCCCGGCCGCCGCTCCCGCATCCGAGACGCCGCCGGTGGTGAAGGAGAGCCCGCCGCCCGCGTGGATGCGCGAGACGGAAGGCGCGCCGCCGTCCTTCGTGCTCGTGCCGCTGACCGAGGGCGACCGGGCCACGGGCGTCGTGCTCGTGGGCTGGCACAAGGCGCAGCAGATCGCGCTCAACAAGGTGCAGCTCGAGCTCGCCCGCCAACTCCTCGCAACGTCGCGGCGCTGCGCCCGTCAGCCGCGGCGTGATTCATTCGGGGGCTCGGCGCGACAGCCGGTCCTTCCAAACCCGGCCGCCCTTCATCACGAAGCCCACGTCGAGCAGCGCCTTGATGTCGGCCAGCGGATCGGCCGCGACGGCGATGAGATCGGCGAACTTGCCGGGCGCGATCGCACCCACGCGGTCGCCCCAGCCCATGATCTCGGCGTTGAGGCTCGTGGCGGAGACGATGGCGTCCATCGGTTTCTCGCCCAGCCGCGCGCGTTCGAGAAATTCGTGGGCGTTCTCGCCGTGGGGGATGACGGCCGAGTCGGTGGCGAAGCCGATGGGCAGTCCGGCCGCGACCGCGCGGCGGAACCCCTCGTCCTTGATCGCGCTGATCGCCTTGCTGCGCATGATCTCGGACTCCGGGATGTTCGCCTCCCGGCCCTGCCGCGCAATGACGGTGCTGGTGTAGAGCGTGGGCACGTAGAAGGTCTTCCGGTTCGAGGTCTGCAGCATCCTGATCGCCTCGTCGTCGAGGTAGGAACCGTGATCGATGGTGCGGACGCCGGCGCGGATGGAGGTCTTGATGCCGCCGAGGCCGTGCGCGTGCACCGCCACCTGCCGGCCCCAGCGGTTGGCCTCGGTGACGGCGGCGAGGATTTCCTCATCGGAGAACTGCTGCGCGGCCGGTGCCTGCCCCTTCGAGAGCACGGCGCCGGTGGCGAGCAGCTTGATGAAGTCCGCGCGGTGCTTGAAGTTCTTGCGCACCTGCTTGACGACCTCCTGCGGCGAATCGGCGAGGTTGTCCACGCTCGGCACCAGCACGTAGGGCGAGAACTGTTGCGCGTCGCCCGCGCCGCCGGTCGAGGAGACGTAGGAGCCCGCCACCATCATGCGCGGGCCCGGCACCGCGCCGGCCTCGATGGCGTCGCGCAGCTCGACGTCGACGTAGGGCCAGGCCGTGCCCATGTCGCGCACGGTGGTGAAGCCCGCGTCGAGCGTGATGCGGGCGTTGTGCGCGCCCCAGAGCGCGGAGAAGGCGGGCGTGGTTTTGACCAGCTCGTCCTCCCAATGGACGCCATATTTGCCGCAGAGGTGCGTATGCAGGTCGATCAGGCCGGGCAGGAGCGTCGCGTCGCCGAGATCGATCACCTTCGCACCCTCGGGCACGGGAAGCTGCGAGCCCACGCCCACGATGCGGTCGCCCTCGACCGCCACCATCGCCGGGGCGAGCGGGGCGCCGCCGCGGCCGTCGATCAGCTTGGCGGCCTTGAGGACGACCTTGCCGGCAGCGAAGGAGCAGGTGGAAAAAACGGCACAAAGGGCCGCGAACAGGAACGGGCGCAGGTTCATGGGGTCGGTTGTTGTGCGGGGCAAACAACCGGAGTTTGGCAGCCGCGACAAGTCCGCAGCTCGACCTCAGCGCGTGAGGCGGCGGTATTTCACGCGATGAGGCTGGTCGGCATCCCGGCCTTTCCGGCGACGGTAGTCCTCGAGATACGCGCTGTAGTTGCCGGCGAACCAGTGCACGTAGCTGTCGCCCTCGAAGGCCATGAGGTGCGTCGCAATGCGGTCGAGGAACCAGCGGTCGTGCGAGATGATCACCGCGCAGCCGGCGAAATTCTCCAGGCCCTCCTCCAGCGCGCGGATCGAGTTCACGTCGAGGTCGTTGGTCGGCTCGTCGAGCAAAATGAGGTTGGCGCCGCTCTTGAGCACGCGGGCGAGCAGCACGCGGTTGCGCTCGCCGCCGGAGAGCACGCCGACCTTCTTCTGCTGGTCCGCGCCGGTGAAGCCGAACTGCGCGCAGTAGGCGCGGCTGTTCACCGTGCGCGCACCGAGCGGCATCATCTCCTGGCCGTCGCTGATGACCTCCCAGATGGTCTTCTCGCTCTGCAGCGAATCGCGCGACTGCTCGACGTAGGCGGACTTCACCGTCTCGCCGATGCGGAAGGCGCCCGCATCGGGCTTCTCCAGCCCCGTGATCATCCGGAAGAGCGTCGTCTTGCCCACGCCGTTGGGGCCGATGACGCCGACGATGCCGCCGGGCGGCAGCGAGAACGAGAGGTTCTCGTAGAGGAGCTTGTCGCCGTAGGCCTTGGTGATGCCCTGCGCCTCGACCACGAGCGTGCCGAGCCGCGGGCCGGGCGGGATGATGATCTCGAACTTCTTCTCCTGTTCGGCGACGTCCTGCTTGAGCATCGCCTCGTAGGCGTTGAGGCGCGCCTGGCCTTTCGCCTGCCGAGCCTTCGCGGAGGAGCGGATCCACTCGAGTTCGCGCGCCATGGCCTTCTGCCGGCGGTCCTCCGTGCGCTGCTCGATCGCGAGGCGTTTCTGTTTCTGCTCGAGCCAGCCGGAGTAGTTGCCCTTCCACGGGATGCCGTGGCCGCGGTCGAGCTCGAGGATCCAGCCGGCGACGTTGTCGAGGAAGTAGCGGTCGTGCGTCACGGCGATGACGGTGCCCTCGTAACGCGCGAGGTGCTGCTCGAGCCATTGCACGCTCTCGGCGTCGAGATGGTTGGTCGGCTCGTCGAGGAGCAGGATCGACGGTTTTTGCAGGAGCAGGCGCGCGAGTGCGACGCGGCGGCGCTCGCCGCCGGAAAGATTGTCCACGATCTGGTCCGGCGGCGGGCAGCGCAGGGCGTCCATCGCCTGCTCGACCAACGGCGCGGTGTCCCACGCGCCCGCGGCGTCGATCTGCTCCTGCAATTTCGCCTGCTTCTCCGTGATCGCATCGCGCGTGGCGTCGTCCTCGGCCGCGGCGAGTTCGTCCCACGTGGCGTCGTAGGCCGCCGCGAGGTCGGCGAGGTGCTTCACGCCTTCCTCGACGCACGCGCGCACAGTCGCGCCGGGCGTGAGCGACGGCTCCTGGGGCAGGAAGCCGACCGGGTAGCCGGGCTCGAAGGCCACATGTCCGTCGAATTCCTTGTCGATCCCCGCCAAGATGCGCATGAGCGAGGACTTGCCGGAGCCGTTGAGGCCGAGCACGCCGATCTTCGCGCCATAGAAGAAGGACAGCGAGATGTCGCGGAGGATTTCCTTGCGCTCGATCTTCTTCGAGACGCCGAGCATCGAGAAGATGATCTTGGGCGTGGAGTCGTCGTTCTTGGCCATGGGAAAGCAGAGTCCAGAGGGGAACCACTAATGGACACTAATCGACACTAATTTTCTGCCCTCGCACTGCGACTGGTTGAGCGACCACAGAAGGCATGACCCAAGAAATCCGTGTGCATTCGCGTCCATTCGTGGTTTCTCTCCCCGCCATGCTCCACTTCGTCGTCGAAATCACCTTCACCGCCGAGTTCGCCCGTGTCGAGCCGGTGGTGCCCGACCACCGCACCTTCCTCCAGACCGGCTACGACCGCGGCTGGCTGCTGATGTCCGGCCCGCAGAATCCGCGCGTCGGCGGCATCGTCATCGCCCGTGCGCCGTCGCGCGCGGCACTCGAGGCGTTCTTCCGCGACGACCCCTACGCGCAGGCCGGCGTCGCCACGTATCGCTTCACCGAGTTCAACCCGGTAAAACGCGCGGCGTTCATGGAGGCGTGGGCGACGGGCGTCTGAGCGTTCGGTCGCCGAGTCTTCACGATTGCCCACTCGACGCCGGAGCGGAAGCCCGTCGCCATCACCCACGATGAAACCCATCGTCCTCATCCTCTGCACCGGCAACTCCTGCCGCAGCCACATGGCCGAAGGCGTGTTGCGCGCGGTCGCGGGCGACGTCGTGGACGTCCACAGCGCCGGCTCCAAGCCCGCCGGCTACGTGCACCCGAAGGCCATCGAAGTGATGCGCGAGATCGGCATCGATCTCTCCGCGCACACCTCGAAGCACCTGCGCGAATTCCTCGGCCGCGAGGTGCGCACGGTCATCACCGTCTGCGGTAACGCCGACCAGGCCTGTCCGCTGTTTCCCGGCCAGGTGAACCGCCACCATTGGAGCTTCGACGATCCCGCGCGTGCCACCGGCACGGAAGAGCAGGTGCTGGCCGAATTCCGCCGCGTGCGCGACGGGATCCGCCGGGTCTTCACCGCCTACGGCGCCGGCCTGCGCGAAGGCGCAGCCCGCTGAACCCTGCCGCCGTGTAGCGGCGCTCTATGAGCGCCGTCTCTCCGGCGAACTTGCCGATTTCACGTCAGCTCGCGCTTCGGCGGCTCGACCTTCGTCGCCTCGATGTCGATCACGTCGCCCGCCGGCGGGGGCGGCGCGTCCGGACGGTTCGGCGCGGCGCCGCGCGGCGCGCGGTTCACCGCGACATTGACCTTGCCCTTGCCGAAGAGCGAGAAGACCGCCGCCGCGACGAGGATCAGCGCGACGATGACCGCCCCGAACATGCCCGCCACCACGGCGAGGGCGAGACCGGCGAGGATCGCAAGGACTTTGAGGACGCGTGCCATCTCCCTAGCACTCGCCGCAACGGCCGAAAGTTGCAAGAGCACGCACGCCGTCTGCCGGCTCGACTCGCGCCGCCACCCTCGCAAGCTCCAGCGCCACGCCCACTCCCGCCCCATGAAAAAATACCTCGTCGAATTCATCGGCACCTTCTTCCTCGTCTTCACCATCGGCATGACCGTGCTCGCCCCCGGCGCCGGCAACCTCGCCCCGTTCGCCATCGCCGCCGTGCTGATGGTGATGGTCTACGCCGGCGGGCATGTGTCCGGCGCCCACTACAACCCCGCGGTGACGCTCGCGGTGTGGATGCGCGGCCAGTGCGACACCGCCGACGTCGTGCCCTACATCGCCAGCCAGCTCGCCGGTTCCGTCGGGGCGTCGTTCGCCGTCAAGGCGCTCAAGACCGGCCTCGTGGCCAAGGCCGCCGCGCTCGGCGGCGCGATGTCGCCGGAGATTCTGCCCGCGCTGCTCGCCGAGTTCCTCTTCACCTTCGCCCTTGCCTGGGTCGTGCTCAACGTCGCCACGGCCAAAGGCACCGCCGGCAACTCGTTCTACGGCCTCGCCATCGGCTTCACGGTGCTCGCCGGCGCCTTCGCCGTCGGCGGCGTCTCCGGCGGCGTGTTCAACCCCGCGGTCGCCCTCGGCGTCTGCACGATGGGCATCGTCTCGTGGGGCAGCCTCTGGATCTACCTCGCGGCCCATTTCGCCGGCGGCGCCCTTGCCGCCCTCGCCTACCGGCACGTCAACGGCACGGACTGATCGCCGCGTCCGTCCGGGAGCCGGATGGCCGGCGGCACGGGTGAACCGTGCGATTGCCGGACCGGGCCGGATCGCGCGTCGTTTCAGCGCATTTTGACGGCCGTTGGCCATCGCCCGGTTGCGTTGCGCGGCAAAGTCGTTTAGCTCGCCACCCATCTCGCTGTCATCGCATCCCTGCACATGAGTCATCCGGCCCATCCGCAATTCTGGAACGAACGCTATGTCTCCGGCTCCCTGCCGTGGGATTTCGGCGGCGTGCCGGCGAGCCTGAAGGAATTCCTCGGGCGCAAGCGCCAGGCCCCGCCCGGCCGGCTTTTGGTGCCGGGCTGCGGTTCGGGCCACGAGATCAAGGCCTTTGCCGACGCCGGCTACGACGTGACCGCCATCGACTTCGCTCCCGCCGCGGTCGCCCGCGCCAAACAGATCGCCGGCGAAACCCTGGCCGGCCGCATCCACGAAGCCGATTTCTTCAACCACCCGTTCGCGGACGGAGAGTTCGACCTCGTCTACGAGCGCACCTTCCTCTGCGCCATTCCGCCGGAGAAACGATCGGCCTACCGCGACCGCATCGCGCGACTCCTCAAGCCGCGCGGCCAGTTCATCGGCTATTTCTACTACGCCAAGACCGACCCGAAGGACGGCCCGCCCTACGGCCTCGCCTGGGGCGAAGGCGACGAGCTCTTCTCGCGGCACTTCCTCCTGATGAAGGACGATCCCGTCAACGACTCGCTGCCCGTCTTCGCCGGGCGCGAGCGCTGGCAGGAACGGATGCGCACGAACAAGCCCGTCTGACTCACTCGTTGAGCGGCACGAAGCCCCAGCGCGCCGCCGAGAACAGGCCGCGGTCGCTCAGCTTCAGGTCGGGTATCACGAGCAGCGCCATGAACGACAGCGTCATGAACGGCGCATCAAGCTCCGAGCCGAGCCGCTTCGCAAGCCGGTCGAGCGCAGTGTAGCGTCGCGCGACGGCGCGCCCGTCGAGGTTCGACATCAAGCCGCCGATCGGCAGCGGCAGCACCCCGCGACGGCCACGGCCCACCGCGCTCAGCCCGCCACGATTTTTCACCACCAGGTTCACCGCCGCGGCCATCGCCTCGTCGTCGACGCCGATCACGGCGATGTTGTGCGAATCGTGCGCGACCGAGGAGGCGATGGCGCCGGCCCTGAGACCGAAGCCCCGGATGAAGCCCACCGCCACCGGTGCGCGCGGCACGTAGCGGTTGATCACGGCGATCTTCAGCAGGTCGCGCTTCACGTCGGCGACGAAACACCCTCCCCGCACGCCCGGCTGCTCGCGACCGTGGCGCGTGACGAGCTGGCCGTTGAGCGCCTCGATCACGTTGAGTTTCGCCCCGCCTGTCGGGCGGACGCGGAAATCCTCCGGTCGCCGCGGCTGCGCACGGAATTGATTCGGCGTGGCCGAACGCAGACGCCGCACCCGGCTGCGGCCGTTCGCCGCCACCAATTCACCGCCGAGATAGGTGCGCCGCACCCGGAATTTTCCCCAACCATCGACGACGATGAAGTCCGCCGGATCGCCTGCGCGCAGGAGGCCGACCGCGAGGCCGTAGTGCTCGACGGGATTCACGCTCGCGCAACGCAGCACGTCGAAGCGGTCGGCGCCCGCGGCCAGCGCGCGGCGGACGTGGCGGTCGATGTGCCCGCCGACGAGCAGGTCGGGATGAAGGTCGTCGCAGCAGAACATCACGCGGTCGGGATGCGTCCTGAGCAGCGGGGCGAGCGCCGCGAAGTTGCGGGCGGCCGAACCCTCGCGGATGAGGATTTTCATGCCGGCGGCGAGCTTGTCCTGCGCCTCTTGGAGGGTGAAGCACTCGTGGTCGGTCGTCGGCCCCGCCGCCGCGTAGGCCCGCGCGTGCTCGCCACGCAGGCCGGGAGCGTGGCCGTCGACCGGCTTGCCGCGCTTCCTCGCCTCGGCGATCATCGCCCGCAGCGCCGGGTCGCCGCCGAGCACGCCGGGAAAATTCATCACCTCCGCCAGGTAGCGGACTTCGCGCCGCCGCAGCAGGCCGGCGACGGCCTTGGAATCGAGCGCGGCCCCGGCCGTCTCGAAGGTCGTGGCCGGCACGCAGGAAGGGGCGCCGAAGTTGAACTTCAGCGGCGTGCGCGCACCGTCGCGGATCATGTAGTCGACGCCGCGGACGCCGAGGACGTTGGCGATCTCGTGCGGGTCGGAGACGGTCGCCACCGTGCCGTGCGCGACGGCGAGCCGCGCAAACTCCGCCGGCGGCAGCAGCGAGCTCTCGATGTGGATGTGCGCGTCGACAAACCCCGGCAGGATCAGCCGCCGCTCGCGCACCCGCGCGTCCCCGCACACGCTGACGATCCTTCCGGCGCGCCATTCGACGACGCCGGGGAAGACCCGGCGTGCATGCACATCGACGATCTGGCCGGTCAGCCGCTGCAACCGCGATTTCATCGCCGCAGTGAGACGGATGCCGCCCCCGCTGGCAACGCCGCGCGCAGCGTGAAATTCCGTGTAACCGCGGGCCCTGCGGCGGGTTCTCCCTCAGTCCCACGCACAACATGATGACCGATCTCCGACTCGCCCTCCGCCAGCTCGCCAAATCCCGCGGCTTCGCCGCCATTGCCGTCTTCACGCTCGCCGTCGGCATCGGCGCTTCGACCGCCATGTTCAGTGTGTTGCGGGCGCTCGTCGTGCATCCGTTCGACTACCCGCAGTCCGACCGGATCGTGCACGTCTGGTCGGGCGACGGCTGGCCGCTCTCCCCGGCGGACTTCCTCGACTTGCGGGAGCAAAGCCAGTCCTTCCAGCACTTCGGCGTCTACGAGCCCTACACGATCAACCTCGGCCGGGAAAACGCCCAGGCCGTCTCCGGCGTGCGCGCCACCGTAGGGGTGCTGGAGGCCTACGGCGTCGCGCCCCAGCGCGGCCGGCTGATCGAGGCGGCGGATTGCGTGCCGGGCGCCGCCCGCGTGGCGATCATCAGCCACAAGCTCTGGCAACAGACCTTCGGCGGCGACGATGCGCTGCTGGGCCGGAGCATCCGGGTCAATGGCGTCGATGCGACCGTCGTCGGCATCATGCCCGCCGGCTTCGAGTTTGCGGCGCCGTGGATGCGCACGGAGGACTGCCAAGTCTGGCTCCCGCGCAGCATCAACGACGAGGAGCTCAAGCGCCGCGACAGCCACTATCTCTGCGCTGCGGCCCGCCTGCGTGACGGCGTGTCCGTCACCGCCGCGGACACGGAGATCAAGGAGATCGGCAGGAAGCTGTCGGCGCTCTACCCGGATTCCAACACGCGCAAACACTTCCTCGTGCGGTCGCTGCATTTCGAGATGACGCGCGATCTGGCCCAGCGGCTGTGGCTGCTCTTCGGCGCGGTGGCGCTCGTGCTGCTCGTCGCCTGCGCCAACGTCGCCTCGATGCTCCTCGCCCGCAGCGCGCGGCGGCAGGGCGAGTTCGGCGTGCGCATCGCCCTCGGGGCCACCCGCGGCCGTCTCATCCGGCTGGCCCTGACGGAGAGTTTCGTGCTGGCCGCCTTGGGCGCCGGGCTCGGCCTCCTGCTCGCCTCCGGCGGCATCGCCGTGCTGAAGGCCGTCGCCCCCGCCAGCGAGGCGCGCAAGGCCGCCATCTCGCTCGACTGGCTCGGCGTGCTCTTCGCCTGCGGTGCGGTGCTGCTGACCGCGCTCCTCGCCGGCCTGCCGCCCGCCTTGGCGGCCGCGCGCACTTCGCTCGCCGACATCATCCGCACCGACGCCCGCGGCGCCGTCGGCTCGCGCCACCTCATGCTGCGCGGCCTGCTCGTGGCGCAAATCGCCGTGGCCTTCGTGCTGGCCAACGTCGCGGCCCTGTTCTCCGCAAGCTACTTCAGGATCCTCGAGCAGAACCGTCTGCTCAGCACCGATCTGGTGCTGACCGCCCGGCTCAACCTGCGCGGCGAATCCTACAAGGACAATGCGGCCCGCGTGCGCTTCTGGCAGCGGCTCGAGGAGCGGCTCGCGGCCATCCCGGGTGTCACCGCGGTCGGCCTGACCTCGAAGATGCCGCTGCAGGGCGGCAGCAACACCGGCGCGCTCGTCAACGACGAGGTTTACGATCCGGCCCAACGCCGCATGAACGTCGAGCGCTCCTCCGTGACCCGGGATTACTTCCAGGCCATGGGCCTGCGCCTGCTCCGCGGGCGCAACCTCACACCGGCCGACGACATGAACGCCGACGGCATCCTCGGGGTGGTGGTCAACCAGGCCATGGTGGACAAGGCCTGGCCGAACAAGGACCCCATCGGCCAGGTCTTCCGCGCCAACATGCCGGGCAAGCCCTGGTATACGGCCACCGTCGTCGGCGTGGTCGAAAGCACCCGCCAAAGGGGCGCCACCGGCGAGGTGCAGCCCGAGATGTTCACCACGCCGCCGGGACATTGGGGCAGCACCGTGCATATCAACCTCCGCTCGAACCAGCCGGCCTCGCTGCTTGCGCCCCTGCTGCGCCAGGCCGTGGCCGAGCTCGACCGCGAGCTGCCGCTGCAGGACATCCGCACCCTCGACCAGATCGTCGTCACCGCCACCACCAGCGAGCGCGCCGTCGCGGGCCTGGTGAATTTCTTCATGGCCACCGCGCTCGGTCTCGTGGCCGTCGGACTCTACGGCACGCTGAGCTACCACATCGCGCAGCGCACCCGCGAATTCGGCGTGCGCCTCGCCTTGGGGGCGCTCGGCGGCAACCTGCTCCGCCTGGTGCTCGGCCAAGGTCTGCGCTGGACCATCCTCGGCGTGTTCCTGGGGCTCGGTGCGACCCTTGCGCTGACCAACGTCCTCAAGAGCATGGTCTACGGGATGACCGGCCTGAGCGCCGGCCCGATAGCCCTCGCCGCCGCCATCGTGCTGCTGGCCGCCTCGGTTGCCATTCTCATCCCGGCGTGGCGCGCCTCCCGCCTCCATCCCCTCGAGGCCCTGCGGATCGATTGAGCGTCCGTCTTCCCCGACCCCGGTGGCGCGCGAGTTTCCCCTCGCAAAATCGCGTTTCCACGTTTGGTTTTGCGGCATGTCCGCTCACAACCTTTCTCCCGACTACCAGAATCCGATCCCCCCGCGCCTCGACGACGAGGACGACGACCGCGAGGATCCGATGGTCGGCAAACTGCCCGGTCCGGTGGGCGCACAGATCCAGCGCAAGTTCCTCGAGCAGCGGAAAATTTTCCTCTGGGGCGCCGTCACCGACGAGTCCGCCAAGGACCTCACGGAAAAGCTCCTCTACCTCGAGGCCGCCGCGCCCGGGAAGGAGATCCATTTCTACATGAACACGCCCGGCGGCTCGATCACGGCCGGCATGGCGGTCTACGACACGATGCAGCTCATCTCCTCGCCCGTGAACGTGATTGTCACCGGCATGGCCGCCTCGATGGGCTCGATCCTCCTCAGCGCCGCCAAGAAGGGCCGCCGCTTCCTCTACCCGCACGCCCGCGTGCTCATCCACCAGCCGCTCATCTCCGGCCGCATGGTCGGCCCCGCCTCCGACATCAACATCCAGGCGAAGGAAATGGAAAAAATCCGCGCCGAGCTGAACAAGATCCTCGCCGCCGCCTCCGGGCAGCCGATCGAGAAGATCGACCGCGACTCCGACCGCGACTTCTACCTCAACGCGCAGGAGGCCATCGCCTACGGGCTCGCCGACAAGATCGTCGACCAGCTCTGAGCGCGGAAACGCAGCCGCGCCCGGCGCAACCAGCCCGCCGCCCCGGCGGGCTTTATTGTCCGCGCCAACCGCGCCTCACTTGCGCCCGCCCGGCACGGGCGCCGGCGGCGGCGGGGCGAGTTCGGTCGCGCGGCGCGCGAACTCGAGCGACAGCGCCATGTCGCCGATCGCATCCGCGAGCTTCCTGGCATCCGCCAGCACCTGCAGCGCCGCCTCGTTGGACGGCGCCTTGGCGCGGATGAGCGTCTGATAGACCGGCAGCGCCTCGCGCGCGGAGCCGTTGGCGGCGATCAATTCCCCCGCCGCGCGCACCAGCGCCCAGTCGGCCGGCGAAACCGCGGGCAGCCTCGCCACGAACCCGAGCTCGCCCACGGCCGCGGCGGGATTTCCCTGCGCCAGCTCGAAGCGCGCGCGGGCCAGCGCCAGCGCGAGGCTCGGACACTCGCGCATGCCGCGCGCGAACAACGCGCGCGCCTCGTCCACCAGGCCGACGCGGTCGAGCACGGCAACCTGCCGCGCGATGGCATGCCCCGCGAGCCCGGGCGGCAGGTCGGGCAGTTGGGCAATCTGGTCCGTCAGCGAAACCCCGAAGGGGCGGTAGAGCGGATCGCCCACGATGACGCCCTGCCAGCTGAGCGCCGGCGTCGCGAAATAGGCGGCGTCGCCGAGCGTCGCGCCCGCGGCGAGCTGCTCGAGCAGGAGATCGGGGCGGAGCGTCAGCTCGAGGTAGGGCTCGAAGACATTGCCGAAGGTCGCGGCGGCCCCGCGCGCGATCAGCGGGGCGCACCATTGCTCGTTGGGATTGCGCAGCGTCGCCGCCGAATAGCTGTGGATGTGCAGGGCGATGGCGCCCGGCGCGAAACGGAAGCCGTCGCGCAGGAACGGGCCGTTGACCGAGGAGGCATACCAGCCGAAGTAGATCGCGGGGGCGTCGAAGCGGTCGGCCGCGCCGAAGGTTGCGCCCGTGTGCTCGGCGTCGCCGAAGAAGCCGAGCGCCGTCAGCTGCGCCCGCGCGCTTTCCAGCCAGCGGTCGCCGACCGGATGCGGCCCGCCGAGATCGATGTAGTAGCGGCCGATCAGGCCATGCCGCTCCGCTTCGAGCGCGGAGGTGACGAGCGAACGGGCGTCGGCGGCCGTGGCGCCATCGAGCCGGGCGACCTTGACGACGAATTCCGCGCTGATGTCCGGCGCCTGCTTCGCGCGGAAAAGCGGGTTGGGCAAGAAGCCGAGCGCGGGCGGCGGCACCTGCGCCAGCAGGCTCAGCTCGGAGTCGACCGCGGCCTGGTTGTGGCGGAACGGCTCGGGCAACCGGGCGGCCTGCGCCGGATCGATGGTCGTCGGGTCGTCGTGGATGCGCAGCGGCGTGCCGCGACAGACGACGAGGTAGGCGAGGCGGTGGCCGGTCAGCGCGGAACGCCGCCGGCCGAGCGGATCGAGCTGGTCGGACAACGAACCCTCGAGCCAGCGGCGGCGGTGCAGCTCGTCCTGCAGGGGTTGCCAGACCTGGTCGACGAACTCGCGCCAGGTGATGCTCTCCGCCTCCGGCATCGGCAGCGCGAGGAGGTTGGCGGACGGAATGCCGCGCTGCCGGAGGTAGAATTCGCCGAGCTCGACGGATTCGGGTTGCCGGGAGTTGACGAGCACGACGGTGCGCTGGGCGCGTTCGTCGGCGGCGTGCGCGGGCATGAGGGTGCACGCCACAAGGCACCCCCAACCGATCGCAACCAACCGCGAAAACCGCCCGAGCGGCTTACCGCCGCGACCACACCGGCAATTCCCGCCCGCGCGCGTGTCGCGGCGCAAAGCCGCTCCTGCATTTCGGGCCAACATCCGGCGGGGTTTCATCCGTGGGCGAGGCGTGCGCCGAGCCAGACGGCGCCGAGGCAGAGGACGACCGAAAGGAGCACGTTCGCCAGCGCCGCGCCCCACTGGCCGCGCTGCATTTGATCGAGTGTCTGCCAGCTGAAGGTGGAGAAGGTGGTGAAGCCGCCGCAGAACCCGACGACCACCAGCGCCTGCAATCGCGCGGCCGGCGCGGGCTCGAGCCCGCCGAGGCGGGCCATGACCCACCCGATCAGGAGCGAACCGGCCACATTCACGCCCAGGGTCGCCCAAGGGAACCGGACGTGGCCCAGCGCCGCCCCGGCCAGCGCGCGCAGGACGGAACCGAGCGCTCCGCCGACGGCGACCCAGAACAGCGAGGCCAGGCTCATGGGGACTTCGCCGCCGGAGCGGCCTCCGCACCCTCGGCCGCGGCCTTCTGGCGGATGAGCTGGCCGCGGAGAAAATTGTCCGGGGCGGCGCCGCGCCACGCGGTCAGCCACACGTCGCCGAGCCTCTGGCCGGCGGTGAGAAGGCGCGCCCGGATGAAGTCGACCGCCCCGGGATCGGGCGGGGTGCCCTCCAGCTTCAGCCTGCCGGCGGCCTCGAGCCGGTAGAGCGGCTCGACGAGCTTGTGCTGCTCGAGGACGAAATCCATCGCGTGCGCGAACATCGGGTCGCGGCCGTCGGGCCGCAGGTCGAGCGGCAGCGACTGCGCGGGCCGGGCCTGCGCGGCGAGCGGCGCAAGGTCGATCTTGGCGCGGGCGAGGAAGCCGGAGTCGATCCACGAATGGAAGCCGCGCCAAGTCGTGTAGTTCGAGGGGTTGGGGCCGACCCAGCCGTTGTGGTGCGTGGTGGTGTGCAGCGGCTGGGCGGCGTCGCCGAGGAAGTGGCCCATGAGGCCCATCATCTCGACGATGCTGGCTTTCGCCTGCGCGATCTCCCCGGGCGTGCCCAGTTCCTCGAGCACCTTGAGGCGCGCGAAATTGCCGCGGAGCTTGCCGAAATACTCCGCGATGGTCCACGGGAGGAAGCCGGGCCA